>JBJEVY010000016.1:7472-11582 GCA_051884775.1 Candidatus Spyradenecus sp. | reverse complement strand
TCCTTCTTTGGGTCAATGCCTTCGGCGCGTAAAGCGTTGTCGAGCTTGGCGGCAATCAACTGCTTAATCTTCGTCGTCAAGGGGGTGTCGGGCAGACGCTCGGCAACAGCCTCCGCATTGGCTTGCTGCTGACGCTCTTCAACGAACTGTAGGTCCTGAGAGATCTTCGAGGCGATGAACTCGGCCATCTCCTGCTTGGCCAGCAGCATGGCTCGGTCAAAGGCAATCATACGAGAGGTGTTGTAGTTCGGGCTATCGACCGGGGCGTTAATCTCGGCGATGCCTTTAGCAACGAAGAAGGGCTTGCCATCGGGGCCAATATTGTAGTTGTCCCACTCCTTATCCGCCAGGATATCGGAGATGCGATCTTCAACGGAGAGCTTCTCCTCCACTTCGCCTGGCTCGACCTTGGTTTCGGCGGGGGAACCTTGGACTACGATGGGGGCGGGGGCCGACACGGTGGGGGCGGCTGCGGTCTGGGCGGCTGTAGCCTGGGAGGGTGCGGCGGCGGGGGCCGGGGTGGCTTCCTGGGCGCGGGCCTGAAGGGCGGTAGCGGCCAAGGCAAGCACGGCGTAGTGCATCATTTTGTTCATACTGTTTCCTTTCATAGGAAGGGTTGAATTGGAATAAAGGTTATTGGGCGTCATCAAGCAGGGTGAGGACCATCTTGTGGAAGGCCTCGTCGAGCGCCGGCTTGAGTTTGCCGAAGACGCGTTGCGAGACCTCTTCGGTCATCTGCGCAGGGGTCAGCACGCGGCTATCCTTGGCGGCTCGCTGGGGCGGCAGGCTCATCAGCACGCGCTGACCATCGCGCGAGCAGACTTCAACGCGGGCGGAGAGGACCACCCCCGGGGCGCCGGTAATCGGGTTTGGGCGGAGGGTGTACTGGCCATCCACGGAAATGATGTAGTGGGCGGAGGCGAGGTTGCGCGTCAAACGAACGCCCTTGTCGAGGAAGTATTGCTCGAAGGCATTGGCGAGGTCGGCATCGGAGGCACGCAGATAGAAGACGGGGTTATCGAGGTGCTTGAAGTAGGCGCGGTAGTTCTCGTAGACCTTGCGCTTGGAGACCTTTGCGGCCACCACCACGCAAAACTGCTGTTCCTCGTGCGTCTCGCGGACCACGCGATAGCTTTCCACCAGCCCCTGCGCGCTGCTTGAGAGCTTGGCGGTCAACTCCGTGCGCTCGTTGACGGAGGTCTTGCCGATAATCATTGTGCCGACCACCTGGTCGACGGCCGAGGCGAGGGCACGTTTTTCGGCTGCGGCGCGGTCTGTCCCATACCCCGTGGCGATGACGGCCCCTTGCAGTTCGGTGGCTTGCGCCAGCACGCGCTGCGCTTCGGCCACCTGCGGGCTGCGCTGGGCGGTGTAGACCACCACCTCCATACTACCGTGCTCGTTGCGCCGCGCGCTCAAGGTCTGAATGCCGCCGAGGAAGGCCTTTGCCTCGCTCTGGCTGCGCTTGGTGAAGAAGCTCTCCACTTCGGCGTTGCCTTGGCTGACGGAGGCGCGCTCTTCCACGGTTGAGGAGCCCGAGAAGGTGGTGCCGACGAAGGCCGAGATGGCGTGGACTGCACCCAACCGCGCTGCTTCACGCGTCTGGTCGAGGTCTTCACCCATTGGGGCGCGCCCGATGCCGACCACGAAGACCCCGAGTTCGGGTGTGCTACCAGCCTGCACATCGGCCCCATTCTCGCACATTTCGCGGGCGAGTTCCACAATTGCGCTCGGTGGAGCGGCCAATGCCGTTGTGCACCAAGCCGCCACCAAGATGCCAAGTGCTATGCTTCGCAAGGATTTCGCAACCATCGCTGTTCCCTCCCCTTATCGGCGCATATTGCGCAATCGGTTCATATTGCTGGGCTTCGGCTTTGCGCGCTGGGGCTTTTCCTGGGCACGCACCACGCGCATTCCCTTGGAGAAGTCCTCGAGCATCGATTCGTCATCTGGCTCGCAACGCGAGTTGCGGATGCCAGGAATGACTACAATCAAGTTTCCTACCGGCACATCCTCGCCCGTCAGCACCTCCAGGCGGTCGCCCTCCTTCACCTGCGCTTCGGTGAGGTTAACAAAGACATACTTGCGGTTCACGGAGACCACGCGGGCCGGGTCGATCACATCGATGATGCCATCGCACGCCTTGACCACTAGGTCTTGTACCACTTCTCGCAAGGCCTCGGCGGAGAGTTCGTGCTGTTCCTGCTTGATCAGTGTTCCGGCGGAGGCTTCCCCATTCACGGTCTTGATAGCCACCACCTCGCCGCTCTCGCCGTTGGCCAGACGCAGTTGCATCTCCAGCTTTTGGCGCTGGAAGGCCACTCCGTTGACTAGGTAACGCGACACGTTACAGTTCATCACTGTGCCATAGATAATCCACTTACTTGAGCGCAACGCATTCGACTGCGGCACCTCGCCATCGGTCATCCCGCTATCTCCTAGCTCTTGCTCTGCCACAAACTCCTTGAGTTGTTTGCGTTCAAGCAGGGTGAAGCGCCCGCTATTGGCCAACGCATCTCCCAGGCGCGTGCGGATATCCGCTACCACCTCGCGTGATACACGCACGCCTGGCTTGACCTCAAAATCCCGCAACGTGACGGCAAACTTGCTTTGCCCCATCGCAACACCTGCCATCGCCAACACGCCAACAATCAACCAACCTCTCATGCCTCGCTCCTTTTGCCTGCGAATGCTCCAAAAGTCCTGCCGAGAAGGGGGCCTCCCCGGCAGGATTCTCGTGGCGTTACTCCAGGTCGTCCCCCTCGTTTTCGCCAACCGATTCCGAGACGCGCGCACAATGGCCCTTGAAGACCGGCGCATCCTTGTAGTTGGTCACCTCCACCCAGGCCTTCTGCCCCTCGGCACGAATCACCTCGCCGCTGCCCACGACAATCGGCTCAAGGCGCTTCTCGCCGTCCGGTCCGGTGGTTTCCTCATTTGTGAAGAACTCGACTTTAGCCGCGCTCATCGTGTCGCTCTCCGGCGTGGCCTGATAGTTTTTGCCGAAGTTGACTAAGGCATACTGCCCATCACCGCGCGTCTGCATCACCTTGCCCTCGGGCAACATTCGCGAGGCCACCACACGGGCAAACTTCTTTGCGTTCACATTTGCCGCTGTCGTGATGGCCGCACGAATATCTCCCTTGCCCGAAGAAATCGACGAACGGAACTTCTTCACCAACAATGGCTCACGCGTCTCCAGGTCGATTAAGCGGAAATCGCTCTCCACCTGCGCTCCGCGCGCCTTGTCGGAGTAAGCCGTTCGCTTCCACCCCTGCTTGGCGATGTAGACCACCGAAGAATCGCTCACCAGCGCCAACTGTGCCGCGCCCAACTTCTGGGCGTTAAAGGCATCCTTCTCGCCCGAGAGCATGGCTTCGCCGGCCAGTGCTACACCATTCTTACGGTCAACTGTGTCGAACCAGCCGAGGTTTGTGAAATTGTTCGCCACGGCACTCTCCATCTGGCCCTTTAGGTGCTCATCGTAGCGATTGTCGCTCAAGTGCGGTGTCACGCGCGAGATAATCGCAATCTTATAGCGGTCGGTTGGCACCGGAGCCGTCACCGTCTTCACCTCCTGAAAGTCACGAACTGTCTGCTTGACGGTCATAGGATCGACCGCTGAGCAGCCAGTCGCTAACGCCAGTATACTTGTCATTGTTACTGCCAACCACAGATGCATCTGCTTCATGCCTCTAGCCTTTCACATTCCCTCTCGTTTGACTTATAGGCCTCCGCCGGGAAACTTCGGAGCAACCTATCATCTTCAGGCAATACTCACCCGAAGAACACTTACATATTACCACCCCCCCCATCGCGTCAAGGTGCTTTTTCGCCTTTTTTCGGAGGTGCCCGCGAAGCGCCCGAGAGGGACGGGGCGGCGCTCGCGTGAAGGGGCGGGGCTGACCGCGGGGCGCTACCAAGCGAAGTTGATTAAGGGGAGCACCCAGCCGGCGCGATTGATGTTCAGCAGCCCCACCTGGAGGCCGTGGAGCTCGGTGGCCACATTCAGCAGACCAATTGGCCTCGCCGGAGGTGCGGTTCATCGCCAAGGAGAGCTGGGCGCCGCCCAGGGTGTCGGCACGATTGGCCAAGAGCGCGTTAGGCCCT
>JBJEVY010000016.1:0-7372 GCA_051884775.1 Candidatus Spyradenecus sp. | reverse complement strand
ACCTCGAAGTGACCTAGGCCCTACCTCGAAGTGACCTAGGCCCTACCTCGAAGTGACCTAGGCCCTACCTCGAAGTGGCCTAGGCCCTACCTCTGGGCGGAGGAGGGGCTGGGTGGGGAGAGCGGAATGCGCGGGGAAGAGCGCCGCAGGCGCTTTCGGGTGGCGGCGGGGCTTAGGAGAAGATGAGCGCTTCGGCGGGGGACGGCGGCTGGGCGGAGGCCTCCTCGGCACGCACGCGCGCTTGCCACTCCAAGAGGGCCGCGACAAAGCGCTCGATCTGCCCGCGCAGCCCCTCGCCGGTGAGCCCCTCCAGGGGGAGGGCGCGGCAGAGGGTCAGGGTTTCGCCATCGGGGGCGAGGGCGAGGGTGGCGCCGGCGGTCTCGCCAAAGGCGTAGTTCGCGGCCAGGAAGGCGCGCAACTGCGCCGGGGGCGCGCTCTCGGGGAGCTCGGCCACGGGGGCCGAGAGGAGGAGGTGGCCGCACTCGGGGACCGCCTGGAGGGTGAGGGTGGCCTCCTCGGCGAGGAGGAGGCAGGTGAGCGTCTCGTCGGGCTCCAGGGGGTCGAGCCCCAGAGTGCGGGCGAAGTCGGCCAAGAGTTCAGGGTAGGTCATCGTTAGGCTTTCTGCAGACGCGCGAGGGCGCGGAGGAGGTTCTCGGTGTTGCGGCCGTGGGCTTCGGCCAGGAAGGCGGTGAAGTCCTGTTGCGTGAGGGCGTAGAAGCGGTTGTTGACCTCTTCGGGGCCGGGGGCGGGGCGGCTGGTGGTCTCGCGGGAGATGTGGGCCGAGGCGTCGAGGAGGTCATCGAGGATCGCGTTGAGGATGGCCATGGGCTGGCCGCTGGACATCAGGCGGTCGGTCAGATCGTCAATCAAGCGCACCACGGGCGAACGCAGGTCGTCGGGGAGCTCGGCATCCAGGTTGATATGGTAGTAGGCGGCAAGCTGGGCGGCGACGAGCGGCTCGCCGGCGAGCGCCTCGGCCAAGGCCTTGGCCTGGCGGGCGTGAGGTTCGGCCACGGCCAGCGCCTCGCGGAGCAGCCGCGCCTGCAGGTGCTCGGGGTCGGGCTCCTCGACGTAGAGGAGGGCAAAGGTCTTCGCCCGGTCGATGACCTGCGCGATGGCGAAGTCGGCCACCAGCGCGCGCTGTTCTTCGCCAATCTCCTCGCCCAGGCGCTCGGCCAGCGCATTGAGGAGCGGCGCGTGGAGGCTCTCGGCCATCGTCGGCTTGTACTTGTGCAGGTCATCCACCTGCTTCCCCAGCCCCATGCACAGCTTCGCGGTCTACACCCGCCCCTCCAAGCGCTTCAAGAAGGCGCGGAAGTCGCCGTCGCTCACGCGCCCGGGCCCCTCGTCGCAATTCAGATAGCGCCCAATCTGATCCTCGGGTGCGCTCAGGCGCAGATACTGCTCCTCGAAGTCCGCCGTCAACCCCGTGTAGCCGCACGCCGCCTTCGCCGCTTCCAAAAACTCGTTGTAGAGCTTCCAGCGACCGCTATCGGTGTTGAAGAGCGCGTCGTAGGTCTCGAAGGCCTGCTTCAACTCCACGCGCGAGAGCGCATCGGTGCGCACCCCGGCCCCCTCCTCCGCGCCCGGCTTGCGCAGCACCGCCTCGCTCAACACCTAGACTACGCTCAAGACGCTAAAAGGTTACCATATTCCTCGCTTATTCCGCTTCGGCCACCTGTCGATAAGTCCCCCCGCGCCTACCTCAATTCGACCTAGGGCCTAGGTCACCTCGAGGTAGGCCCTAGGTCGACCCGAGGTAGGCCCTACCTTTTTTGGGGGTATCCCCGAGCCCAAAACGGCCGAGGGGGTATGAGGCACCCCATCAAGCGTCTTGTCAAGGAGAGAACGAGGGGCGAGGGGTTTACCAGGCGAAGTTGAGGAGCGGAAGCACCCAACCCGAGCGGTTGATGTTCAGCAGCCCCAACTGGAGGCCGTGGAGCTCGGTGGCCACATTCAGCAGGCCAATCTGGAGCCCCGTGGCCTCGCCGGAGGTGCGGTTCATCGCCAAGGAGAGCTGGGCGCCGCCCAGGGTGTCGGCACGATTGGCCAAGAGCGAGAGTTGCACCCCTTGGAGCTCGGCAATGTCGGCCAAGAGGCCGCTCACCGCAACCCCGTGCACGGAGCCCACCTGCGTTTGCTCAAGCAGTTGAAGGGAGACGCCGGCGAGGTGGCACTGCTCATCCAAGAAGACGCGCTGAATGTCGCCGGGCGGAAGGGTGTTGTGGATTAGCCCCAGAAGCACCCCGCGGTAGTTAAGCTGGGCGGGCTGCGTAACCGTGACCGTGCCGAGGCACAGCGAAAGGCAACGATGGGCCGATTCCGTGGCGAGCCGTCCCTCCGCCGCACCAACCACCGCACACGACCCGCTCTGGCAGCCCGTCAGCATCGCCCCCAACGTCAGGGCCAAGAGCCCCATAAACCATTGCCGCTTCATCATCGACTCCTTTCCTTTGGCCCATAGCATAGCGCATTTCCCCACGTCGCGCCACGCCACGCCCGGCAGCTCCCGGGAGGTCCGACGGAGCCGGCCACGGCAAGACCGCCCCGCTGAGGGTCCAGCAGCCCGCCCCTCGCAGCCCGCACCCGGCCGCTCACCGCGCCCCCGGCCGGATGTTCGCGCTTGCATTTTGCCCCGGGAATGAGGTATTGTATAGGCTGTTTTGGAAGGGGACAGCCCCCTTTAGGATGGTCCTGACGGACGCCTTCTGCCTTGCCGCGGGAGAGGTGAACCGGCCAAAACGCCCCACTGCGGTCACCAGAAGGTTGTTGGTTTCTATGGATATCTATGTTGGCAATCTTGCCTATGCGACGGACGACGAGGGTCTGCGCGCTGCTTTCGCCGCCTTTGGCGAGGTTTCCTCTGCTCGTGTGGTGACGGACCGGATGACTGGCCGCTCGAAGGGCTTTGGGTTTGTGGAGATGCCGAATGCTGACGAGGCCAATGCGGCCATCGCAGCGCTCAATGGCTCGGAACTCGATGGGCGCCAGATCCGCGCCAATGAATCCCAGCCCAAGCCGCGCGAAGAGCGTCGTGGCTTTGGTGGCGGGCGTGGTAGCTTTGGTGGCCGTGGCGGACGCGGCGGCTTCGGCGGCGGGCGTGGCGGTTATGGCAACCGCGGTGGCCGCGGCGGCTACGGCGGACCGCGCCGCGATTACGGCGACGCCCCGCGCGAATCGCAGTGGTAAGCCCCTCCCCCTTGCGGGGTTAACAGCAGAATAAAGCACCCAGGTCGCCTTGTGGTTTCACACAAGGCCCTGGGTTTTTTGCTGTCAAAAGGCGCGGCCATTGGAGGGGCTGGGGGTGCGGGGCGGGCGCGGCCATTGGAGGGGCTAGGGGTTTTGAGCCAGGCGGGCGCTGCGCGCCCTGCGCGGCAAATATGCCGCGCCACAGAACCGCCGAAAGCAGGAGGAGGGCTGGCCTTTCGGTAAGGGAGCCCCGCGCCAGGCGGGGTGGAGGCCAGGGCGCGGCCATTGGAGCGGCTGGGGGGCTGGGCGGGCGCGGCCGGGGGTGTGCCTGAGGCCGGGTTTTCTCGGGCTGCGGGGGGAAGGGCGCGGCCATTGGAGGGGCTGGGGGGCCGGGCGGGCGCGGCCGGGGGTGTGCCTGAGGCCGGGTTTTCTCGGGCTGCGGGGGCGTTGCCCCCCGCGCACCCCCGAGCGGCCCCCCGCCCGTGCCCCCCTCCCCCCTCCCCGTGCACCCCCGAGCGGAAGTTGGAGCCGGGGTGAGCGCCCCGGCCTGGGATCGAATTGAGGGGACGGCGGGTGGCAGGGGCTGCCACGTTTTGGCACGGTGTGGCACACCGTGGCACGAAGTGGCACAGTTTGGCACGGTTTTGGGCGAAGGGCGGGGCTTTTTTGGATTTGGCACGCGCGTTGCAAAGGTGACCGAACAGCAGCGGCTCTGGGCCGCGAGAAAGGAAAGAGATTATGAGCAAGATTCTTGGTATTGACCTGGGCACGACGAATTCGTGCATGGCCGTGATGGAAGGCGGCGAGGCGCGTGTGTTGGAGAATGCCGAAGGGCAGCGGACCACGCCTTCGATCGTGGCGTTCACGGCGAACGGGGAGCGTCTGGTGGGTCTGCCGGCCAAGCGCCAGGCGGTGATGAACCCGAAGGGGACGATTTACTCGGTCAAGCGCTTTATGGGGCGCAAGTTCGACGAGATGCAGAAGGAGATCGCGATGGTCCCCTACGAGGTGACGCGCGCGGCCAATGGCGACGCGGCCATCAAGGTGGGCGACAAGACCTTCTCTCCGCCGGAGATTTCCGCAATGATCCTGGCCAAGCTGAAGGCGGATGCCGAGATGCGTCTGGGCGAGCCGGTCACGCAGGCCATCATCACGGTGCCGGCCTACTTCAACGACTCTCAGCGCCAGGCTACGAAGGACGCGGGCAAGATTGCCGGCCTCGAGGTCCTGCGCATCATCAACGAGCCGACGGCCGCTTCGCTGGCTTACGGTCTGGACAAGAAGAAGGATGAGAAGATTGCCGTCTACGACTTCGGCGGCGGCACCTTCGATATCTCCATCCTGGACATCGGCGACGGCGTCTTTGAGGTGAAGGCCACCAACGGCGATACGCAGCTGGGCGGCGACGACGTGGACCAGGCGGTGATGACGTGGCTCTTCGAGGAGTTCAAGGCCCAGACGGGGATTGACCTCTCCAAGGACACCCAGGCCATTCAGCGCATCAAGGAAGCGGCCGAGAAGGCGAAGATTGAGCTCTCCAGCGCGCAGAATAGCGACATCAACCTCCCCTTCATCACGATGGACGCCACCGGGCCCAAGCACCTGAACATCCAGCTCAGCCGCGCGAAGCTCGAGCAGCTGGCCGATCACCTGGTCGAGCGCACGGTCGGCCCCTGCCGCAAGTGCATGGACGATGCGGGCATCTCGTCGGTGGACGAGGTGGTGCTCGTGGGCGGGCAGACCCGTATGCCGCGCTTGCAGGAGAAGGCCAAGGAGATCTTTGGCAAGGAGCCGCACAAGGGCGTGAACCCCGACGAAGTCGTCGCGATGGGCGCGGCCATCCAGGGCGGCATCTTGAAGGGCGACGTGAAGGACGTCCTCCTGCTCGACGTGACCCCGCTCACGCTCTCGATTGAGACCCTCGGCGGCGTGGCCACCCCGTTGATCGACCGCAACACCACCATCCCCTGCAAGAAGTCCGAGGTCTTCTCGACGGCCGTGGACAACCAGCCCGGCGTGGAGATCAAGATCTTCCAGGGCGAGCGCAAGATGGCCGCGGATAACAAGCTCCTCGGGCGCTTCAACCTCGAGGGCATCCCCCCGGCCCCGCGCGGCGTGCCGCAGATCGAGGTCACCTTCGACATCGACCCCAACGGCATCCTCAACGTGACCGCCAAGGATAAGGGCACCGGCAAGGAGCAGAAGATCACCATCACCGCCTCCTCGGGCCTCTCCAAGGACGAGATCGAGAAGATGCGCCAGGATGCCGAGCGCTACGCCAAGGAAGACGAAGAGCGCAAGGCCGCGGTCGAAAGCCGCAACCAGGCCGAGCAGATCGCCTACCAGGCCGAGAAGATGCTCAAGGAGAATGGCGACAAGATCCCGGCCGACGCCAAGGCCAAGATCGAAGGCGCCGTCAACGAACTCAAGGACGCTCTCAAGGGCACCGACGCTGCCGCCATCAAGGCCAAGCAAGAGGCCCTGATGCAGATCCTCCAGACCGCTGGCGCGGCGATGTATCAGCAGCCCGGCGCGAACCCCGCCGGCGGCCCCACCCCGGGTGCCGATGCGGGCGCCCAGAGCGCTGGCGAGCAGAAGAAGGGCGGCGACGACGTGGTCGATGCCGACTTCAAGATGAACTAACCTGCCGCGGCGAGCGCGGTCCCCCACCCCGCTCGCCGCACCCCCTAACGGTCCACAGTCAACCGTTCACTCAATTTAGAAAGGAAATGAACATGTCTACACCTGCAATTCGTCCCCTCGGCGACCGCGTGCTGGTCCAGCCCAAGGAAGAGAAGGAAGTGACCCGCGGCGGGATCATCATCCCCGACACCGCGAAGGAAAAGCCGATGGAAGGCACCGTTATCGCCGTCGGCACCAAGCGCGACAAGGATGGCAAGGAAGTCCCCTTCGATGTGAAGCCCGGCGACACCGTCCTGCTGCCCAAGTACGGCGGCACCGAGGTCAAGCTCAACGATGTCACCTACCAGATTGTCCGCTCCGAGGACCTGCTCGGCATCCTCGGCTAATGCATAACGCAGAAAGGATTTACGCAAATGTCCGCTAAGCAAATGAAGTACGAAGGCGACGCCCGCCAGGCCATCCTCAGTGGCGTGAGCAAGCTCGCCAAGGCCGTGGCCACCACCCTGGGCCCCTCCGGGCGCAATGTGATTATCGACAAGAAGTTCGGCTCGCCGCAGATCACCAAGGACGGCGTCACCGTCGCCAAGGAGATCGAGCTGCCCGATCCCTTCGAGAACATGGGCGCGCAGATGGTCCGCGAAGTGGCCTCCAAGACCAACGATGTGGCCGGCGACGGCACCACCACCGCCACCATCCTGGGCGAAGCGATCTACCGCGAAGGCCTGAAGAACGTCACCGCCGGTGCCAACCCGCAGGCCGTCAAGCGCGGCATCGATAAGGCCGCCGCCGCCGCCGTCGAGGCCATTGCCGCCCTCGCCAAGAAGGTCTCCACCAACGACGAAATCGCCCAGGTGGCCACCATCTCCGCCAACGGCGACACCGAAATCGGCACCATCATCGCCGACGCGATGGACAAGGTTGGCAAGGATGGCACCATCACCGTGGAAGACGGCAAGACCACCGAGACCACCTCCGACGTCGTCGAGGGCATGCAGTTCGACAAGGGCTACCTCAGCCCCTACTTCGTGACCGCCGCCGAGAGCATGGAGTGCGTCCTCGACAACCCCTTCATCCTCATCTACGAGAAGAAGATCTCCAACCTCAACGACATGCTGCCCATCCTCCAGGGTGTGGCCAAGAGCGGCCGCCCGCTGCTCATCATCGCTGAGGACGTGGAAGGCGAAGCGCTGGCCACCCTCGTGGTCAACAAGCTCCGCGGCACCCTGCAGATCTGCGCGGTCAAGGCCCCCGGCTTCGGCGACCGCCGCAAGGAGATGCTCAAGGACATCGCCATCCTCACCGGCGGCCAGGTCATCTCCGAAGACCTCGGCATCAAGCTCGACTCGGTCACCCTCGAGCAGCTCGGCACCGCCAAGCGCGTGACGGTGGACAAGGAGTCGACCACCATCGTCGAAGGCGCTGGCCAGAGCTCCGCCATCCAGGGCCGCGTGGCTGAAATCAAGCACCAGATCGAGACCACCACCTCCGACTACGACCGCGAGAAGCTCCAGGAGCGCCTCGCCAAGCTCGCCGGCGGCGT
>JBJEVY010000015.1:0-3118 GCA_051884775.1 Candidatus Spyradenecus sp. | reverse complement strand
GGTGGAATAATTATCCCCGGGGGGATAATTGAATTAAGCCCGGGGGTTAATTGTTCGCCTTGGGGCGGGATGAAGATGAAGAAGCCCCGGGCGGCGGATGCTCGGGGCTTGGGAGGGGTGGGTTAGGCCTGGGCGGCTGCTGCGATGGCGGCGCCGAGGAGGGGGGCATCGTCGATGCGGACGATTTCGAAGGAGAAGCCGCGGGGGCGGAGGAGGGTATCGAGTTGCTGTTCGACGATGTCGCGGAAGGGAACGCAGGCGGTCTTCCAGAAGGTGGAGCCATCGGCATTGATGCGGCAGAGGCCGGAGTGGCAACCGCGGGCCTCGGCGGATTGGAGGGCCGCGGCGGCGATGTTGATGGCGGCGAAGCGGGCGGCGCGCTCGTACATTGGGCAGAGGAGCGAGCGGATGAGCTGGGCTTCGTCGGCCGAACAGGCGAAGAGGTCGGGGCGGCGGCCAGCGCAGAAGTCGTCGATCTCGATATTGGAGAGCGCGCGAGAGAGGACATCATCGCGCAGCCCGGCGGAGAAGAGCCCGGCCTCGGCGGCGGTGCGGAGGATTTCGGTGCCCAAGCCGCCTAGGTGCACGCCGGAGATGCAGCGCTCCCAGAGGGCTTTGCCGTTGCCGGAGGTGGCTTCGTGGCGCTCATCGAAGCGCGAGCGGGGGAAGTTGGCGAAGTTGCCCGATTCGCAGTTGATGGGCATAAAGGTGCCGGCGGGGAGGCCCGGGGCCTTGAGGATGCGCCCGGCGGCTTCGGCGTAGGCGGTGTTGGTGCCGGTGCCGAGGATGAAGCCCACATAGGCCGCGCGCTGCTCTTCGGCGTGGTGGGCGTAGGCGGCCAGGAGGGCGGCAACCGTGTCATTGAGCACCACGGGGCGGGTCTGGCCGATACCTCCGGTGGCGAGGGCCGCGCAGAGGTCCTGCGCCACATTGGTGCCAACGATGGACGAGGCTTGGATGTGCTTGGTCCAATAGAGTAGCACGCCCTCGGAGGTGACGGGGTAGGAGAAGCAGAAGCCGAAGCGTTCGCCGGCATGGAGGTTTGGCGCGAGCACATCGCAGAGCAGGCGATAGAACTCCTCGTGGCTGACCGGTCCGCGCGAGCCGGGCATAAAGCCCTTGAGTTGCGGCCCGACCTTCGGCACGCCGTGCGCATCGAAGTGCACGCGGGCCGAGCGCGTATTCGTGCCGCCCACATCGAAGGCCGGCATCTCGCAATTGCGCGGCATCTGCTCACTCAACGTGAAGCCAGCCGGCAACATCGGCAGCTTTCCTTCGCCCAAGAGCCCGCGCGCCATCTCGGCACGAAAGGCCTGGAGAATCTCCTCGGCATTGCCCACTTGGGCATCAAAGCCGTTGTCCAGCAAGAACTTCATCAAGCACCTCCTCGCGCACCGTGCAACCGGTCCGCACTTCGCCAAAGGCTATCGGCAGGGCGAAACGAACCACGCCCGCGGCCTTCTTCTTATCGTGGGAAAGGTAATCTTTGAGTGTGGCGGCATCGTAGCCGGCAGGGATTTCCGTGGGCAAGCCCAGCGCCTCGAGTCCGGCCTTGACCTGCGCCGAGAGCCCGGCCTCGCGCGTCAAGCCCATCCCCTCGGCCAGGCGCGCGGCCGCCACCGTCCCGATGGCCACTGCCTCGCCGTGCGCCACGGCAAAGCCGCTGGCGGCCTCGACCGCGTGGCCAACGGTGTGGCCTAGGTTCAACGCCGCGCGCAGTCCGGTCCGCTCAAAGGGGTCGGCCAGAATGGTCCGCACCTTGACCCCCACCGACCGCACCACCAGCTCGGTCAGGTAATCCACCGAGCTACGGGCCTGGCCAAAGCGCGCGAGCAACTCGGCCAGGCCCGGGTCGCCAATCATCGCGTGCTTATAGGTTTCGGCCAGACCGCACCGCAGTTCGCGCTCGGGCAGCGTGGCCAGCACTTCGGTATCCGAGAGCACGGCGCACGGCGGATGGAAGGCGCCAATCAAGTTCTTTCCGGCTGTCAGGTCTGCCCCCGTTTTGCCCCCCACGCCAGCATCGACCATCGCCAGCAGGCTCGTGGGCATATTCAGCCAGCGGATGCCGCGCAGCCAGGTGGCCGCGGCAAAGCCCGTGAGGTCGCCCACCACGCCGCCGCCTAGCGCCAAGACCAGGTCGCCGCGCTCCAAGCCCGCGCGCAACATGGCCCCCCAGATGCCCTCCACCGTCGCCAAGGTCTTATGCTCTTCGCCGGCGGGAATTTCGTGGCAGGGCACCGCTTCTCCCAGGGCTGCCTCCACCCGCGCGCGGTAAAGCGGCAGGGTGTTACTATCGCCCACCAAGAGCAGATGGCGCGGCCGCGGCTCCAACCGCGCAATCACCTCGCCCAACAATCCAATCGCCCCAGGTGCCACGCGCACCGTGTAGGGCGCGCCCATGCCCGAAACCAGGTAGATGCCAAAGGCCGCCAGCACGCGCGGCCACACCTCCTGCGGCGGGGCGATACCATCGACCGCCACCTGCAGCCGGAAGGAGGCGTAGTGCTCCTTGCGCTCCTCAAGCGTTTTGAGCAACGCTGCGGCATCTGCCGAGAAGGGGCGGCTCCCCGCCTTGCGCTCGACCCGCCGCGCCAACTCCTCCGGCGGGGTTTGAATGCACACCACCGGCCCACAGGCTTCGACCATCGCGCGATTTTGCGCCCGCAGCAACGCCCCGCCGCCCAGCGCTACCACTGCGTTTGGCGCCTCGGCGCAGAGCGCCTCCAGGGTGGCTGTTTCGGCATCGCGAAAGGCTTCGCGCCCGGCCTGCGCCACATAAGCTGGAATGCTCATTCCCACGCGCGCTTCAATCAGCGTATCCAAATCCACCGCGCGCTTCCCCAACGCCGCCGCCAGATTCTTTGCGCAGGTGGACTTCCCTGTCGCCGGCGGACCATACAAAAAGAATGTCTCAGATGCGTACTGCATACCGTCTTTCAAGCTCCTTCTTCGCTCGCATTGTAACACAACCCCCGCGCAACCTGTGCGCCAGCCGTTGCTTAGAGCGCTTCGGCGGCGGAGTCAACGAGGCGGTGGGTTTCGGGGTCGAAGGCGAGGCCAATGGCGTAGATGGGGAGGTTGTGGGCGCGCAGGGGCTCGGCGTAGTTGCGCTCGC
>JBJEVY010000014.1:0-11645 GCA_051884775.1 Candidatus Spyradenecus sp. | reverse complement strand
CCCGAGGTCCGAGGTCAACCCGCCCGAGGTCCGAGGTCAACCCGCCCGAGGTCCGGGGTCAACCACGCCGAGGTGCGAAGTCAACCCGCCCGAGGTCCGAGGTTGGGCAAGTTTCGTCAAGCCGATCTGTTTGATAAGTCATAAGGGTTATGCTATGCTTAACGGCGTAACAGGAGGAACGTGTATGTTCAGAACGGCATTAATGGCTTCGTTGGCTTGTTTGGGTGGACTGCTTTGGGCGGCTCCAGAGTGGGAGGATGAGACGGTCTTCCAGGTGAACCGTGAGCCGGCGCGTGCGGCGCTGTTGCCGCAGGGTTCGGGGCGAACCTTTTCGTTGAACGGGATGTGGAAGTTCCATTTTGCAATGAAGCCGGAGGAGGCGGTCACGGGCTTTGAGGTGCCGAGCTATGATGTTTCTAGCTGGGAGAGCATCGAGGTGCCGCTGAGTTGGCAGATTGCCGGTTATGGCACGCCGATCTACACGAACGAGGAATATCCCTTCCGCATTGCCCCGCCGAAGGTGACGGCTGAGCCGCCGCGCGGTTGGACGGCCTATGCCGAGCGTAACTCGGTGGGCGCCTATCGGCGGACCTTTACCCTGCCCGAGGGTTTCTCGAAGGGGCGGGTTTACCTGCGCTTTGAGGGGGTGGAATCGGCCTACTATGTGTGGCTGAACGGGCAGAAGATTGGCTATAGCGAGGATTCCTTCACCTCCGGGGAGTTCGACATCACCTCCGCCCTCAAGCCCGGGGAGAATGTGCTCGCGCTGCAGGTCTACCGTTGGTGCGATGGCAGCTATCTGGAGGACCAGGACTTCTGGCGCCTGGCGGGCATTTTCCGCGATGTGACGGTGTGGACCGCCCCGGCGGTGCAGGTGCGCGATGTGTGGCTGCGCCCGGGTCTGGCCGATGACTACACCACCGGCACGGTTGCTGGCGACGTGTGGGTGCGCAACGCCGGCGCTGAGCCGAGCTCGGCCACGGAGGTGACGGTGGGGATTGGCAAGATTTACGAGCGCAAGTTGGCTGTGCCGGCGTTGGCGCCGGGGCAGGAGGTCAAGCTGGCCCTGCCCGAAGCGCAGGTGCCCGGTGTGCTGCGTTGGTCGGCCGAGGAGCCGCATCTCTACGACGCGCGCGTGGCGTTGCCCAATGGTGACGAGCGGGGGCTGAAGGTGGGCTTCCGCCGGATTGAGGTGGGTAAGCAGGGCGAGCTGTTGGTCAATGGCGTGAGCACCATTCTCAAGGGCGTGAACCGCCACGAGATGGATCCGGACCGCGGCCGCTCCGTAACGCGTGCGCGGATGGAGCAGGATGCGCAACTCATTAAGGCCGGGAACTTCAACGCGGTGCGCACCTCGCACTACCCCAACCATCCCTATTGGTATGAACTCTGCGACCAGCTGGGCATCTATGTGATGGACGAGGCGAACGTCGAGGCCCACCAGATTCGTGGCACGGCTAATTGCTTGAATGACCGCCCCTCCTGGCACGCGGCCTACGAGTTCCGCATCCGCAATATGTTCGAGCGCGATAAGAACCACCCCTCCATCATTATGTGGTCGCTCGGTAACGAGACCGGTCCGGGCAAGAACCTGGCCGACCAGGGCGACTGGTTGAAGGCCAACGACCCCGGGCGCTTGGTCCACTACTGCGACTTCCCTGAGAACTCGCCGCACAACGATATGGATAGCGCCATGTATCGCACGCACGATACGCTGCGCGCCATCGCCAAGCGCCACACCCACCGGCCCTTCGTCCACGTGGAGTACGCCCACTCGATGGGCAACGCCTGCGGCAACTTTGATGAGTATATGGAGATCTACGAGACCTGCCCGCGGATGATTGGCGGCTTTATCTGGGACTTTGTGGATCAGAGCCTGCGCGCCGAGAAGGACGAGGCTACCGGCCTCTTCAAGACGGCTCCCAATCGCGGGAAGTCCCTGGCTTTCGGTGGGCTCTTCGGCGATCGGCCGCACTTCGGCAGCTTCTGCGATAATGGCGTGGTGACGGCCGACCGTCTGCCCAAGGGGCAGTTCTGGGCCATCAAGCATGCCCAGCAGTATTTCGGCTTTGCTTGGGATAACGAAAAGAAGCAGCTCACCATCAAGAGCAAGTTCTTCCACAAGGTTGCCTCGGGTTACGCGCTCTACAATAGCCACGGCGGCCTCTTGGCCATGTTGCCCGACCTGAAGCCCGGTGAAGAGACGGTGGTGCCGATCGTGCTGAGCGGCACGCCGGATGCCGACTTCCCGGTCTTCATCTGCCAGGGCGCGCCGCGCGATGTGCAGATTCAGGAGGTGGCTGAGGCGTGGTTCGCCATCCCCACCGACCAGGCGGTCAATTGCGACACCAAGGGCGGTGCGAACGCCAAGTTCCCCGAGATCGAGATGTCGGTGACCGAGGCCGATGGCGTGGTGGAAGTTGCCCCTCAGGGCGGCAAAGCCGGCGGCCCGAAACTGACCTTCCGTGATGGCGTCCTCACCCAAGTGCGTTACAACGGCAAGGACCTGTTGGCTTCGCCGCCGCAGTTTACCCTCTTCCGCGCACCGATCAATAACGACCGTTGGATTCGCGGTTCGGCCACCTGGCGCTCGCTGGTCAACCAGAAGAACCGCTGCGTGGCGATGACCTGGAAGCGCCTGCCCACCAAGCCTGAAGCCGTCCAGGTGGTCGCGCGGATGGCCACCGAGGGCGGAAACGTGCCTTACACCTACACGTTGGTCTGGACGGTCTTTATGAACACCATCACCTGCGAAGGCGTTTTCTACCCCGAGTCGCCGGAAGAGGTGGTGCCGCGCTTGGGCTTCGAGTTGGCGGTTAACCCCGCGCTCGAGAATGTGCAGTATAACGCCTTGGGGCCCTGGGAGAACTATCCCGACCGCAAGGGCGCCGTCTGGCGCGGGCGCTTCGCGGCCAAGCCGGCCGACTTCTTCATCCCCTATTCCGAAACCCAGGAATACGGCAATCGCGAGGAGGCCCGCTGGGTGCTTCTGGACGATGGTGAGGATTCCCTCTGCTTCTTCCCCTCCATCACCGGGCAGACCTTCGCCTTCTCGGTGACGCAGTGGGATGCCGTTACCCTCCACAAGGCGCAGCTGCCCTCGCTCTTGCCGCCGCCGGAGAAGACCTGGCTGCACATCGACTATGCCCAGACGGGCATCGGCAACGGCTCCTGCGGACCGCGCCCCTGGGCCGAGTATCTGGTCTACAACCGCCCCTTCACCTTCGGCTTCGCCCTGCGCTTCGGCTCGCGCCCCTTCCGTGCCCGTCCCTTCCGGGAGACGGCCGGTCTGGCGCTGGTGACGCGTGATGGCAAGAACCGCGTCTCCGTGGCTCCGGCCCGTCCCGGCGCGAAGGTGGAAGTGGCCGTCAACGGCGGCGAGTTCAAGCCCTATGCGGGGGCCTTCGAGCTTGAGAGTGGCACCGTGGCCGCCCGCGTTGTGCCTGAGGGCGACCAGCTGCCGACCCCGGCGCTGGAGCGCCTCTTCCCCAAGGAGACCAAGCGCACTGCTTGGAAGGTGATTGATGTCACCAGCGAAGAGCCCGGCGAAGGCAATGTGGCGCACATCTACGATGGCAATCCCAAGACCTATTGGCACACCGACTGGCGCAATGTCCACCCCGATTATCCCCATGCCTTTACCCTCGACTTCGGGGAGGTGCTGGAGGTTGCCGGCGTGAAGGCCCTGCCGCGTGTCGATGAGCTCAATGGCCTCATTGGCGCCTGCCGCATCGAGCTCTCCGAGGATGGCAAGACCTGGCGCGAAGTCTTTGCCGGCAAGACCGGCTGGACCCCCGCCAACCGCGCTTGGCGCACCTTCGAGCTGCCCGCCACCAAGGCCCGCTTCCTGCGCTTCACGGCCACGGCCCCCGCTGTAGCCGGGCAGATCTGGGCCACCTTGAGCGAGCTCTCGCTGATTGTTAAGTAGTCCCCCGCGCGGGAGATGGTCGAGAACCCGATTACCTACTGCATGAACGTCCACCCCGGCGAGGATTTGCCGGCGGTGCGGCGTGCTTTGGAGGAGGTGACGCTACCAGTGCGTGATGCGTTGGGCGCCACAGCGCTCTTCCCCATTGGCCTGCGCCTTGGGGCGGAAGCGGCCGTGGCGCTCCGCGCGCAGGAGGAGATTCGGCGTTTTTCGGCCTTTCTGGAGCGCAATCGCCTCTCGGTGATCGGTATCAACGGCTTCCCCTACGGCACCTTCCACAATCGTGCCGTGAAGACCTCGGTCTACGAGCCCGATTGGCTTGATCCTCGCCGCGTGCGCTATACCTGCAATCTCTTCTACGCCCTTTCCCGTCTGCCGCACGCGGTGATGGGGGATCATCGCCCCAGCGTGACCACTGTGCCGCTGGCCTACGATCGCGGACAGGGGCTCTCCCCGCGCTTTGCCGCTGCCATTTGTGAAATCGCCCTCTTCTTGCGCAAGCTTGAGGGTTATACGGGCGTTCGGATGGTCTTAGCGCTTGAGCCTGAGCCCGATTGTCTGTTGGAGAGTACGCGCACGGTCATCGACTTCTTTGAAGCGCTCTGGCGCCATCCGGAGTGGGTTCCGGCCTATCGCGACTACATCGGCATCTGCTTCGACACTTGCCACTTTGCCCTCTCCTATGAGGACCCCCTCAACGCCTTACGCACCCTCGTTTCGGCCAATGTGCCCATCGCGCGCATTCAAGCTTCGGCGGCCCTTGAGTTCTCCCAGTTCGCGAAGGTTGAAGACCTCGCTCCCTTTATCGATGGTGTCTACCTCCATCAGACTCGCCGCCGCGAGAACGATGCCTCCATCACCTGTTTCCCCGACCTGACGCCCGAGGTGCTCCCCGAACTGGTTGGCCGCCGCGGCCGCATTCATTGCCACGTGCCGCTGGCCTGGGAGGGCGCCGGAGCTATTGGTTCTACGCGCCACGCCCTCACCCCCGCCTTCTGGCGCTATGTCCGCGCCGGCGGATGGCCCATCGAGGTGGAGACCTACACCTACCACGTCCTCCCCGAACACCTGCGCACGCGCACCCTCTCCGAGGCCATCCTCGACGACATCCGCTGGGTCCGAATGCAGCTGCGCAGTGTTTGAGCGGCTAGCAGTTAGCCGTTAGCTGTTCGCTGCGCGTTCCGCGATGGGTAAGCTTGCGAGGGGAGGCTGGGCGGTTCTTCTCTGGCGTTAGCACAATCGCCTATTGCTCATTGCCTTTCTAAACAATTCGCGCCGCTGTCCCACAGGACGGCGGCGCGAATTGTTTAGACTTCAGCCTTAGCGCGTGGCGAAGGCGTAGGCGTTGCGGAAGATCTGCATCCAGGGGCCGTCCTCGCCGCCGGCAAAGGTACCGTCATCGTAGGAGAGCTGCAGGGCGCGGAAGGAGCGCTCGGGGTGCGGCATCAGGATGGTGGCGCGGCCGTCCTCGGAGGTGAAGCCGCAGAGACCGCCCTTGGAGCCATTCGGGTTCCACGGGTAGACCTCGGTGGGCTGCCCCTTGCCATCGACGAAGCGCAGCGCCTGGGTGGCCTTGGCGGCATCCTCGGCGTTGGCGAACTGGACGCGCCCTTCGCCGTGGGCCACGGCGATCGGCAGGCGGCTGCCGGCCATCCCCTTGAGCAACACGCTGGGCGACTCGAGCACCTCGAGCGTGCAGTAGCGCCCCTCGAACTGCTCGGAGGCGTTGCGCACGAAGCGCGGCCAGTGCTGTGCGCCGGGGATGATGTCCTTGAGTTGCGAGACCATCTGACAACCGTTGCAGACGCCCAGGGTGAAGGTGTCGGGCCGCTCGAAGAAACGCTTGAACATTGCCTTGAGCTCGGGGTTGAAGAGGATGCTACGCGCCCAGCCCGAGCCGGCGCCCAAAACGTCGCCGTAGGAGAAGCCGCCGCACGCGACCAGGCCCTTGAAGTCGGCCAGGTCCACGCGCCCTTCCAGGAGGTCAGTCATGTGCACGTCGATAGCTTCGAAGCCGGCGAGGGTGAAGGCGGCGGCCATCTCAATGTGGCCATTGACGCCCTCTTCGCGCAGGATGGCCATCTTGGGCCGGCGCGCCGGGTCGGGCGCGGGGGCGGCATTGAGCGGGAAGGTGACCTTGAAGTTCATCCCCGGGTCATCGGTCAACCCGGCCACGTCGAACTCCTGCTTGGCGCAGGCGGGGTTATCGCGCAGCGACTGCATCTGATAGGTGGTCTCCGACCACGCGCTGCGCACGGTGGAGAGCTTCTCATCGAGCGCCGGCTCGTCGTTGACCGTCACCTGCAGCACCGGGTCATCCTGCACAAAGCCAATCCAGCTACCCGCCACGCCGTGCTTGGCCAGGATCGCCTCGACCTCGGCGGTCTTCTCCTCGGCCACCTGCAGCACCGCGCCGAGCTCTTCGCTGTAGAGCGCCGAGAGGGCATCCTGCCCCACCAAGTTCGCCGCCACGCCGCGTCCGCCGGAGATGGCCATCTCGGCGAGGGTGACGGCCACACCGCCATCGGAGCGGTCGTGATAGGCCAGCACCAACCCCTGCGCCACGAGTTCCTGCATCGCCTCATAGAAGCTACGCACGGCCTCGGGGCTCTCCATGTCGGGCACCTCATCGCCAATCTGGTTGTAGACCTGCGCCAGGGCGGAGGCGCCGAGGCGGTTCTTGCCGTTGCCCAGGTCCACGAGCATCAGACGCGAGGCGCCGGGCTTGAGGTCGGGCGTGACGTCCTTGTGCGCATCGGTAACCGTGGCGAAGGAGGAGACGATGAGCGAGAGCGGGCCCACCTGCTTGTGCTCGGCACCCTGCGAATCGGTCCACACCGTGCGCATCGAGAGCGAGTCCTTGCCCACCGGAATGCAGACGCCCAGGCGCGGGCAGACATCCATCCCCACGGTCTCGACGGTGTCGAAGAGCCGCGCGTCCTCGCCCGCTTCGCCGCAGGCGGCCATCCAGTTGGCCGAGAGCTTGATAGTGCCAATCGGCCCAATCGGGGCGGAGGCGAGCTGCAAGATGGCTTCACCCACGGCCATCCGGCCGGAAGCCGGGGCATTGACAATCGCCAGAGGCGTGCGCTCGCCGGTGGCCATCGCTTCACCCGTGGCGCACTGGTAGCCGGTGACGGTCACAGCGTGGTCGGCCACGGGGAGCTGATACTTGCCGCACATCTGGTCGCGATGGACCAGGCCGGTAATCGTGCGGTCGGTAATGGTGACGAGGAAGGTCTTGTTGGCCACGGCCGGGAAGCGCAGTACGCGCTGGAGTGCCTCGGCCGGGGTGACGCTGCCGAAGTTGAGCGGCTGGGTGGGCAGCTGGACGTGCGCAACATCGCGCACCATCCGCGGGGGCTTGCCCAGCAGCGTGGAGATGTCCATATCGATGGGATTGTCGCCAAAGTGCTCATCGTGCAGGACCATGCGGCCGTCGTCGCGCGTCTCGCCAATGAAGGCCACCGGGCAACGCTCGCGCTCGCAGAACTGCTCGAAGAGGAGACGATCTTCCGCGCGGATGGCCAGCACATAGCGCTCCTGCGCTTCGCAGCACCAGATCTCCATCGGGCTCATCGAAATCTCTTCGTTGTGCACCTTGCGCAGCTCGAAGTCCGCGCCGGTCGCCTCCACCAACTCCGGGCAACCATTGGAGAGGCCGCCGGCGCCAATATCGTGGAGCGAGAGGATGGGGTTCTTCGCGCCCAGAGCCACGCAGGCATCAATCACGCCCTGGCAACGGCGCTGCATCTCGGCATTGCCGCGCTGAACCGAGTCGAAGTCCAGCTTCGCCTCGTTGGTGCCACTGGTCATCGAGCTAGCCGCACCGCCGCCCAGGCCAATACGCATCGCAGGGCCGCCAATCTGCACCACCAACACGTGCGGCGGGACCTCTTTCTTGAGCACCTGGTCGTGGCGAATGTTGCCCATGCCGCCGGCGAGCATAATCGGCTTGTGGTAGCCCCAGTACTTCCCGCCAGCCTCCTCTTCCAGCGTGCGGAAGAAGCCGCAGAGCTGCGGACGGCCAAACTCGTTGCCGAAGGCCGCCCCGCCGATGGGCCCCTCCATCATAATCTCGAGGGCCGAGGCCAAGCGCTCGGGGCGCTCGGCGTAATCCTTCTCCCACGGCTGCAGATAGCCGGGGATACGCAGGTCACTCACGCAGAAGCCGCAGATGCCCGCCTTTGTGCGCGAGCCGATGCCCGTGGCGCTCTCGTCGCGGATCTCGCCGCCCACGCCCGTGGCCGCGCCAGGGTAGGGGGAGATAGCCGTCGGGTGGTTGTGGGTCTCCACCTTCATCAGCATCTCCACCTGGTCTTCGGCGAACTTGTAGGTGTTGTCGGTGGGGTCGGCCTGGAAGGCCTGCACGCGGAAGCCATCAATCACGCCCGAGTTGTCCTTATAGGCCACCTGCGTGCCTTCGGGGTGAAGCTTGTGGGTGTTCTTGATCATCCCGAAGAGCGAGACGTCGCGCTCCTGGCCATCGATAATCCACTTGGCATTAAAGATCTTATGGCGGCAGTGTTCGGAGTTCACCTGCCCGAACATCGTTAGTTCGGTATCGGTGGGGTTACGCTTGGCCGCCGTGTAGGCGTTGAAGAGATAGTCAATCTCCGGGTCGCTCATCGCCAGGCCAATCTCCTTATTCGCGCGCACGAGCGCCTCGCGCCCCTCGCCCAGCACATCAAAGACCTTCCCCTTCGCCGGACGCGCCACCACAAAGAAGTTCGGCAGCTCCTCGGCCGTGAAGACCCCCTCAATCATCCGGTCGTGCAACGCATTCAGCGCCGGCTTAAGCGCCTCGCGCGAGAGGACCTTCCCCCCCTGCGTGACCGCCAGGTGCATCGCCCGCTCCACCCGGCGGACCCCCTTCACCCCGCAATAGCGGAAGATGTCGCTCGCCTTTGAGCTCCACGGCGAAATCGTCCCCAACCGCGGCGCCACGAAAATCCCCTCCGCCGGCAGCACCTTCGCCCCATCCGCGTCCAACAGCGTACACGCCTTCTCCCGCGCCTCCGCCGTCAGCTCGCTGCTCTCTTGCAACAGGTAGACCCACGCCGTCTCCACTTCGCATCCGGCAAAACCAGCCTCCGCCAATCGCTTCAACAATGCCTCCACGCGAAACGCCGAGAGTGCCGTCTGACCAACCAAAAACGCCGTTGCCATACCGTTATCCTTCCGTTTTGACAGGAAATCGTGAAACAAGTGTGTGCAGTATAGCACAATCCCTCACACGCTGCTTGCACCTTGCAGTGGGGCCTTGCCCCACACCCCGCGTGGGGGCTGCTCGCCCCACTCCCCTCGGGAGCGCGGTGCGCTCCACTCCGGCCGAAGCGCCCTCTGGGCACTTCGGCTCATAGGCACACACCTGGGCACGCCAGGGCCGTTGGGGGAGTTCCCCCCAAGCCCCCGCGCGCCCAGGTGTCCGCCGTAGACGCCCCCCCCCAGCGTGCCCGCGAGCTTGCTCGCGGGTGGCCCCTAAGCCCCCAGCCACTCTTCCTGCCATGCCCTGCCCCCGACTGCGCCGTGTCCTCATTTCGCCTGCGGTTCGTTTGCTTTCGCACCCGGAGCGGGGGAAACTATTAAGTCTGAGACTTATTGCCAATAAGTCTGACTGTTAATTGCAATAAGACTGACTGTTAATTGCAATAAGACTCAGTCTTAATGGTTCCTCCAGCCCGAGGTTCAAATCCGCCCTGCCCGTGGGCAAGGTTGTACCCCAATTGGGGAATGGTCGGTACCCCAATTGGGGAATGGCCGGTACCCCAATTGGGGAATGCGTGGTACCCCAATTGGGGTACGCTCCGCACTCCGGGCGGGGGCTAAACTGGGGCCTTCGCGCCTTTTTTGTTTGCCATTGGGGTGTGGGCCTGCTATAATGCGCAGTGAAAAGTGGAGTGGGCGAGAGCCCAGGACAATTTGTTAAGGAAGACGACAATGGCCAAGTTTAGGTTCAAGGCGCTTGATTCGCAGGGCAAAGAGGTCTTTAGCACCGTGGAGGCGGAGTCGCAGAGTGCCGCGATTGAGAAGATTCGCGGGATGAAGTTGACGCCCAAGGCGATTGGCCTAGTCAAGGAGGATGCGCCGGAAGCGGCCCCCGCGCCGGCGCAGAAGGCGCCGAAGAAGGCTAAGAGCGGCGGCGGGAAGAAGCTTAAACTCTTTGGCGGCAGCATCAAGACCAAGGACCTGATGGTCTTTACGCGGCAGTTGGCCACGCTGGTGGATGCGGGCTTGCCGCTCACGCGCGGGCTGCGTGTGTTGCATCGGCAGACGACGAATGAGACGATGAAGGCTGCGCTCGCCGGAATGCTCGAGACGGTGGAGACGGGTAACACCTTCTCCGAATCGTTGGGCAACTATCCGAAGATCTTCAATCACCTCTATGTGAATATGGTGAAGGCCGGTGAGGCCGGCGGTGTGTTGGAAACGGTCTTGAACCGCTTGGCCGAGTTTATGGAAAAGGCCGAGAAGATCAAGAACAAGGTCAAGGGCGCGATGACCTACCCGATTGTGGTGCTCTGCGCGGCCGTTGGCATTGTTGTCTTCCTCATGCTCGCGGTGATCCCGAAGTTCCAGCAGATCTTTACCGACCTGATGGGAAGTGACGAGGGGATGCCGGCGTTGACGCAGTTTGTCATCAACCTCTCTGAGTGGGTGAAGTCCTACTGGTTGCCGGGCTTGGTGGCGATTGTCGGTGCGATTGTTGGCATCAAGATTTTCTTCAAGACGCCGGTGGGTTCGCTGCTGCGCGATAAGTTGGCGCTGACGATGCCGGTCTTTGGCGATTTGACGCAGAAGACGGTGGTCGCGCGCTTGACGCGTACGCTGGGCACGTTGCTCTCCTCGGGCGTGCCGGTGTTGCAGGCGCTTTCGATTGTGAAGGACACCACGGGGAATCAGGTGGTGTCCAAGGCGTTGCAGTCGGTGCACGACAGCGTGAAGGAAGGTGAAGGCATGACCGCGCCGCTGGGCGCGAGCGGCGTCTTCCCGCCGATGGTCGTTTCGATGGTGGAAGTGGGCGAAGAGACCGGCGCGTTGCCTGAGATGCTTATCCGTGTGGCGAACACCTACGATGACGAAGTGGACAATGCCGTGGCGGCGATGACTTCGATTATCGAGCCGATTATGATTATCTTCCTGGCCGTGGTCGTGGGTGGTATCGTGATCGCGATGTTCATGCCGCTGATTTCGATTATCGGATCGATTGGTCAGCAGTCTGCCTAAGGCAGAAAGGAGCCGTGACGATGAAGGGAACTTCAGAGCGTTTGCGCAAGGGCTTCACCTTGGTGGAGCTGCTGGTGGTGATTGTGGTCATTGGCATTCTGGCTGCCGGCATCTTCAAGCTGATGGGCTCGGCCAACAGTAAGGCGGCGGTGGCCAAGACCACCGCGCAGGTGCACGCCATCGCCACGCTGTTGGAGGAATACAAGGCCCTCTACGGCGAATACCCGATTGTTTCGGCGCAGTATCTCGATAATGATGAGCCCATCGGCTACGCAGCGCTCGAGTTCCGCTTTGTTACCGAGGAGGGCGACGACGCGCACCCGAGTTATGGCAACAGCGGGAGCACGCCGAGTTCTTCGGGGATGAAGTTCAAGATTCGCAATGGCTCCTCCACCAAGACCGTTGTGCCCTCCTTCGCGCGCGGTAAGGGCGATGAGATGACCTTTGGTCTCTGCTCGCACTTCGTTCCCCGTGCCACAACCATTCAGGA
>JBJEVY010000013.1:0-11698 GCA_051884775.1 Candidatus Spyradenecus sp. | reverse complement strand
ATGACAGAGCTTGGCGTTTCACATGGTGTGGTGTCAATTATTCTGCGTGGTATGTACATCCACTGACTCTCACAGTCAAACAAGGTTCTATAACGCTTCAGGAAGAAACAAAAGAATATCCCCAATCCTATCGCCTTACGACAAAGGAAGCGGAAACGACTTATGGCGGAAAATCATGGCCGGTTACGCCCGGCAAGCTACAAGTGCTCCCCCTTTTACTCACAAGCAGTAGTATGAACAGTTCGTCACCCAAGATCCCCCTCAAGGATGAGAGCGGGACCCCAAGACGTGTGCTTTATCTCGAAGCGTTTACCCTAAGCGTGTCGGAAGACTTCGTTGGAGAAATAATATTTGAGGGGAATACAATAACCTACGCCGAGCGTGATGGTGGGAGTATGCTGGATTATGCCGAAAACATTCAAGAGTAGATGCTATGCATTTACAAAGATCGTCTCTCCCCTTGGCAACTTGCGAGGATTAAGGTAGAAAGGCAATTGGAGCCTTGTAGACCCCTCCGACGGGCCAACCTTTGTTGTATTCACGGAACATATCGGACGAATTAGGAAGCGATAAAGTGCTAAGATGGATTGAGCCGGCGAGCCGACTTTTGTCAAAGTGGCACGATGAACATTTACCTACTTTTTATTTTACCCCTTCGCTCCACCATATCGCACGGTATGGACACTGTGAAAGAGAGAAGAGAGACCGGAGGCAGTGCCTTCGGTTTTTTTGTTTAGGTGCGGCCGTTGCGACTTTGGTAGACTATGGGGGAAACGGAGGCTGTATGGCTTGGTTGATTGACTTGGTGAGTGCCTTTGGGCAGACCTCGCAGATTTCGGGTATTTAGTAAACAAGAGACGGGAGAAGACAGTGAAGCACAAAGTGAAGCTGACGGTGATTGACAAGAAGTGTTATCCGGAGTTGCAGGAGCAGTTCTGCGCCAATCCAAAGTCAGGGCCTTGTCCTTGCTACAATGTGGGTGACGAGTTCGTTTTCTATCGCGATGATGAACGCGATGACTTCTGGCACATGGGGTTAAATACATTGATAAAGACCTCGGGCAATCCGGACACCGTCGCGGGCGGTCCCAGAATGCCGCACTGTTCAGAACTCTGGGATGCCATCTCCCGCTACATCTACAGCGGCTTGCAGGGTGGCCCAATTATGAAGGGGTGGATGGCCAGAGAGCATGAAATGATTGCTTGTTGCTCTGATGGCACCCGGCCAGTGATTTTCAAGATTGAGCGGATCGACTACGAATAAGCGTTGTTCCCTTTAGGGGTGCGCTCGTCACGCATAGCCCCTCAAGTGTATGCGGACGGAGGTGTTCTGTACGCAGCGCATGCTGGGCCCGTTGCGACTTTGGTAGACTATGGGGGAAACGGAGGCTGTATGGCTTGGTTGATTGACTTGGTGAGTGCTTTTTGGCAGACCTCGCAGCAGATGGCGCTGTGGCTGTTGTGGGGGTTTCTCTTTGCTGGGGTGCTAAGTCTCTTCTTCACGCCCGAGCGGGTGGCGCGGCTGTTGGGGCGGCAGGCCGGTTGGCGAGCGGTAGTCTGGGCGGTGCTGCTGGGGGTGCCGTTGCCGTTGTGTTCGTGCGGGGTGTTGCCAGTGGCGGCGGGTTTGCGAAAGGGTGGCGCAAGCAAGGGGGCGACGGCGGGCTTCCTCTTGGCCACGCCGCAGACAGGACTCGACTCTATCTTTGCCACTTATGCGCTCTTGGGGGGCGTCTTTGCGGTGGTACGACCCGTGGTGGCATTGCTCTCGGGGTTAACCGGCGGCTGGCTGATTGAACGGTTGGACGCGGGGGAAACGCAGGAAGCACAGAGGGAAACCACAAAGAAGCACAAAGACACGCAAGGAAGCACAGAGGCGGCGAAGGAAGTGACGCCGGAGGGGCGCGTGGTGGGGGGCGCGGCGGGGGTGTTGCGCGTGGTGAATTATGCGTTTTGCTTGCTGGGGAATGTGGCGCGGCCGTTAGCGTTGGGGTTGGCGATTTCGGCGGCGATCCTGGCCTTCGTGCCGCCTGATGGACTGGTGGGGGAATGGTTGGCGAATGACTGGGTGGCCTTCCCGGTGATGCTCTTGGTGGGGTTGCCGCTCTATGTTTGTAGCACGGCCTCGATTCCGATGGCGTTGGCGTTGATGGCCAAGGGCCTTTCGCCGGGGGCAGCGTTGATCTTTCTGATTGCCGGGCCGGCGCTCAATGGGGCGAGTCTGACCACGCTCTGGACGCTCCTGGGGCGGCGGGCGACGGCGTGCTTCCTGGCGGTGGTGGCGGTTTTTGCCGTGGGCGCGGGGTTGGTGCTGAATGCGTGGTGGGGCGGAGCGGTGGCGGAGGGCGCCGAGGCGTGTTGCGCGGAATCAACGCACGGGAACGCGGCTGCAGCGGTTGTACTGTTGGCGCTCTTGGGCTATCATATTGTCCTCAAACCCCTTTGGAGGAGACGAACGATGACAACTGCCGAGAATCCTGCCCGCCGCGTGGTGGTCAAGGGCATGGCGTGCGACCACTGCCGCGGAATCGTGGCTGAGCGCTTGCGCAAGTATCCGGGCGTGACGGCGGTCCATGGCGCCGGGCGAGATGCCTTTGATGTGGAGGGTGGCCCGTTGCCCGAAACCCTCGCCGCCGACCTCGCCGAGCTCGGTTTCACCTTGGTGGAATGACGCAGCCAATCGCCATCATTGCCAACGGCACCGAGCCGACTTCGCCGCCCGAGCGCACGGCGCTAGCGGCCTGCGCCGGGTGCGTCTGCTGCGACCGGCTTCCGCCGGAGGGGGCTCCCGCGCTCTTGCAGGTGGTGGGCGATTTGGACACCCTTAGCCGCGCCGACCTCCCCGCCGGGTTCGTCACCGATTTGCACGCGGATCAGGAGACCAACGACCTGACCAAGGCCTACCGTTGGCTGCGCGCGCACCATCCGGCCGCGCCGGTGGCCTACTTCGCCGTCACCGGTCGGCGCGAGGATCACACCTTGGCGAACCTGGCGCTCATTGCCGAAACGGCCGAGCGCACAACGGTCTATACCGCTAGCGGCCGCTTCGACCTCTTTCCGGCGGGCGAGCATGTCCTGGCTGTGACGCCGGATTGGCCCCTCTCCTTCCTCTCCTTTGTGCCCCAGCAGCTGACCGCGCGCGGGGTGGTCTGGCCCGTTGAGCGCCTGTGGCTTGATACGCTCTGGCGGGCGACACTCAACCGTACGGCGGGCGCAGAGGTGCACTTGACCTGCCAAGCCCCGCTCTTCCTCTATCAACCTTGGAGCTCCCGATGAAGTCCCTCCGCTTGATTCTGCTTGCCTTGCCGCTGCTGACGCTCTTGCCGGCCTGCTCGCCCTACTGGTACCGCCACGATGAAGCCTTTGTGGTGCAAAACTCCCGCCTGAACTGGCTGCAGGTCTACTACCAGGCCTCCGAGGATGCTCCGCGCATCCGCTGCGACTACAAGGACAATGGCTCGATTATCGTGCTTGAAGGCCACTCGGTAACGGTGGGTGACGACTTCAATATTGAGTACGACAAGGCGACCTTCGGGGATGTGCGCAAGTACCACTACACCCTCGATCCGAAGATGTTCCGCGAGTATCTCCAGGTGCTGGTGAATTGCGACCTGATGAAGCTTGAGAAGCCCGACGATGACACGCCCATCTATCCCAAGGTGATGGTGCGCGCGAACATCAACCACCACCGCGTGGAGAAGTTCACCTTTAACCCCGACCTCATTGCCGAACTGCGCACCCAGATTTTCCAGTTCAAGCTCGCGGGTCTGCGCGATCAATAAGAGGAAAGATGACGGAGAACAGAGAACAGATGACCGCCCTTCGCGGTAGACAACAGTCGACAGCCGTTCGCGGTCTGCTGTCGGCGCTCGGCTGTCTGCTTCTCTCCGGCTGCCTCTCGCTCGAAGAGAGCCTCCTGCGGCAGGAGCGCGAGGTTTATGGCGGGGCCGTGACGAGCGCCTACGAGCAGGCCGCCGAGGAGGCCGAAGCGGAGAATGCCGACACGGCCTTCTGGCAGCACGAGGCCGGTATCCTCGCCCTCTGGCTTGGCCGCGCCCCGCAAGCAATCACCCATCTGGCCGCCGCCGAAGAGCAGATTAACGACCTCGCCCGCCGCCGCTACGGCGCCGGTGCCCTCGACACGGCCTCAGCCCTCGCCCTCAACGATTGCGCGCTGCCCTACGCGCCGCAGGGGCCCGAGCTCGCCTTCCTCAACCTTTATAAGGCTCTGGCCTATGGCTCGCTCGCCAATCGCGAAGCCTTGCGCGTGGAGTGCAACCGCATCCGCCAGCGTCAGGTGGCGTGGTTCGGCGTCTGTGCCGGGGACTTGCCTGACCGCTCGGCCGAGGCGCGCGACCTTTCGGCGGCCGAACGGCGCGCCGTTACCCAAGCGGCCAATAATGCCGCCGCGCAGACGCCGCGCCTGGTTGCGGAAGTCGCCACGGCCGTTAGCACCGAAGCCCCCGCCGCACAAGCCCACTTCGCCACATTGAAGGGCTTTGGCAATGCCTACGCCGCCCATTTGGTGGGCGTGACGCGATGGTGCGCCGGGGATGCGCCGCGCAACGACCTGGCCTTGGCCGCCGCCCTGGCGCCCCAAGCCCGGTTACTGGCCGAAGATGCCGCCACCGAAGCGCGCGGGCTTCGTCCCGAAAACCGAATCTGGATCTATGTTGAAGATGGTCTGGCGCCCAAGCGTGTGGGGCGGCCCTATTCCATCCCCTACCCTTCGATTGCCGGCCACGCCCAGGGCTTTGGCACAATTAGCTTCGACGTGCCCAAACTCGTCGAGCGCTCCGCCGCCCACCGCGCCTACGCCGTCAACGGCCAGCAGCTGGAGGTGCTGATGGAGGTTGATCCGCTGATGCAGGCCGCCTTCGACCGCGCCTGGAGCGGGATAATCGCCAGACAGGTGGCCCGTACGCTCCTGCGCGTGGCGATGCAAGAGGGCGGCCAGGCAGCGCTGCGTGCCGGCTCGGGCACCGAGGCCGCTGCACTCCTGTGGAGCCTGGGAATGGCGATTTATGACATCGGCACCAACGCAGCCGACCTCCGGTGTGCCGACCTGTTGCCCAAGCGCGTGTGGGTCGGCTCGATGGTCCGCCCGGCCAATGGGCGCGTGAGCATTTCGCCGGCAGGCGGCAGCGCCTTCAACATCCAACTGCGTGGCAGCGGCAACGCCATCGTCTGGGTTCGCATTCCCTCGCCCGGCGCCACGCCCAGCATTTTGGTCATCAACCTGTAGGAGCGCTGCCGATGAACCCCCGTGCCATCCCCCTCCTGCTCGCCGCTCTCTTAGCCGGCTGCGCCAGCCACACTGAGCGCATCGACCCCACCCGTAGCGCCGAGACCACCATCTCCTTTGACGCGCGCGACATTGCCTCGGCCACCAGCGAACTCGCGCGCAGTCTCCTCGCCAGCCCCCGCGTGGGTGGCACCCCCGAGCGGCCACGCATCGTTGCCTGGGGCCCGGTAATCAACGATACTTGCCAACATTTGGATAGCAGCGCCCTCACCGGCGCGGTCACCGATGCCCTCCTGGAGAGCGAGCGCTTCGTCTTCTCCACGGCTGTGGCCGCGCGTTCGAGCGATCGCGATGCCCTCTCGGCCGAGGCCCGTGCTGCCGCGCCTGCCGCCAAGCGCCTCAAGTCCCCCGATCTGTCGCTCTCGGGCAAGCTGCTGCAGGCCAATGTCCGCCGCGACAATGGCGGCACGCGCATCGAATACCTCTTTACCCTGCGCGCCACCGACCTGGCCACCGGCACGCTGATCTGGCAGAAGAATGTCCAGGTGGTCAAGGCTGTCGCCGCCGGGATGCCCGTTTGGTAAAGGTTTAGAAAGGAATACACCCATGAAACAGTTCCCCCTCCTCCTGATCCTCCTCGCCCTCGGCCTGGCGATGCCCGGCTGTATGGACCGCACGGAATTGGTCGACCAAACCAATGACTCCGAGATTGTTGCCGGGCTCGACTACAAGGACTTCACCGAAGCAGCCGAGAACACCCTGCGGACCATCCTGCAGTCCCCCAAGGTCATCCGCGAGACGCCGATTACCAAGACCTATGTGGTCGCCATCGGCCGCGTGGTTGATGCCACCCCCCTGAACATCGATACCGATGTCATCACCGCCCGTATCTCCGAGGCGCTCTTGGAGGACGACCGCTTCACCGTCTCCTCGGTCTTCGCCGACAAGCTTGAGAACCAGGATTCGATGCTCTGGACCACGCGCGACTTCGAGAAGGCCTCCGGCGACGAGCTCGACCCCTCCACCCTCAAGCCCAAAGGCAAGGTCAAGGTCCCCGACTTCACCCTCACCGGCAAGCTCATCGCCCGCGATGTCAAGCGCGACAACGGTGGCCACCAGTACGAATACTACATCCAGCTGCGCTTCAACGATGTCTCCACCGGCACCACCCTCGCCGCCAAGGAGACCCGTATCGTCAAGCGCACCGGCAAGAAAGACCACACTTGGTAAACCGACAGCTGACAGCCGACAGCCGACAGCCGACAGTACGCAAAGCGACGGATTGACGGATGGTCCAACGGCGTTGTTTCCACAGCTCAGACGGGCCTTACACGGTAAGCGCCAGCGCTGTCCGCTGTCCGCTGTCGGCTGTCAGCTACTCTCTCTCCACTGCTAACAGCTATCAGCTAACCGCTAACAGCTAGGAATCCTATGCACGACCTGATTATCCTCGGAAGCGGCCCAGCCGGCTGCACCGCCGCCCTCTACGCCGCCCGCGCCGGCTTCAAACCCCTCGTCCTGGAAGGGATGCAGCCTGGCGGCCAGCTCACTCAAACCACCGACATCGAGAACTTCCCCGGCTTTGAAACCCCCATCAATGGCTACGAACTCGTCACCGCCATGCGCCGCCAAGCCGAACGCTTCGGTGCCGTCTTTGAGATGGATGAATGCACCGGCGCGGACTTCTCAGGCCCGGTCAAGAAACTTGAGACGATGGTCGCCGGCACGCTGGAAGCGCGCGCGGTCATCCTCGCCACCGGCGCCAGCGCCCGCTACCTTGGCCTGGAGAGCGAGCAGGCCCTCATCGGCCACGGCGTCTCGGGCTGTGCCACCTGCGATGGGGCCTTCTTCCGCGGCAAGGAAGTGGCCGTGGCCGGCGGCGGCGACACCGCCTGCGAGGATGCCCTCTTCCTCTCCAAGCTCTGCGCCAAGGTCACCCTCATCCACCGCCGCGACACCCTTCGCGCCAGCAAGGTGATGGCCGACCGCGTCCTCGCCACCCCCAACATCGTCCCCTGCTGGAACACCGTCATCACCGCCGTTGAAGACCCCGCCAAGGGTGCCGTCGAAGCCCTGCGCCTGCGCAACACCCTCACCGGCGAAGAGAGCCGCCTGAGCGTCAGCGCCCTCTTCGTGGCCATCGGCCACACCCCCAATACCGCCTGCCTCCAAGGTGCCATCGAGCTCGACCCGCACGGCTACATCGTCACCCACGGCGTCAAGACCTCCGCCGAAGGTGTCTTTGCCGCCGGCGATGCACAGGACCCCGCCTATAAGCAGGCCATCATCGCCGCCGGCAGCGGCGCAATGGCCGCCCTTGAGGCCGAGCGCTACCTCCTATCCGCTGAATGATTTGCCGCCGGGGCTTGATTACCCTCCTGCTCCTGTGCGCCCTGCTCTGCGCCGGGTGCACAGCCCTCTTGCCCCGGCCGCTGACCAATCACTATCTCCCCGAGCCACGCCCCTGGGGCTATTCAATGGAGTATCCCCTCCCGATGGCCTCCATCCTCGCCTCCCTCGATTACCTCGATCGTCTGCGAACCCCTGAAGGCAAGCCCGTGCCTTACCGCCGCCTCGGCGCCGTTAAACGCCGACTCACCCTGGCCACCGAACCCACCCCTCCTCCGGGCCTCCTCGACCGCCTCCGCAGCGCGCTTGGGTTCACCCCCACCCCCGGGCATATTCTCGACCACTACGAGCTCCAGCTCCCCGCCGGCACCAAGAGCCTCTGGCTCGACCCCTACGCCGGGCACACCACTTCCGAGCCCCCTGCCGGCCTCCGCCTAGCGCCGTAAGGGGAGCGTTCCCGGCCTCCGCTTGCGCAGCAATCGGGGGTATGTTACACTGCGTCCGCAATCCCTAAGCAGAAGGAGACAAGCGATGAAGCGTTTAATGTGCATGTATGTAGCGGCAATCTGTGCGGCGGTGGCGATGGCCTTGCCCAAGGCCGAGTGGTTACCGGCGGATGTGGATGTGACGATGGCGTTCATCGTCCCGCAAATCGAGAACCCGGAGCTGAAGCAGGCGTGGGATGAGGCCTTCAAGGGGGTTGACCCGAACTTTGATTTGGCCTTGGCGAAGCGGGATCCGGAGGCGTTCAAGCAGCAGGACCCGGAGGCCTACGCCGTGCTCAAGGCGTTGGTGGGGCTCTCGGAGGATGGCAAGCGCCTGTCGTTGGTCTCGGTGTCGATGGGCATGACTTTGCCGCGGACGGCAGCAGGCGACTCGGGGTTTAAGGCGGTGATTCTCTGGGAAAATCCGGCCTTGGATGCCCAGGCCTTCGACGCGGCCATTCGGGCGTTGGTGGCGAAAAAGGCGCAAGAGACCGGCAAAGACCTCTCCGTGGTGCCGATGGGTGAGTGGATGGACGCCGGGGCCCTTCAAGCGGGCGGGGAGATCAAGCTTCGCGGTTGCTACCGGCCGTGCGCGCAGGGGCTGATGATGATCTTGGCGCAGGATGAGGCCGAAGCCGAAGCGTGGCTCGCGGGGGCGAAGTTGACGGCCGCTGCGCCGGTAGCCGCGCCCTTTGCGGCGGTCAAGGAACCGTGTGATTGGGCCTTGGTCGTGGCGGATGTAGCCGGGCTGCTGACGCGGTATGTGCCCGAGTCGGCAGATCGTAAGCAGGTGGAGCTGCAGATGCCGTGGTTGCCCAAGACCCATCGGCTCATGCTCTCGAGCTCGCTCTCGGGCGTGAGCGTGGTGGGGAGGCTCTCGGCGATGACCGACTCGGCCGAGATGGCCGAGCGAGCGCAGAACACGATCGAGATGTATCGCCTGATGGCCGCGCAGATGATCCTGCCGGCGCTCTTCAAGAAGCCTGACGCAGCGGTCGTTCGGTGGTTGATGAAGCAAGTGAGCGTGGAGGCTGCCGACACCGAGGTGCGGATGCGGATGGTCTTTGAGCCGAAGATGATGGCCACCTTCGTCAAGGAGTTCGAGGAGCTGAAGGCACGTAAGGAGCAGGAAGCGGAGGCGCGCCGGCGCAAGTTGTTTGAGCACGAAGTGCGCGAGAGCAAGGACAGCGAGAAGATGAGCGCCGAGGAAGCCAAGCAGATTCTCGATGGAATTGAGGCGAAGTGATGGGCTCTTCGTTTGCGTGGCAGAAGGGGTTATGCTATGCTACGCAACATCTTACACCCTAAAAGGAAGCGTTCATGGCGAGTGATGATGCAATTGAAGTGATTGGCGTGGTCGTAAAGGTGCTCCCGGCATCGATGTATCGGGTGCGCCTGGAAAATGGGCACGAGGTGCTGGCGCACGTCTCGGGAAAGATGCGTAAGTTCTCGATTAAAATTGCCTCCGGCGACAAAGTGACGCTGGAGATTTCGCCCTATGACCTGACCAAGGGCCGGATTATCTTCCGCCACAAGGTCTAAGTCTTGCGCGGGCTTCTGCTTCTCTGTTCTCTTCTCTTTGCCCTGGTGCTGCGCTCGGCCGCAGTAGCGGTGGTTTATGCTGAGTTGTCGGTGCCCGAAAGCGAGCGGCGTTATGCCAAGGCGCTGGCCGGGCACATTCAGCGCTGGTATGCCGAAGCGGGCATTGAAGCGGAGCTTGTGGCCGATAGGGCGTTAGGGGCGCAGCGGGACCTGCGCCTGGCCGTGATGGTCGATTGCTACGCCCCGCCCGAGAGCGTCCTCTCCGCCGTGCGCACGCAGTTGGGGCGAGGGGCGCGCTTCGCGGTCTGCTATTCTGCCTCCGAGCCGCTGGCGAACCTCTTTGGGTTGACGCTGGGAAGCTATGTGCGTAGCGACCGGGGGGACTGGAGCAGCATGTCGCTGGGTGAGGCGCGGCCCAAGGGCGCACCGGTGGAAATCTTGCAGACCAGCACCAACCTCTTTACCGTGCGCGCGAAGGACGCTGGAGTCCGGCCGATGGCCTGGTGGTGCAACCGCGCAGGCAAACGCACGGAGGTGGCCTGGTGGCGGGCGCGCGCAAACTCCTATTGGATGACGCACATCCTCTCCGGCGATGGTGACGAGCGCGGCAAGCAACTCCTGCTCCTCGCGATGGCCGCAGAGGCCATCCCCGGCACCTGGCGTGCCGCCACCAAGCATCTCTACGCGCAAACCCTGCCTGAACTCGAGGCCCTTCCTGCACGCCTCCGAGAGTCCTCCCCAAAGTATCTGCACAACCGCGAAGAGGTGGCCGCGCGCCAACGGCAGCTGGCGGCCATCCAGCAATTGATTGCCCGGCAACGAAAGGCCGTTGAGACCCGGCTAAAGGAGGACACCGCCGGCGCCTATCAGGCGGTGGCAGACCTGCGGGATTTGGTCTATCGCGCCTATGGCTTGACCCACTGGTCGCGCGCCGGAGAGATTTGCGGGGTGTGGGATCACTCCGGGCAAGGGCTCTACCCCGGCGACTGGCCGCGCACAGCCAAGGTGCTCGCGAGCCACGGCGTTACCGACGTCTACGTGAATGTGGCCGGCGGCGGCTTCGCGCTCTATCCCTCCAAGGTCCTGCCCCAACGCGGCTCCGAGGATGCCCTAGCCCAAGCCATCGCTGCCTGCCGTAAAGAGGGCCTGCGCGTCCACGCCTGGATCCTCTGCTTCTCCCTGGAGCGCGCCGCAAACGCTGCCATCCGCAAGCAGGCGGCCGACCGCGCCTGGCTCCTGCAAGATGCCCAGGGGCGCGACCAACAGTGGCTCGACCCCACCCACCCCGACGTCCGCAAGCGCCTCCTGGATACCGTGCGCGAACTGGCCACCGGCTACGCCCTCGATGGCATCCACCTCGACTTCATCCGCTTCCCCGGCCTCCCCCAGAGCCTCGGCCCGCGCATCCGCGCCCGCTACGAGGCCGAACGCGGCAAGGCCGCCAACTGGCCCGAGTGTATCACCGAGGCCAACGGCGCCAAGCGCGAAGACTTCCTGCGCTGGCGCGCCGGCAAGATGACCGATGCCGTCCAAGACATCCGCGCTTGGCTCCGCCTCAACCGCCCGCGCCTCGAGCTCTCCGCCGCCGTCTACGGCAAATACCCGGCATGCGTCGACAGCGTGGGGCAAGACTGGCTCTCCTGGCTGCGCACCGGCTTGCTCGATAGCGCGCTTCCGATGAACTACACCGAAAACCCTGCCAAACTCGCCGATTGGCTCGGTACCCAAACCGCCGATCCCCGCCTCGCCGCCAAGATCATCAGCGGCATCGGCGTTACCGCCGCCGAAAGCCGCCTGGGGCCGCTGCAGGTGCTCGACCAAATCCAGGCGGCCCGCCGCGCCAAATGCCGCGGCTTCGCCCTCTTTGATCTCGATGAGACCCTCCGCGCCGCTGTCCTGCCCGTTCTCTCCGCCGGCATCACCGCACCCTAAGCGCGCAGCCTTCCCTCCCTCCCCCACGCCAATACGAAAAAAGGGGCGCCTTAGCGTCCCTTTTCTATTTCTGAACTGTCTGCCACTTCCTTGAATGGTAGGGGTGCACGGGCTCGAACCGTGGACCCAGTGATTAAGAGTCACTTGCT
>JBJEVY010000012.1:0-11798 GCA_051884775.1 Candidatus Spyradenecus sp. | reverse complement strand
ATTCTCATCAAAAGGTCATCCCGGCCTAAAAAGTAGTTGACAACATACATATTTGCTCTTTGTGCTCTTTGTGGTTGCTAACCCAGCACGCCTCCACGCCGCCACACCCCCAATCCTCGTCACCCTCCAACGCAACCCCTACACCCAAGCCACCAACAATGTCATCGGCGCCATCGAGAAAGTCGAAGCCGCCGCCGATGGTTCCCTCACCATCCACATCTCCCTCTCCCTCGAACCCACCGAAGCCCCCACCATCGCCTTCTCCCTCACCAACAAAAACGGCACCCAAATCACCCTCCTCGGCGATGCCTCCTGCTCCTCATTCCCCACCCAGTCCCTCTCCATCTCCGGCCGCTACACCTACGCCTACACCCTCCAAAACCCCGGTGAACAAGTAAACCCCTCGCGCATCGTCCCCGTCACCCGCCTCCGCTTCGGCGGCCAAAACGGCACCACCCTCGAAGGCGGCGGCTACGCCATCCTCGAATCCGAAGGCATCTACATCGGCCGCACCGGCACCTTCTCCATCGGCCAAAACACCTACACCTTCCAAGGCGGCATCCTCATCTCCACAAACACACCCGCCGACACCCCTGCCGCAGCCACCTACTCCCTCCGCGCCCGCGCCGCCGCCCCATCCAAAAACACCCCCACCAACATCAATGGCCACCGCTTCTCCTTCCCCGTCAGCCTCCCCTCAAAGTAAACCCGCGCTCCGCGCGGCCCGCGCCGCACCTCCCTGCGCTTCTGTGTGCCGGCGGCCACGCCGGCTCCTCGCCCTCGCACCCCTCATCATCATCGCCACCGCCGCCTGCTTCATCCTAGACTGCACCACCCTCTCCCTCCCCCTCGAATGCACCCTCGCGCGCGGCATGGAAAACGCCCTACGCGCCCTCCTCCGCGGCCTCTGCCTCCCGAGCACCCTTACCTGCACCATCGCCCCCGCCTGCTCAGGCATCCGCCTCGCCACCGCATCCGCCCTCATCGCCTCGGCACTCCCCTCCGCGCATCCCCGAGAAGCGGCCGCCGCGCAGCGGCAAATCGGCGGTCATGTGGCGCGGCATATTTGCCGCGCAGCCCTCGGGTCCCTAGCCGGCCTCTGGCTCAACCTCGCCCGCATCCTCGCCATCGAGCTCGCCTGGCGCGCCTCCCCAACCCTCGGCGCCACCCTCCACGACCTCGCCCTCCCCCTCATCATTGCCCCCCTCTCCCTCGCCATCCTCGCCCTCCTCCCCCGCATCACCAACCGCGCGCGCCTCCTCCTCGCCATCGCAGCCACCATCGCCCTCCCCCTCCTCCTCGCCGCCCCGGAATACTACCCCGAATGAGAAAAAGCGAATACGAACGCATCACCGCGCGCCTAGCGCACCTCTACCACACCACCCAGCCCGAGATGGCCCGCAAAATCGCCGCCCACGCCAAAGCCGGACGCACCTCCCCCCTCGCACTCGCCCGCAAACTCCTCTCCGACACCCGCACCTTCACCCCCCGCCGCATCGCCAACGCCACCGTTTCCCAAAACCTGCTACCACCCAACTTCACCTATGACGAACTCCTCGCCACCGCCAAATCCATCTCCAAAGAATCCCGCCGCCACCCCAAAACGCACCCCGCCACCTTACACTAAGCTCCCTGCCACCATCATGCCCTACGGACTCCCCTACCAAGGCTCCAAAAGCCGCATAGCCGAGAAAATCCTCGCCATCCTCCCACCCGCAGACACCCTCATAGACCTCTTCGCCGGCGGATGCGCCATCACACACGCCGCCCTCCTATCAGGCAAATACCAGCACATCATCGCCAACGACCTCTCGCCATACCCCTCCATCTTCCTCAAAGCCGCCACCGGCTCCCTAGACCTCACCCCACGATGGATAGACAGACAAACCTTCCACGAAACCAAAGAAAGCGACCCCCTAACCGCCCTCCTCTACTCCTTTGGCAATAAAACCGACACCTACGCATACTCCCGCGAGATAGAACCATTTAAACGCGCCGCCTTCCACGCCATCACCGGCAAAACACTCGAAGCCCGCCGCCTCGCCTTCCGCGCAGCCATCGGCGAACTCTTCCGCTACCTCCGCACCCAATCCGGCGGCCACCTCCACCTAACCCTCAAACAATACGCTTCCGGCAGAACTGCCGAAGCCTTCTCATTCCCTGACCAACAAAACGCAACGCCAGCCGCAGAAACAATTGGCTCCCAAACCTACCTCGAGCGCCTCCAGCGCGTTGCCTCCCTCGAGCGCCTCCAGCGCGTTGACTCCCTCGAGCGCCTCCAGCGCGTTGCCTCCCTCGAGCGCCTCTCCATCTCGCGCCTTGACTATCGTAGCGTCACCATCCCGCCCGGCGCAATCATCTACGCCGACCCGCCATACAACGAAACCCAGCAATACAACGCCACAGGCCCCTTCGATAGCGCCACCTTCTACACCTGGGCCGCCAACAATCCATCCCCCATCTTCCTATCCGAATACAACGCACCTCCACCATTCTCCAAAGTCGCCGAGTTCTCAATCCAAAGAAACTTAGGTCGACACTCCAAACACACCCACGCCACCGAACGCCTATACGCCAATCCACCCGCCGCGCGCCTCCTCGCCTCTTCCTCCCTCCCCGTCTCCATCCCAACGACCCACTAACCAAAAATCCGCAGGCAAACCCGGTGCAAAATCGGTGCAAAAATCGTGTATTTTTATGCACTTTTCTGCACAATTCTGCACAAAATCGCCACCCGCCCCTTGCAACCCCCTATCCCCATATAACCACCTTTGCGCCCAGTATTTCCAAGCCTTCCACCATTGGAGCCAGCAGAGGGACTCGAACCCCCGACCCACTGATTACAAATCAGTTGCTCTACCAACTGAGCTATACTGGCAAGCACCGTTAAATGGTCGGCCTCGCGGGGCTCGGACCCGCGACCCCAGCATTAAAAGTGCCGTGCTCTACCAACTGAGCTAGAGGCCGATGAAAGTGGCGCGAAGTATAGCAAACCGAAATCCGAAACGCAAGTTTTGCAGGAACTCGGCGTGAACGGTTGGCATAAAAACGCCTCTTGCGCCCTGTCAATTACATAAAAGAAGTAAGCGCAGGAGGCGGTCTTGTGCTATACTGGGGACATGAAAGAGACCAAAGTGATTGCAGTGGCCAACCAGAAGGGCGGAGTTGGCAAGACGACAACGGTGGTAAATCTGGCAGCGGCGCTCGCGCAGATGCGTAAGACGGTGCTGGTAATTGATTTGGATCCGCAGGCGAATGCGACGAGCGGGCTGGGGCTGGTGCCGACGCCGGGAACGAGTCTTTACGCCGCGCTCACGGGGCAGGCCTTTATTGGCGATATTATCCAGGGCACGCCGATTGAGAATGTGAATATCATTCCCTCGGAGCTGGACCTCTCGGGCGCGGAGCTGGAGATTGCCCGCCAGGAGAACCATCTGACGGTGGTGCGCGAGGTTCTCAAGCCGGTGTTGACGGCCGATGTCTTTGACTACATTCTGATTGACTGCCCACCCTCGCTGGGGATTTTGATGACCTCTTCGCTGGCCGCGGCCAATAGCGTGGTCATTGCGATGCAGTGCGAATACTACGCGCTTGAGGGGCTGAAGGTGATTACGGAGGTGATTGACCACCTGCGCGAGAATGGCGCGAACCCGGGCATTCATGTTGAGGGCATCTTGATGACAATGTTCGATATGCGCACGAACCTCTCCGAGGACGTGGTGCGCGAGGTGCGTAACCACTTCGGCAAGCTGGTCTATAAGACGGTCATCCCGCGCAACATTCGCATCTCCGAGGCCCCCTCCTTCGGAAAACCGGTGGTGATTTACGATCCCTCCTCCAAGGGCGCGCAGGCCTATATCGCCCTGGCTAAGGAGTTCGCCCGACGCGCCTCGGCCGCCCAGAGTAAGTAAGCCTTTTCTTTCACGCGTTAAAAGGTTCTGATATGAGCACCTATTTTAAGGATTTCCCGAACGACGAGGGCTTCTTTGGCCCTTACGGCGGGATGTTCGTCCCCGATAATCTCAAGGCCGAGATGCGTAAGATCGCCGATGCCTACTACCGCATTAGCAAGTCGCATGACTTCATCTCGGAGTTGCGCCAGATTCGTAAGCACTTTCAGGGACGTCCCACCCCGGTCTACTACTGCCGGAACTTGAGCGAGCGTCTCGGCGGGCGCATCTACCTCAAGCGCGAGGACCTGAACCACTCCGGCGCCCATAAGCTCAATCACTGTATGGGCGAGGTAATGTTGGCCAAGTATATGGGCAAGAAGAAGGTCATCGCCGAGACCGGCGCCGGGCAGCACGGGGTGGCGATGGCCACGGCCGCCGCCTACTTCGGTCTGCCCTGCGATATCTATATGGGCGAAGTGGATGTGGCCAAGCAGCACCCCAACGTCCTGCGGATGCAAATCCTTGGGGCCAATGTGATTCCCGTCACGCACGGTCAGCGCACGCTCAAGGAAGCCGTTGACGCCGCCTTTGAGGCCTACCTCAAGGATCCCGAAAACACGATGTACTGCATCGGTTCGGTCGTCGGCCCCCACCCCTTCCCGATGATGGTGCGCGACTTCCAGAAGATTGTCGGCGACGAGGCGCGCGAACAGTTCCTCGAGATGACCGGCGAGCTGCCCGATGCCGTCACCGCTTGCGTCGGCGGCGGCTCCAATGCCATCGGCATCTTCTGCGGCTTCCTCGATGACGCGGATGTCAAGCTCTACGGCGTTGAACCCTTGGGCCGCGGCGAAAAGCCCGGCGACCACGCAGCCTCGATGACCTACGGTAAGCCTGGCATCCTCCACGGCTTCAAGAGCTATACCCTTCAGGAGGCCGATGGCACCCCGATGCCCGTCTACTCCGTGGCCTCGGGGCTCGACTATCAGAGCGTTGGCCCGGAACACGCCTACCTGCGCGACAGCGGCCGCGTCCAGTACGTGACGGCCGATGACAAGCAGACGATGGAGGCCTTCTTCGCCCTCTCGCGGCACGAGGGAATTATCCCCGCCATCGAGAGTTCTCACGCCGTGGCCTACGCCATACGCTACGCCAAGGAGCACCCGCACGGCTCCATCCTCGTCAACCTCTCGGGCCGTGGCGACAAGGATATCGACTACGTGGTCGAGCACTTCGGCACCGGCACCAACGCCTAACGCAATGGCCGCTCCGCACCTGACGCGTAGCGAAGTCGACGCCTGGGCAGCGGGCCCCGAAGAGGCCCTCTTCGCCCAGGCCGAGACCTTAACCCGCACCTACGCCGCACGCACCTTCGACATGTGCTCCATCGTCAACGGCAAATCCGGCCGTTGCCCCGAAGACTGCAAATGGTGCGCGCAGTCTGCCCATCACGCCACCGCCTGCGAAGTCCACGGCCTCATCTCCCCGGAGGAGTGTCTTCGCCACGCCCGCGCCAACGAGGCCGCCGGCATTCGCCGCTTCTCCATCGTCAACAGCGGCCGCAAACCTACGCCCCAAGAACTCGAAGGCGTCTGCGCGCTGATTCGCCTGTTGCGCCAGGAGACGCATCTGGAGCTCTGCGCCTCCCTCGGGCTCCTCAACGAAGCAGAGTTGCGCGCGCTAGCCGAGGCCGGCGTCACGCGCTACCACTGCAACCTTGAAGCCGCCCCCGCCGTCTTCGCGCGTCTCTGCTCCACCCACACCCAGGCCGACAAGGTGGAAACGCTCCGCGCCGCCCGTCGCGTGGGAATGGACATCTGCTCGGGCGGTATCATCGGCATGGGCGAAAGCGAAGCCGAGCGCATCGACCTCGCCTTCACCCTCCGCGACCTCTTCGAGGAGGCCCCTGGCGCCACGGCAAGCATCCCCATCAACATCCTCTCCCCCATCCCCGGCACCCCCCTCGCAGTTCTTCCCCTCCTCTCCGAGCGTGACATTCTGCGCACCGTTGCCCTCTTCCGCCTTACTCACCCCACCGCCGCCCTCCGCTTCGCCGGCGGCCGTGCCCGCCTCGCCCCCACAACCCTCGACCGCGCCCTGCGCCTCGGCATCAACGCCGCCATCGAAGGCGACCTCCTCACCACCCTCGGCAACACCGTCGCCCAAGACCGCACCCACATCCTCCGCGCCGGATATACCTTATAATTACCTACGCTTATGACTTGCCCTTCTGTCCCCTACCGTTTCTTCAAGCGCGCTATCGATATCACGCTAAGTGGCCTAGCCATTCTTTGCTTGGCCCCCCTGCTCATGCCCATTATGCTCATCTTGCTCTGCACTGGCGAGCACTACATCTTCTACCGGCAAGAGCGAATTGGCTTGCACAACCGCAAGTTCAAGATGCTGAAATTCGCGACAATGCTGCTCAACAGCCCTAATATGGCTGGCGGATTGCACACCACCCACGGTGACCCGCGTGTATTGCCTTTTGGACGCTTCCTGCGTAAAACCAAGCTCAACGAATTGCCACAGCTGATTAATATCTTCCGCGGAGATATGTCTATCGTCGGTCCGCGCCCGTTAGTTGATAAGACCTTTGCCCCCTATCCAGATGAGGTCAAGCAATCCATCTACTCCGTTCGCCCAGGACTAACGGGCATTGGCTCAGTAGTCTTTCGTGATGAGGAGACCATTCTGACCAAGGCTGATTTGCCGCTCGATGTCTGCTATGCCACGCTTATCGCCCCCTACAAGGGCGCGTTAGAAATGTGGTATCTGCGCCACTGCACGCTGCTAACCGATCTAAAGCTGATCTTTGTGACCGCTTGGGTTGTTCTTTTCCCGCGTTCAGAGTTGGTAACCAAGTGGTTTGAAGACCTTCCCGAGAAGCCAACCGAACTCTCCACCTTGCAGTAATCCAGGGACTCTCGCCATGCTCCTCAACTTCAATCTCGATGCCTTCATCAAGACCTACGTCACTAAGCGCCCCGAGAGTCTGCTTGCGGCCGATTTTGCGCGCTACGCCGCACCCTTGCACCAGAAGCTCGATGGCAAGCGCGTCCTCGTTATCGGCGGAGCCGGCACCATCGGCTCGCATTACATCAAAGCCCTCTTGCGCTTCCCGGTAGCCAAGCTTGTAGTTGTTGATGTTGACGAAAACAACCTCACCGAGTTGGTCCGTGACCTGCGTTCCTCGGATGAGTTGCACATTCCCGAAGACTTCACCACCTACCCCGTCGACTTCGGCTCTGAGACCTTCGAGCGTCTTTTCCTGCATCATGCGCCTTTCGACATCGTTGCGAACTTCGCTGCAAGGAAACACGTCCGTAGCGAGAAGGACATCTTTTCAATTGAGGCTATGTGCGAGACCAACGTCTTTATGGCGCACCACTTGCTCGACCTGCTTTTGAAATCACCACCCGAAGCTTTCTTCTGCGTTTCAACCGATAAGGCCGCCAACCCCGTCAACGTGATGGGAGCCACGAAGAAGTTAATGGAGGACCTCATTCTTTCCTACGCCCGTGAATTGCCCATCAAGACTGCCCGCTTTGCCAATGTGGCCTTCTCCAACGGCTCACTCCCGCTCGGTTGGCTCAATCGGTTGCGTCTTTGGCAGCCGTTAAGCTGCCCACGCGGCATCCGGCGTTTTTTTGTCTCGCCGATTGAATCGGGCGAATTATGCTTAATCGCATCTGTTTTGGGGGCCTCCGGAGATATTTTCTTCCCGAAACTTGATGAAGCGCGCGATATGATTCCCTTTGACGCCATTATCAAGGATCTCCTGGAAGCGCTGAACCTTGGTACATACGCGTGTGAAGATTCCGCTACAGCCAAGGCGCGGGCAGATCAACTCCGTCAACACCTCGCATCGGCCAACCTCTCGGCCGATGCTGCAGCGGACTTCATTCGCGCACAGGGTGGCTATCCGGTTGAGTTCTTTGCGAGCGACACCAGCGGAGAGAAGACTTTTGAGGAGTTCTTTACCACGACTGAGCGCCTCGATATGGAGACCTTCACCCATCTAGGCATTGTGAAGGAGACGCCAATCCACCCGAGGGCGGATATTGAAGCCATCATCGCAGAATTGAAACAACTCTTCCAATCGAATGTGGCGGACAAGGCGGCGGTTGTGAGAGCTCTCTCAGCGTATCTTCCAAACTTCCATCACATCGAGAAGGGCCGTTCACTCGACAATCGTATGTAGGCCACACTCGGGGAGAGCTGCGATGCAATTTCTCATTACAGGTGCCTTTGGATTTGTTGGTTCGCATTTGGCACCTTTCTTAGTCGGTAAGGGGCATGTGTGCGATGCACTCGACCTCGCCGATGGGCATCTGCCGAGTTACCGCCGCGTTTACACCTGGGAACAACTAACCGAGATTCCTTGGACGCAATACGATGCTGTTATCCATTTAGCCGGCAAAGCGCACGACCTACGCAATGTCGCCAAACCCGAAGTCTACACCGAGATTAACTTCGCCCTCACGAAGCGACTTTATGACACGCTCTCCGAGCGTGTCCGTGCGTTCCTCTTCTTCTCGTCAGTCAAAGCCGTAGCAGACCACCTGGAAAACGGCCAAATATTGACTGAGGAAGCCTTCCCCGCCCCCAAGACTCCCTACGGACTCTCCAAGCAGGCCGCTGAAGCCTTCTTGCTTTCTGCTGGTGGTACAACGCGCAAGATTATCCTGCGCCCGGCAATGATTTATGGTCCAGGGAACAAGGGCAATCTTAACGCCCTCTACCACTTCGCCAGTAAACCCATTCCATGGCCCTTAGCAGCCTTTCAGAACATTCGTTCCTTCGTCTATATTGGCAATGTCTGCGCGGCTGTTGAGGCACTATTAACTTCGCCAAGCGCACCAACAGGTATCTACCAGGTGGCCGATGATGAGACGCTCTCAGTCAATGAGCTTATCTCGTTAATCGCACACTCGTTGGGACGAAAACCGCACTTGTGGCCTCTGCCCAAGGCGTTAATGACGTGGGTAGCTCGGCTCGGCTCCTGCCTGCATCTGCCGCTCAATAGCGAACGGCTAGGTAAATTGACGGAATCCTACTGTGTCTCCAACGCCAAACTCAAGCAGACATTACATTGGGAGTCGATGCCCTACTCTGCCCAATACGCTTTCGAGACAACCTTTAACAGTTTCCGAGAAGCTTCCAATGGACATTCTTCTACTCTCTCTCATCTTTAACCCCGATAACGTCTCCACGGCGCAGATTATGGCGGCGCTGGCGGAGGATTTGCAGAAGCAGGGAAATCGGGTGTGTGTGGTGACGACGTCGCCGCATTACCACCGTGACGCGGCGATGGAGGCTATGCAGCCGTTGCGGTCGTGGTTGGGGAAGGTCATTCAGCGATCGGAGATTGGCGAGATTCCGGTCTGGCACATTTGGATGCCCGATAAGTCCATCTGGCCGCCCTTGCGGATTTTGAGCTGGCTATGGTTCCACGGGGCAAGTGTCTTGCTGGCGTGCGCGCTGCGCTTCCGGCCACAGGTATTGATTGCCTGTTCGCCGCCGATTACCATTGGCTTGGCGGCTTGGGCAATTGCCGCACTCAAGCGTTGTCGCTACCTCTATAATGTCCAGGAACTCTATCCGGACATTGCGGTCAACCTGGGCTACCTGAGGCATTCCTGGGCCATCCGTGCCGTCTCGGCCGTTGAGCGCTTCATCTACCGCCACGCCACCGCGGTGACTTCGATTACGCCTGCGATGTGCGCCAAGATCCGCGCGCGGACTGAACCCGAGAAGGTGCGGTTAATTCCAAACTTCGTGGAGCTCCCGACGGCAGACGAGCTGACCGCGCGAACGGCTCCGCCCCACGCCGGGTTGGTCATCACCTACGCCGGGAATATGGGCGTGCCGCAGAATCTCGGGGTGCTGGTTGAGGCCGCGGCGCAACTCGACGCGGTGACGGTTCGCCTCATTGGCGATGGTGGCGACCGCAAGCGCCTGGAAGAGTTGGCGCACAACCTCGGCGTCTATGGCACGAAGGTGCGCTTCGAGGGCTACCGGCCCCTCAGCGAGATGCCGCAAATCTACGCCGAGAGCGACCTCTTCTACGTGGCGCAGTCGCCGCAGGCCTGCTCGGACGGCATTCCCTCCAAGATTTACCGCATTCTCGGCAACCGCAAGCCGCTACTCGTGGTCACCGCCGAGGAGGCCGACCTCGCGGCCTTTGTGCGCGAGACGCAAGGGGGCGTGGTGGTCAGCGCCTTTACGCCCGAGGCCGTGGCCGCGGCCATCCGCGCGCTTGCCCCGGCGCAGTTGGCGGAAATGGCCGAGCGCGGTTATCAGGCGATGCAGCGGAATTATTCACGCGAGCGGGTGACGGCCCAGTATGGTCGCCTGGTCACCGAGATAATTGCGCGGGACTAACCGCACTTAAGCCCCAAAGCAAAGGCGGCAGGAATTGCTTCCTGCCGCCTTTCGTTTAGCCTCCACGCGATTAGCGAATAGAGGCGTGGTACTCCTGGATGGACTCCACATCGCCCAGGCCCTCCTGGCGCGCGGCGGCGATGCCCTTGGCGGACATCTCGGTGGCGGCCAGCGTGGTCATATAGGGCACGCGATACTTGAGGGCGGCCTTACGGATGGAAGAGCCGTCGGCTAAGGCGTCGCGGCGGGGGCTGGGGGTGTTAATCACCAGGTCCACCTGCTTGTTGACGATGAGGTCAAGGACATTCGGGCGTCCGCGGCCAATCTTAGCCACCGACTCGCAAGGAATGCCGTAGGGATCGAGGAAGCGCTTGGTGCCGGGCGTGGCGTAGAGCTTGAAGCCCAGGTCCACAAAGGCCTTTAGGGCGTTGGCGGCTTCGTCATTCTTCACCGAGAGCGAAGCGAGGATGGCGCCTTCCTTAGGCAAGGGAGCGCCGGCGGCCTCCTGGCTCTTGCAGAAGGCAATAGCCGGATTACGCGCCAGACCGAGCACTTCACCCGTCGAGCGCATCTCGGGGCCAAGGACAGGGTCGACCTCCGGGAACTTATCGAAGGGGCAGACAGCTTCCTTGGCGCCATAATAGGGGATAGTGCCGTGCTTGAGGCCAATCTGATCCATCGCTTCGCCCAACATCAGGCGCGTGGCGGCCGAGGCCATCTGAATGGCGCAGACCTTCGAGACCAGCGGGACAGTGCGCGAGGCGCGAGGGTTGGCTTCGAGCACATAGACCTTGCCATTCTCGATGGCGTACTGCATATTCATCAGGCCGCAGACCTTGAGGGCCTTGGCAATCTTCTGGGTGTAATCCTTGATGGTGTCGAGGCAATCCTGCGGGATGTTGGCCGAGGGGATAATGCAGGCCGAGTCGCCCGAGTGGACGCCCGCGAGCTCCACATGTTCCATCACCGCCGGGATGAAGACCTCTTCGCCGTTGCTGACGGCATCGGCCTCGCACTCGAGGGCGTGCTGGAGGAAGCGGTCGAGCAAGAGCGGACGATCCTCCGTGACGCCGACGGCCTTGGCCACATACTCGCGGAGCATAGGCTCATCGTAGATGACCTCCATCCCGCGCCCACCGAGGACGAAGGAGGGGCGGATCATCAGCGGGTAGCCAATGCGGTTGGCCACGGTGATAGCCTCGTCGATATTGATAGCCATCCCACTCTCGGGCATCGGAATCTCGAGCTTCTCCATCATGTGGCGGAAGAGGTCACGGTCTTCGGCCACGTCAATCGAGTCAATCGAAGTGCCGAGGATGCGGCAACCGGCGTCGGAGAGTTCACGGGCGATGTTGAGCGGGGTCTGGCCGCCGAACTGGACGATGATACCCAGCGGATTTTCCTTGCGGTAAATCTGCAGGACGTCCTCGACGGTGACCGGCTCAAAGTAGAGGCGGTCGGAGGTGTCGTAGTCGGTGGAGACGGTCTCGGGGTTGCAGTTGACCATGATGGTCTCGT
>JBJEVY010000011.1:0-38061 GCA_051884775.1 Candidatus Spyradenecus sp. | reverse complement strand
CCCCCCCCCCCCCCCCCCCCGTGAAAACCAAGGACTTATGCAGACCACCCGGTACGCCACCGTGTGCTCCGGCATTGAAGCCATGACCGTCGCCTTGCAGGGACTCCCCTGGGCGGCGGTTTTCTTTTCCGAAATCGAGCCCTTCCCCTGCGCCCTCCTCGCGCACCATTACCCCAACATCCCCAACCTCGGCGACATGACCGCCATCAAAGGAGAAACCTATGCCAACCAAATCGACGTCCTCGCAGGCGGCACACCCTGCCAATCCTTCTCAATCGCCGGCAACCGCGGCGGTCTACAAGACCCTCGCGGACGCCTTATGCTCGCCTTTGTGGAGCTGGCTCGTCACGCACGGGTGCCTTGGCTGGTCTGGGAAAACGTCCCGGGCGTTCTCAGCCAAGATCGTGGCCAAGCCTTCGCCGAGTTCCTCTCCCTCCTCACCGGCCACACCATCAAGCCGCCAAAACAAGGCTGGAAAACCTTCGGCCTCGCCACGCCAGCCTCGCCCGAAGACTACGGCGTCTGCTGGCGAGTGCTTGACGCTCAACACACCCGAGTGGACGGCTATCCCAGCGCTCTTCCCCAACGGCGCCGCCGTGTCTGGCTTGTCGCTCATCGCGCAGACTGGCAAGGCCCCGCTCGCGTGCTCTATGAGTCCCCAGAGAGCCTTGGACCTCGCCCACCGACTCGCCAAATGGACGCGCAGGAAGACCCCGCCGCTGGTCAGCGAGGCCCTCTCTCGGTGCCTCTCGCAATCCTCTCCCACCGCGACCTCTCCGCAGTCAAAACGCGCTTCGCGCATATCTCACCGACGCTAACCACCTGCGAACCCCACGCCATCGTCGTCAAAGTCCAACCCCTCCGCTACCTCTCCACCACAGAGTGCGAGCGCCTGATGGGCTTCCCAGACGGCTACACCGACATCCCCTACAACGGCCGCGCCGCCCCCAAAAGCTCCCGCTACAAAGCCCTAGGCAACTCCTGGGCCATCAACTGCGCCCGCTGGGTTCTCCGCCGCCTCGACCGCGAGCTGCACCCCCCGTGCACACCCCCTGCAAGCCCCTAGCACCTCCCCAACAAAACGCCCCGCGGTTCATCACCAAGGGGCGTTTGTCTCAAAAACACTTCAACTCGTCTCAACTTCACTTGCAAAATACAGTGGCGGCTGCGCCGCCGAGAGGGGTGCCTACGGCACGTGAGGTGGCCTGGCGAAGCAGGCCCCGGCAAAACGCTTAATGCAGCCTACGTGCCTTTGTGGTTTCCCTCCTCACACTTTTCTAACCCTTCTGCGACACGCCCATAACAAGCGCGTGCGATACTGCCGGCGTTTCTTTCACCAGAAAAGGAGAAGACAATGAAACGTTCCGCATTCCTCGCCATCGCCCTCCTTACGGGCCTGCCGCTCCTCGCGGCCGACAGCGACGCGCCCAAGGCCATCGCCTGGGACTTCGGCGGCGACCTCCGCCTCCGCTACGATGCCACCAACAACCTTCCCAGTGAAAAGCACACCGAAAAGGGCCACACCGACTACGCCCGCATTCGCACCCGCCTCTGGGGCAAGGCCACCGCCGGCAACCTCGAGCTCTTCTTGCGCGTGGCCGATGAGTTCCGCTACTACAACTCCCGCGAAGCCGACAAGGGCAAGCAGCGCTTCCCCGACGTCCTCTTCATCGACAACCTCTACCTCAAGTACACCGGCCTCTTCGACTTCGTCGACATCAAGGTCGGCCGCCAGGATATGGCCTTCGGCGCCAAGCGCATCATTAGCGACGGCAACGGCGGCGACGGCTCGCGCTCGGCTAACTTCGATGCCGCCCGCCTCACCTTCAACTTCTCCGACAAGCGCACGCTCGACGCCTTTGCTATCTACCAGGCCCGCCAAGATTGGCTCCCCACCGCCGGCAAGACCCACGACGCCAAGAGCAAGCACACCAAGGCCTACGACTACGACACCACCGGCTACAACCAGAACGAGTACGGCGCCGGACTCTACTACACCGACAAGTCCAACGCCTCCTTCCCCTGGGAAGCCTACTACGTCTGGAAGGTCGAGCAAGGCCACCACTCCAAGGCCCTCGCCAAGGGCGACACCTCCTTTACCACTCACACCCTCGGCGTTCGCCTCCTCCCCAAGTTCACCGACACCCTCTCCGGCGAAGCCGAGCTCGCCGTCCAGGCCGGTGACGACTCCCTCGCCGCGGCGATGGCCTATGGCGGCCTCACCTACGCCCCTAAGGTCGCCCTCAAGCCCACCTTCACCCTCGGCGTGCAGTATATGAGCGGCGATGAAGCGGGCTGGCGCGGCGACAACGCCTGGCGTCCCGTCTTCAACCGCGAGACTGGCGTCGGCGAGGCCGTGGCCCCGATGTTCAACAAGTACGCCTACACCAACTTCCTCTACCCGCACCTAAAGATCGGCCTCAAGCCCGCCGACGGCCAAGGTCTCACCTTCCAGACCGGCCCGATGTTCGCCCCAGTCCGCGAAGACGACGGTCACGGTGGCAGCTACGGCACCTTCCGCGGCTACTACGCCGCCGTCAAATACACCCTCGACCTCCCCAAGGTCACCGGCGTAGAGTGGCTCAAGGGCGCCGGCCTCGCCTTCACCGGCGAATACCTCTCCAAGGGCGACTACTTCGCCAACGGCTACGACAACGATGCCCTCTTCGGCCGCGTCGAACTCTCCTACAAGTTCTAGCCTAAGGGCTAGCGGTTAGCTGTTAGCGGCTAGCTTGTGGGGGCTGCTCGCCCCCACACCCCTCGGGAGCGCAGGGCGCTCCACCCCGGCCGGCGCGCCCTTTGGGCACGCCGGCTCTCTGTCATCGCGAGTGCAGCAGCTTCCCCAGTACGCGCAGCAGGCATACGCTTACACGCCACCCAACCCGGCCCAACCTCGAGTTGAACCCGGGTCGGGGTCGGGGGTGGTTAAATGGGGCCAAAGGTCTATCCGTCGCGGAACGCGTCCCGTTCACTGTTCACCGTTCACCGTTCACTGTTCACGGGGCGCGCACGCGCCCCCGGCTTGCACGGGATGGAGGGGGTGTGATAGTCTATGGGGCATGAAATGGTTCTTGTTATTGCGGATGGCGTTGGTGGCCGGGGTGACCATTTGGGGGGCCGTGGCAGTTGGGGCGGCACCGACGGAGGCGGCGGCGAAGCAGGCGTTGGAGGCAACGCTCAAACAGGCGGATTATGCCTTTACCCCGGCGGTGCGGCAGGCGTATATGGATTACGCCGAGGCGGTGATTCGGGCGAAGTATGGTCCGAATAAGATTAATGAGACAACGTGGAAGTGGGTGAAGCAGCGGCCGCAGATCCTGAGTGCGGTGGCGGCGGCCACTTCGCCCATCAACCCGAATATCTTGCTGAACTTCCAGCGGTTGGGGGTGGCCCTGGGGCCGGTGAAGTTGGATCAGTGGCGGCAGTTGGCGCTGGCCTACGCGATTCGCCATCGCGATATGCTCTTCCCGATTGACAGGGTGAAGGAGGCGTGGGACCCGGCGCGGCTGGAGCGCTTGGTCTCGGAGAAGCGCAAGGGGAAGGGTGGGGACTTCGCGTTGCTCTCGCCGGAGGATTATCCGAAGGTGAGCGAGGAGGAGCGGAAGTTGGGCGAGTGGGTGGCTGGACCGCAGTCGCTGGTCAATACGCGCCCGCCGCTGACGATTCCCGAGTTGCAGGAGATGCCGCTACACGAAATCAATATGATGGTGCGGATGAAGCCTGACGATCCGCCGATGCTCACGAAGTTCCCGAATTGGACGAATGTGGCGCTGGGGGGGAAGATCTATCCGCCCTATGTCGATTGCACGCCCACGCCGCAGCGGGCGTTGATGATGAAGATCTACCGTAATCCGCGCATCCCGCCCAAGACCGATCGCCCGCCCTTCAAGATGGAGAAGTCCGACTGGCCGATTCTGCTCTATGCCGCGGACTTGGCGGAGATTGACGAGACGAGTTTCCTCTTTGCCTACTTTGTCTCGACCAAGGCGGTGCCGGCGTTGGGGCTGGGGCAGCAGAAGACGGCCACCGGTCAGGCGGATATGACGCCCAAGGACCCCAACTTCCGCTTCGCGCGCAGCAATTGGCATCCGGATAAGTTCATCCGCACCTATAACGGGATTAAGAAGGACCAGGGGGGGAAGTCGTGGGCGTGGGGGCTCAATGCGCTCAACGTGGCGGCGACGGCCGTTGCCGCGCCCCCGGATGGCAAGTTCTACTTTATGGGCGAGCGCGGGAACTACTACACCTATCTCACCTGCGCGGATAACGCCTACACGGGCGTGGGCTCCTCGGCGCAGTGGTATCTGCCCAAGGCCGAGACGGTGAACCCCGCCGAGCCGGTCAGCGGGATGGTGCGCCATAACTTCTTCCTCGGGTTGGCCCCGACCCTCAACCAGGGCTTGCAGGTCTACGAGGACGGGCGCATGGCCCTGGGTATTATCGACTTGCTCAAACTCGGCAAGATGCAGCGCACCTCCCTCTTGGAGAGCGTCTTCCTCCAGAATCCGATCAATGGCGATATCTTCTACCGCCTGGCCGCCGAGTATCGTCAGGCCAACGATGTCACCGGCACACTGCGAATGCTCACCACCGCGCGCGCCTATGCCGCTCTCGGCCTCAAGCGGCCGGTCACTGCCGGGTCGGTCAAGAATGCCCGCGGCGCGGCCCTCAAGCAGTGGAAGATTGAGCAGCCCACCTATCAGGGCCTGCCGACCATTTCGGTGGATAGCAGTCCGTGGTTCTTTATGGTCTGCTCGGATGTGGCCGTGGAGTTCCTGCGCCACAACAATGGCAAGGGTAAAGAGGCCCTCCGCGCCGAGTTGGCCTACGAGGAGGCCGCCGCCAAGGGCTGTGGCGATAAGCCCATCGAGCGCGCCTTGCAGAATCTGCGCGATTTGACGCGCTAGGCGCGAACGCGCCTAGCGCTTAGCTGACAGCTGACAGCTGACAGCGGACAGCCGCTAACGCGATGGGCCAATAACTGGGTTAACTAATCGAGCTACACGGCTCAGACGGGCCTGGCACATCGAGCGCCAGCGCTGTCGGCTGTCGGCTGTCCGCTGTCGGCTATCACTCATCCCGCCGGCTGCAAAGGCGCGGGTGCTTGTTAGAAGTCGCTTTCCGGCTGAAGATAGGGGTTCGTGCGCAGTTCGCGCTCGAGGGTGGAGGCGGGGCCGTGACCGGGGAGGAGGGTCGTTTCCGGGGGGAGGGCGGTTACGAGGGCGCGGAGGGAGGCGTTAAGTTGGGCGAAGGAGCCGCCGGGGAGGTCGGTGCGGCCGATGGAACCGGCGAAGAGGGAGTCGCCCGTGAAGCAGAGGGGGGCGGGGACGTCGTCTTCCACCAGAATGCATTGGCCGCCGGGGGTGTGGCCGGGGGTGGGGATGAGGCGGGCGGTAAGGCCGCCGCAAGTGTAGCATTCGCCGGGGGCGATGAGGGTGGCCGGGCGTTGCTGGTGGAAGTAGAAGGGCGGATACTGGTTGACGGGGTGGGTGAAGCACCAGTCGTGCTCTTCGCGGCGGAGGACCACAGGGAGCGCGGGGTAGCGCTTGAGGAGGGCATCGAGGGCGCCGAGGTGGTCGAAGTGGCCGTGGGTGAGGAGGATGGCAACGGGGGTGAGGCCGCGCGCATCAAGCTCGGCGAGGATCTCCTCGGGGTCGGCCCCGGGGTCGATGATCCAGGCGGACTTCTCGCGCCAAAGGAGGTAGCAGTTCTCGGCGAGGGGACCGGTGGAGAGGACCGAGTATTCAGTCATAGGGAAAGCCTTTCGGAGTTATTGGAGGGAGAGGGTGTAGCCGGCGGCGGCCGGGGCGAGCGCGCCTTGGGTCTGGTTGAGCGGCTGACCGTCGAGGCCGAGCTCGGGGCAGGTGTGGCCGCTGGTGGCGGCGTCGGGGCAGGGGAGGACGCCTTCGGGCCGCCAGACGCCGGAGGTCACCTTGAAGCGGTTGCCGCCGAGGTTGGTGGCCGCCGCGTCGTTGTATGCCGCGTCGTAGAAGGAGCAGTGGAGGAAGGCGCAGTTGGTGCACTGGGGTGAGCCGGTGTCGCAGGCGAAGGTGCAGCAGGTGAGCGCGAGGTTGGCGGCGTACTTGTAGGCTGCGCTATAGGCCGGGAAGGAGACGCCGATGACCTGCGGCTTGTCGGTGAGCGAGCTGTCTGCAAAGAGGAGGGCTTGCGCTCCGCCATCATTGCTGGAGAAGGTGAGGGAGAGGCCGCGCAGTTCGCTGTTGGCCGAGAGGGTGATGCAGGCATCCAGGTTCTCTTCGGTTTGGAAGTTGAGCACGCTGGGGGTGGCGAGGGGGTTGGCGAGGCCGGTGGAGGGGTCGTAGCCGCCGGAGAGGGTGGTGCCGGCGGGGAGGGTGAGCGCCTCGGTGAGGGCGTAGGAGCCCTGCGCCAGGCGGAGTTCGCAACCGGCGGCCGCGGCAACGGCCTCGGCGGTCAAGGCAGCCGGGTCGGCCCAGGAGCGTCCCGAGCCGGCGGCGCCGGGCGCGAAGAATCGGCGCGGGGTGAGGGTGAAGTCGGCCACCGCACTGCCGATAACGAGCGGGAAGGTGTAGAGCGCGTCCTTACCAAGGGCCTCTTCGGCCTCGTCTTGCTTTTCGCTGCGGCGGTCATCATCAATGTAGGGGGCGAGCGAGACGCATTGAGTGGCTGCTTCGCAACTGTCGGCCAGGACGGTGACGGTGTAGCTCATCCGCGGGAGCTCTTCGGCCGTCACGCCTTCATCGGAGATCGAGGGGAGGCCGGAGAAGCAGTAGGCGCCTGTGGCGTCGGTGGTGGTAACATGTGCTTCGGTGCCGTTGCTGAGCACGAGGGTGGCTCCGGCGAGGGGCGCACCGGTGGGCGACGTCACGCGGCCTGCGATGACCCCGCCCAGGTCGGTGGGATAGGCGAAGGTGTAGACGGCGTTGACCATCTTGAGCATCTCCTCCATATCCCACCAACGGCCGCTGGCGGTGCCGTAGCCGCGGTCGACGTGGAACCAGACCTTGCCATCGGCATCCACGCCAAAGCCGTCGGTGACGACCATGTGGCCGGAGCCCTCGCGGATACTGGTGACAACCGGCGCGCCGGCTTGGAGGGAGGTGCGTAGGAGGGTGCAGAGCATCGCCTCCCAGTAGGGCTGGCGCTCGGAGCCAATGTAGGGCTCGGTGTAGCGGTAGCCGGCGCTGGCGTAGCCGAAGTAGGTGCAGACGTGCGGCCAGATGGTGGTGTTGGTGTTGTAGCCGTAGCGGCTGGCCCCGAGGACGCCCAGGTCCCACATCAGCCGGCCTACCGGGCAGGAGAGCGTCTTGCCCTCGTCATCCTTCTCCCAAACCTTGTCGCGAATGGCCTCCCAATCGTAGGGGCCGGACATCGTGGTGCGCTCGACCCCCGTCTGGTCGCTCGTGCCAAAGTAGACGCGCCCGGTGACGGGCGTGGGCACCCAGCCGCGCACTGGGAAGTTGTGGTTGAGGGCGTGGTAGGTGACCACCTGCCCCCAGGCCAGCGGATCGCACCCGCAGGCGTTGTTCTGCCAGGTGGTCCCCGTGGCATCATAGCCCACATAGGCATTCAGCGCGCCCTCTTGGTCCCAGTCGGTGGCGGCGCAGAGCGGCTCGATGGTCGTCCACGCCGGGCGCCAAGTGTTGTTCTGCGTTGCTGCCATCGCCATGGCGGCCGCCAAAGCGGTGCCGCCCAGGAAGCAAAGTTTGCGGTTCATCGAAAGAGCCTTTCTTAGACGCGGATCATCGCGTCGCGGACGTAGTCCATAAAGTGTTCGCGCAGGGCGGGGAGATCTTGGGCGGCGCGCTCGAGGGCCCAGAGGGCGAAGTCGAGCTTGGCGCGGAAGGTATAGCGGGGGTGGAGGTGCGGATCAAAGGTGTCGAAGCTCGCCTTCTCCTGACGATAGTTCCAGTACATGGCCTCCACGCGGCGCTCAAAGCCGTCGAAGAAGGCGGAGGCGCAGTCGTTGAGGGTGCAGGTTTCGGCGTGGGAGTGCCAGTAATCGCCGAGGGCGAGGGCGTAGGCGCGCAGGTAGAAGCGGTGGGCTTCGTAGAGGTTGGCGGCATCTTGGGCGAGATTGGGCCAGCCCATCGTGCCGCGAATCGAGCAACTCTGGACGCCTTCGGGCATCGGGCGGTGCATAAAGGGGTCGTAGACGAAGGCGAAGATCTCCTTGCCGATACCAAAGCGGCAGGTGGGCTTGGGCTCGGGAACGAACTTCTTGGTCACGAGGTTCTGCGCGGCGGCCGATCCGTAGAGCCCGGCAAGGGCCAGGACGACCTCGGGGAGCTCGGAGCCGTGGGGGTTCTGGGGGTCTGCGCGGAAGAGCTCGGGAGGGATGGCCGAGAGGGGGTCGCCGGGGCATCGGGTGCGCAGGAAGTAGGGGGTCTCGCGGCGGGCCTGACCGCTGGATGCAACGGTCAAGAGCTGGAAGGCCGGGTAGTCGGCGCCGAGGGCGCGGAAGACGTTGACGCGGGTGAGGAGGTAGTTGGCGTAGCCCGAGCGGACGCTGCCCAGGCGCTTTTGAATATAGGAGATGGGCACGGGGCTGCGGTCGGTCTTCATCACGATTTCGCGCGATTGGCCGGTGCCAGAGGCCAGGAGCTTGGAGGAGCGGACCTCGTAGACGTTGATAAACTCCATGTGCTCATCAAAGCTCAGGCGGCGCTTGAGGTGGTCGACCACTGTCAGGGTCTGCCAATCAGCGCCGGGGTGGACCACTTCGCGGCCGTCGCGGATGGTCACGCCGGGGAGCGCCACGCGGCGGGCATCGAAGTCCATCCGCTCCTGCTGGCGCAGGTCGTCATCGCAGATATGCGCGTAGAGGGCGAGGATGGAGGCTTCGGCTTCAAGGGAGGCGAAGGCGGGGTCCTGAAGGGCGTGGAGATAGAGGCGGCCCAAGGCGTGGAGCGTGTCGCAGAGGTCATCGCCATTCGCTTCGCCGGCGGCGACGGCCACGGCCAGACGCTCCAGGGGCGGGAGGATGAGTTGCTCAACGGTCTCGCGCTCAATGCCAAAGAAGGAGATGGCAAAGCGGCCCACCGCGCCCTTCGCCCGCCGCATGGCCGACACGCGCTCCCCGCTCGGCGGCACCACCCACTCGCGCAGACAGGCTGCCACGGTCTCGGCCTCCGTCCGGGCCAACTGCGCCAGGCGCTCAAACTCGGCGTAGGTGAGCCAGTGGACGCCGCGGAGGCTGACGAAGTAGCGCGCTTCGGTCTCCATCGGTTGGCAGGCCTGCTCCACCAAGCGCCGCATCTCCTCCAGTGCGTAGACACGTGGCTTGATGCGCCAAATCTGCCCCAATGGCTCAGCGTAGGCCAGCGCTTCGGGGGTGCGTTCGCAAAAGGCAATCTCATTGAGGGCCAGCCCTTGGGCTTGCAGCCAGCCATCAGCCTGAATGAGGCAGTCGAAATCGGTGTCGCGCTGAAGGAGGTCAATGCCCGAAGGCGTAATGCGCCCCAGAACCACGCGCTTGGCGAGCGTGGCCGAGCGCTCGGTGCGCGGCACGCGGCAGAGCTCCTTGCCCAGCGCACCGGAGAAGAGGGGGGTGAGCACCGTGCCAAAGTTGCCCGAGCATACGGCCAGCACCATCCCGCGCCGCCCCACGCGCAAATCCGCGCGCCGAATCAGGGCCATCAGCCGCCGCGCATCGCCCAGATTGCGCTGGAGCACAAAGCGGTCATCGCCCACTGCGTAGATCTCGAAACGATGGCGCCCGAGCGTGCTCTCGGCGGTCACTTCGCCCAAGAGGCTCCCCGCCTGGCGAATATGCCCGAGCAACTGTTCGTATCCGGGTGTCGACTTCATCCTGCGCTCCTTCTGACTGCTGCAACGGCAACAGTTTAGCACACTCTCCCTAGAAACAGCAACGCGCGGCCGAAGCCGCGCGCTGCTGTTTGTTTCTGAATGGTCGGAGCCTTACTTCACCGCGCACTCGTCGATGAGGGCGGTCAGCACCTTGTTGGCGCGGGCGTCGGCCAGGAAGTCCTCCAGACGGCCGTTGTCGTGCAGGCGCTTGACGAGCTCTTCGGGCTTGAGCTGCACCTGGGCGGCGAGAGCCTCAATGGCCTCCTTGGTGTCCTCCTGGGAGAGGGTGATCTTGCGCTCGTCGGCCAGCTGGGTGAGAACGTAGTGGCGGCGGGTGCTGTCGGTGGCGGTCTTGACGGCCTGCTTGTAGACGTCGGACTTCTTCAGGGCCTCGCTGTCGCCCTTGAACATCTCCAGGGGCTTGGACTTGTCGGCGGAGAGAATGTCGTAGACGCGGTTCTCGACCACGCGCTCAGGGAGGTCGAAGGAGACGGAGGCGGCGATGGCGTCGGCGATTTCACGCGCGGCGCGGCCCTGCTCGGCGCTCTTCTTGTAGAGGGCGATATTCTCGCGCATCTTGGTGCGGAGGTCGTCGAGGCTCTGGGCGCCCATGCGCGAGACGAGGGTCTCGTCATCGACGGCCTGCTGCTTGCGCATCTTCTTGAGGGTGATATTGTAGTTGACCGTCTTGCCGGCGAGGTCGGTGACGCGGTAATCAGCCGGGTAGGTGGCGGTGAGCTGGCAGCTCTCTTCGAGCTTCTTGCCCAGGAGGGCGCCAACCAGGCCGGGGATAAAGGCATCTTCCTGCAGCTGCACCCAGTACTCCTCGTCGGCGGCGTAGTGCTTGGCGGCATCGGAGAGGGTGGAAGCGTCGAGGTCGGAGGTGAAGGCGATGGCCACGAGGTCATTCTGCGTGGCGGTGTCTTCGGCCGTGGCATCGACGTAGGAAGCGAGCATGCGGCGGGCACCGGCCAGGCGCTCTTCCACCTCTTCCTCGGTGACAGCGTCATCGAGCTTCTTGACCTGCCACTTGGCGGTGTCGGGGGTCTTGAACTCGGGCTTCAGATCCACCACAAAGGTGGCCTCGGCGCCCTGGCCCTTCGCCGAACGAATGGCGGCAATGTCCACCAGCATCTCGACCTTCAGGGCCTCGTCCTTGAGCACCTCGCGATAGAGGGTGCTGATGACGCGCTGGTTGACCTCTTCCTGGATCTGCTTGCCGTAGAGGGCCTCAATGCGCTCCCACGGGGCCTTGCCGGGACGGAAACCGGGCATCTTCACCTGCTTGGTGAAGCCGGCGCGGACCTGCTGGTAAATCGGGTCAATCTCCGCCGCCGTCGCTTCAACAACGCACTTCACGCGGCAGGCGCTCACCTTCTGAACATCAGTCTTCATCTTACTTTCCTTGAACATCAACTAGATACGAAGCGGAAAATGTCGGCCCATAGTATCACATCGCCGGCCATTTCGCAAATGGGCGCGTGCTCGCTGCGCTCGCGTGAACGGTGAGAGGTGATCGGTGAACGGTTGCTCGCTGCGCTCGCGTGAGGGGGCGGCGCTGCCGCCGTGAGGTGCGCCTGCGGCGCGTGGCCTGGCGGAGCAGGCCACTGCAAAACGCTTAATGGTTATGTGCCGCTGCGCGGCGTTGAATGGTGGACGGTGGCTCGCTGTGCTCGCGTGAGGGGCTGTGGGGTAGCCAGCCTATCCGTCGCGGAACGCGCGCTAACCGCTAGCCGCTAACAGCTAACCGCTATTCTTCTCACAGCGCGTTGGCGTGGATGTGGAGACCGAAGTCGACCTGGGCGTCGAGGCGGCAGGAGGCGGGGACGGCGTAGAAGATGTTGCCGAAGTCGCCGGGGCCCTTGGGGTTGGAGAGGCGGTTGGAGAGACTGGAGAAGTCGGCCCCTTGCCAGTCGGCTTGGAGGAGGCGGTTGACCTCGTTGCCGGGGATGTCGATGGAGAGGCTGTAGGCCTCGTAGGAGTCCTGGCTCACGCGGGAGAAGTCCCGATCGCCCTGGCGCATGAGCATCATCATCGGGCAGTGGCGTTCGTAGCGGACGGAGACACCGCCATCGTCGTTGAGGGCGAGGTGGAAGGCGCGGCGGTCGGTGACTTCGCCGTAGCGGGAGACGGCGGTGAAGGGGGTGGAGGAGTCCTCGCTATTGAGGGCGATGGGCATGCCCATATAGCAGACCTTCTCGACTTCCTGGGAGAGGAGGGCGGTGATGAAGCAGACCTTGTGGCGGATGGCCTCGGGCGCTTGGGCGTAGGTGGCCTGGGGATTGCCGGAGACGAGGGCGGCGAGGCGGTCGCGGGCCTCGTTGAAGTCCGCGGGCAGTTGGGTGCCGTCGGGCAGGTAGACGTGCATATCGCGGATGATGTCCTTCTCGAAGGTGGTGGTCTCGCCGCAGAGGGCGGCCTTCATATCGTAGGCGAAGGAGGTGGCGACCATCGTCTTGACGGAGGGGCGGACGGCGCGCTTGAAGTTCTCGGCGGTGGGGTTCTGGGTGAGGTCGGTGGGCTCGGGGGTGTCGATGGTGGCGGGGATGTTGGAGAGGAGTTTGCGCAGGTCGCTGGCGAAGGTGCCGGTGAAGCAGGTGTCCAAGGGGGAGAGGTCGGTGAGGGTCTGCGCGGAGAAGGCGGAGAGGTCGACGGGGGCGGGGTCGGGCTCGACCGGCTGGAGGTTGTCGAAGCGCTCGAGGTTCTGGCGGAGGACGGCGAGGGCGTTGGCGTTGGCCTGCTGCAAGGGGTTGCTGTTGAGGGTAAGGAAGAGCTTGCCGACATTCTGGCCGGCGGGGCTGCAGAGGAGGGCGTGGAGGGCGGCACGGTCGGCGGCCGGCAGACGCAGGAGGGCGGTGTAGGTGGCGAAGACCGAGAGGGTGGTGCTCTCGTCGCCGCCGTTGAGGATCTCCATACCCTCGGGGTAGAAGGTGGCTAGGCGGGTGTTGTCCTGCGCGGCATCGAGGAAGGTGCCCACCGTGCGGAGGATGGCGTCGGAGGTGGGCGGCTCGGGGCTGTGGAGGAGCGCTTGGAGGTTCTCCACCGGGAGCTGGTCGGTAAAGGCCTTGAGGACCTGGAAGAGGCGGGGGTCGACGGGCTTTTCCAGGGCGCGCATCAGGTCGATGCAGCACTCGCGGTAGCGCCCGGCCTCCTCGGCGTTGGGCACTTCGGGCAGCTGGCCGAGGGCGTTCTCGAAGGCGGCAATCTTGCCCTCGATGTGCGCGGTGAGGTCGTCGAGCGAGACCATAAAGTGGCGGGCCACGTTGCCCAGGAGGATGTCGCGGATGAAGGGGGTCTGGTTGATGCGCGGCATCAGGGCCTCGAGCTTCTCGTTGAGCTGGGCGATGGCGGTGGGCACATCGAGGGACTGAGGGTCGCCGTTGGCCGAGGTGCAGAGGACCTTCTTGGTGATTTCGGCATACTGCGCGTCGGTCAACTGCGCGAGGGCCGGGGGGCGCTCGGTGGCCGCCAGGCGCGCCTCAATGCGCAGATGCAGCGCCCGCCACTGGACGCGCGGCTGGGCCACGAAGGCGTCCATCTGGGAGAGGATGGAGGTGATTTGGCCGGCCTTGATGGCGCGGTCGGTGCGCACCTGGCCGAGGAGGCGATCGAGCTCCTGCGCGGCGAGGTCGCCCGAGCCGTTGAAGTGCGGATCGTTGAGGATGGCGGTACGGATGGCATCGAGCGTCTGGCGGTTCTCCGCCCGGGCCGATCCGATATTAAAGAAGGAGCGGAACTTCTGGAAGCTCTTGTTCTGGATGAGGTCATCGCCGGCGCGGTTGAGCACCAGCGTGCGGGAGGCATTCACATTGCGAAGGGCATCGAGATTGATCATCGGGGACTCCTGTGTCTTTGCCGGGAATACGCACGAGCGGGAGAAAGGTTACAGTTCGCTTCGCGAGTAGTCGACAGTGGACAGTCGACAGTCGACAGTTAAAAAGTGCGCCGCCGGGACTTCTGAGGGCCGTGGGGGCCGTGTGGCAATAACTTGGCAGTGACTGTTTAGCCGCAAGGGTGCGAGTAGGTTATTGGTCAGGGAAGAAGAGTAGAAAACCTTCGGCCAGTCCGTCGCGGAACGCGCCCTGTCGACTGTCGACTGACGACTGTCAACTAGCGCAACGGCGCAACAATCGCCGGATCGAGGAGCTGGACGGCCATGTGGCTATCCCACTTGCGGCCGGAGCGGTAGGCCCAGCGGAGCTCCTTGGCGGGGGTGACCTCAAAGGCGCCGTAGTGTTGCGGGCCGTAGCCATAGCAGCCGACAACGAGGTTGCCATTGGGCAGCAGATGGATGCCGGTCATATTGACGATGGGCAGCCCCAGCGCTTTGGGCTTGAACTCCCAGAGCAGTTCGTGCGTGGGCGACCACTTCTGTAGCTGCCCGAGGCTGGCCACGTAGACATTGCGCTCGCCATCGAGCACCGCCGCAAAGGCCAGACCGGGGACCTTCTGGCTCCAGGTGCACTCGCCTGCGGGGTTGTAGAGCTCAACGGTGTTCGCGCCCGAGCGGCAGACGAGGGTGGTGCCATCGGGGTAGCGGCGGACCATCCGGAGCGTCTGGTGGCGGTTGCCCTTGTTGAGGGGCAGCTGCAGGCAGTTGACCTGCTCGCCCGCCGGGGTCACCTCAAGCACGCGCCCGGTGCTGTTTTCGCCGATGAGGGTATTGCCGTTGGGGAGGCGCTGGCAGCTGAAGATGGCCCCGCCGGTGGTGTCCTTGGCCACGTACTCCCAGACCTTCTTGCCGGCTTCGTCCCACTCCTCGGCCTGGCTGGTGGCGCCGAGGAGGTGGCCGTTAGGCAGCAGCCAGCCGTCGTTATTGTTGTTTCCGCGCCAACGGCGGGCCTCGCTGCCATCGGGATTGAGGAGGATGTAGTAGGCATTGCCGGCGAACATCACCGGGTGATCCGGCCGGCCGAACACGAAGCCGCTCTTAGGTGCCTCCTGCGCGCGGGCCGCCAGCGTCAGCCCCAACCCGGCCAGCAGCGCGCAACACCAACGCGAAAAGCCGCTCATCGCGCCCTCCCTTCCGTTATTCAAAGCGGACGGTGGCCGCATAGGCGTGGGCGTCGAGCCCCTCCAGGCGGCCAAAGGTCTCAATCGCTTCGCGCGTCTCGGCCAGGTCGGCCTGCGAGAACTCCACGAAGGAGCTGCGGCGGCGGAAGGTTTCGGCGGTCAGGCCGCTGAACATCCGCGCCGCGCCGCCCGTGGGCAGCACATGGCTCGGGCCGGCCACGAAGTCGCCCGCGCTCTCGGGCGTCCAGTAGCCCACAAAGACCGCCCCGGCGCAGTTGATGAGCGGGAGGATGCGCTCGGCATCGGCCACCTGCAGCTCCAGGTGCTCGGCGGCAAAACGGTTGCAGAGCGCCACGCCATCGCGCGCCAGGTCGGGCACCACCGCAAAGCACATCCCGCCATTGGCCATCATCCGCTCGATGATCTCCCGGCGATTGCGCACCGCCGTCTGCGCCAGCACCTCGGCCTTGACCTCCTCGGCGAAAGCCGCCGAATCGGTGACCAGGAAGCTCTTCTCCAGCCCGCTGCCGTGTTCAGCTTGCGAGAGGAGGTCGGCGGCAATCCACTTGGCCTTGCCCGCCTGGTCGGCCAGCACGCAAATCTCCGAGGGACCGGCCACTTGGTCGATGGCCACCGTGCCGTAGACCTGGCGCTTGGCGGCTGTCACGAAGGCGTTGCCCGGCCCGGCAATCAGCTCCACCGGCGCAATCCCCGCGCCATAGGCCATCATCCCAATTGACTGAATGCCGCCCACGCGGTAAATCTCCGTGGCCCCGGCGACGCGCAGCGCGTAGAGCAGCGGCGCGGAGACCTCCAACCCGCCACGGCTGGGCGTGCAGGCCACAATCTCCCGGCAGCCGGCGGCCTTCGCCAGCACCACCGTCATCAGCGAGGTGGAGGCCAGCGGCGCGGTGCCGCCGGGAATGTAGACGCCCACGCGGTCCATCGCGTGGAAGCGCTCGCCCAAGCGCCCGCCGTGGGGGGTGGGCATCGTCCAATCGGCACGCAGCCCGGCCTTGGCAAAGGCCTCGATGCGCTCGGCGGCCTGGTGGATGGCGCGCTTGACCGTCTCATCGCACGCGGCTTCGGCGGCATCGAGCTCGGCTTCGGTGACGCGGATGGTTTCGGCGCTCAGCTCGGCCTTATCAAAGGTGCGGCAAGCTTCCAGGACGGCCTCCAGACCGCGCGCGCGGATGTCGGCCAGGCACTTGGCGGCGGCGGCTTCAGCGCGTTCGTCAAAGGCCGGGCGGCGGAGGAAGGCCTCCACTTCGGCGGTGGGGTTGTCGAGGGACCAGGGGTGAATAGCAATAGCAGGGGTGGACATCAGGGTTGCCTCTTAGAATAAGGAAAGGGATTACTTGTCAGCGCCGGGGGCGGCACCTTCGGCCGGCTCTTCGCCCTTGGCCTTGCGTTCCTGGTAGGCCTTGTAGGCGGCATCGAAGGCGGCAATCTTCTTCTCGGTGTGGGTGTCGGGGCCAACGAGCGGGTCGAAGACGTAGTGGCGCTTGATGGGCCGGTTGAACTTCAGCATCGCGGACATCTCCACCTCCACGAACTCGGCCAACTTTTCCTTGACCGCGTTGTCCATATCGGCCTTCTCGGCTTTCTTGCGGCTCTTCTTCTCGTCGCGGCTCGAGTAGCCGGTGTCGAGCAAGCGCTTGGCGGCATTCATTGCGTTCTTCTGGGCGTTGAGGCGGGCGACCATCTCGCCATCCACGCGGCCCTTCTGCTTGGCGAACCAGGCATCGGCGGCCTTCTGGGTGGTGAAGGTCTTGCTCTTGATTTCGCGCAGGAAGACGAAGGGCTTGGTGGGATACTTCGGGAAGTCCTTGTCGCCAGCCTTACGCGCATCGGCGAACTGCTTGTCCCAATCCTTCTTCACCTTGGCCATCGCCTTGTTAAAGACGCTCTTCTCCTCGGCAATCTCCGCCTTGAGCTCCTTGAACTGCTCCGGGCTCATCAGCGAGACGGCTTCTACCTTATACATATCAAAGAGCTGCACGCCGATAATCGTCTCGGCCCGCACCGCAGCCGCACTTGCAGCCGCCAACAACAGGGTAAACAACAGTCGCGTCATCGTTCAGTTCCTCCGATTGCCCATCAGGCGCAAGAGATACAAGAAAAGGTTCACAAAGTCCAAATAGAGCTCTAGCGCGCAGAGAATCCCCAGCTTGCGCACCGTCGCCCCATCCAACGCTCCCTCCTGCTCGGCCAGGAGCTTGACCTTCTGCGCGTCCCACGCCGTCAGCCCCGAGAAGAGCACCACGCCAATCAACGAGATGCCAAAGTCCAACGCGCTCGAACGCAGAAACCAATTCACCACCGAAGCCAGAATCACCCCCCACAACGCCATCACGCAAATGCGCCCAATTCCCGAGAGACTCCGCTCGCAGAGCGTGCCGATCAGCGCCATCCCCGCGAACATCCCCGCCGTGATGAAGAAGGTCAGCTGCACCGTCGCCACCGAATAGACCAGCAGCACCACCGAGAGCGTCATCCCATTCACCGCCGCGAAGATCGCGAACAGCACCGCCGCCGCCAGCGGCGAGAGCTTCCGGAAGCCCCACGAAATCGCCATCACTAGCCCCACTTCCACCAGCGCGCAGACCACCCACAAGTGCGCAATCGGGAACGCCCCCGCCCGCACCGCATTGGCCACCACCCACGCCACGACCCCCGAGATGGCCAACCCCACCGCCATCCAACCATAGACGAAGTTGTAAATCCGGTTCACACTCACCGTCCGCGCCTCACTACGCATCGCCAGCGCGTCAGGATCCATCATGCCATTCATAACACGTCTCCTTTCATAAGCCCCTAGTGTAGCACAAGTGCGCGTTGCGCGCGCGTGAGGTGGCCTCTGGCGCCGCCGTGAGGGTGCTCGCTGCGCCCGCGTGAGGGTTGCCCGGCGGAGCGGGCAACGGCACCACGCTTAGGGGCTTTTCTGTAAGCGTGGTGCTTTGGCCTGCTCCGCCAGGCCGGCCATGATGCAATCGCCCATTTCGTGGCAACGGTGAAAGAGCTCGGCCTTGGTCGGTTCGTGTGCCATTGCTGGCCAGAGGGAGAGGTAGAGCATTCGCCCCTGGGCACAGAAGCGTTCGTGGAGGCGCGTGGGGTGCCAGCGCTCACCAAAGCCCTCGGGCGACAGGACCACCCAGCACCCGCCCGCCAGACCGAGGGCTCGGCCGCAGGCTTTTTCACACGGGCTCATAAAGGTAGAGATGCCTGCGCACCCGGGACCGAGGCGATGGGCATGTGCCAGGGCGGCGCGCCATTCGGGGCTCTCTTCGCTCCAACGGCGCGAACAGCGGAAGGGCTCTAACACCGGCAGCTTCAGCAGCTCGGAGTTGCCGTAGCCATACCACGTGCGCCCGAGGAAGGAGAGCGCATTCACGCGCTGGAAATAGGCGGCGTGTTGCCGGCGGAGCCAACTGCGCGCAGGGTTTTCGCGAATGTAGCGCGTGAAGGCTGCCAGGTGGTCATCGCGGGCGACAATCCAATCGTGCCACTCAAAGGCAAAGAGATGTTGCCCATCGAAGCGGGCAACGGCACTACGCTTACCTTCGCCACAGCGTGCCTCTGCGTTGCCAACGCGCCATGCGAAGAAGGCTTTCTCGAGTGTGCGCATCAGCATTCGCACGATGACCGCCAGGCTCACGCGCGGCTCGGTGTCCCGAAGCTTGATGAGCAGGTGGATGTGGTCTGGCATAATCGAGAAGCAAGTGATGGGCTCGATGCAGAACCAGGTGTTGTGAAAGGTTTTAATGATATTGGCAAAGAGCCAGGTGAGTTCACTGGGCTCAAGATAATGGCGCGCGGCATCGCCAATCACCTTTGAGAAGGGCGGAAAGCCAGCCTCGCGTTTGAGGGTAACCATATAGAAATAGGGCCGGGAATAATCAAAGCCACGCAAGCGCCTTGCCATTACCTTCCTTTCCGTGAAACGGCGGCAGTATATCACAAGTTCGTCTTCGGCTCGTGAGGGTTGCCCGGCGGAGCGGGCAACGGCACCACGCTTAGGGGCTTTTCTGTAAGCGTGGTGCTTTGGCCTGCTCCGCCAGGCCATGTGCCTCTGCCATAACAAACCACGCGCCTACGCGCGAGGGAGGGGCGGCAGAAGGTGGGGCTGGGGGTTTGGGGCCAGGCGCTCGCTGACGCTCGCTGCGCGGCGCAAGCGCCGCGCCACACAACCGCCGAAAGCAGGAGGAGAACTGGCCTTTCGGTAAGAGGCTCCCGAGCCGGGCGGGGCTGAGACCACGGCGCGGCCATTGGAGTGGCTGGGGGCTTGGGGCGGCAGGAGGCGCGGCTGGAGGTGCCGGGCGGGGCGGAGGGCGGCTTTTCTCGGGGTGCGGGGGCGTTGCCCCCGCGTAGGTGCACGCCGGGGGCTTGGGGGCAGCGCCCCCAACGGCCCTTGCGGCGAGGCGCGGTAGCGCGTTGCCGCAAGGTGTGCTAGGGTGCCTTCCCGCGTGCCAACGGCGGAGGTGCCCAACGGGCGCCTTCGCCGGGGTGGAGCGCACCGCGCTCCCGAGGTGCAGGGCGAGTAGCCCTGCGCGGGGTGTGGGGCAGCCGCCCCACGCAGCAGCGACCGCGGCCTTAGCAGTAGAGGTCGGGGGAGCGGGTGTGGGAGAAGTCGAGGTGTTGAAGCCAACGGAGGGTGGGGCGGCCGTGGCCGGGGGTGCCGATGACTTCAACGGCGTCGAAGCGGTAGGCGGTGGCGGCGAGGAGGCCGTGTTGGGCGAGGTAGGCGGTGGCGGCTTTGCGCAGATGGTTGCGTTTGGCGGGGGTGAGGGCGAGGCGCGGGGGGCCATAGGTTTCGCTGCGGCGGGTCTTGACTTCAACGAAGAGGAGGGTGCGGCCGTGGCGGGCGATGAGGTCGAGCTCGAGGTGGCGGGTGGGGCGGCAGTTGCGCGCGAGGATTTGGCAGCCGTGGGCGCGGAGGTATTGCGCGGCCCAGGCTTCGCCCCAGGCGCCGAGGGGGGAGGCGGGCGGGTGGAGGCGCTCCCAGACGCCGCGCAGGGGGAGCGCCAGGGCGGCGAGGGGGGCGAGGAGGCGCGCGGCGAGGCTCATCCGACGGTGAGGGTCTCTTCGGGGTAGCGGACGTGGAGGGAGGTGCCGCGATTGGCCATGGCTAGGGCGAGCGAGATGGGGCCGATGCGCCCGAGGAACATGGCTAGCGAGATGAGTATACGGCCAAAGGGGGTGAGGAAGGCGGTGGCGTCGAGGGAGGCGCCGACGGTGCCGAAGGCGGAGGTGACTTCGTAGAAGAGACCGAGGTCGCCGCGTGCGGCGATGAGGGGCTTTTCGGTGCAGAGGAGGATGGCGTAGAAGAGGAAGACGACGGCGAGGTAGAAGAAGACGATGACCATCGCTTCGCGGCAGACTGCGCCGGAGAGGGTGCGGCGGTGGATTTGGACATCGGGATTGCCGCGGATGTAGGCGCGGATGGTGAGGAGGAGGACCACGAGGGTGGTGGTCTTGATGCCGCCGGCCATCGAGCCGGGGGAGCCGCCGATGAGCATGAGGATGACGGAGAGGAGGTTGGCCGGGGGCGTGATCTCGGTCATGGGGACGAGGTTGAAACCGGCGGTGCGGAACATCGCGCTCTGCGTGAAGCCGACAGCGAGGCGCTCGAGGTCGCCCACCAGGGTGTGGCGCAGCCCGGCCCAGTCGCCCGCGCGCAGGAGTTCCCAGTGGCTGGCGGCGCCGGGGAGGGAGGCGAGAGAGGCGTTCCACTCGAGGATGGTGAAGAGGGCTCCGCCAACGAGGATGAGGATGAGGGTGGTCCAGAGGACGATGCGTGAGTGAAGGGAGATGCGGCCGCGGCGACGGAGGTCGCGCTGCCAGAAGTGGTAGCGGAAGACGTTGGAGAGGACGATGAAGCCGATGCCGCCAAAGGTGACCAGGAGGGCGATGGTGACGACGTAGGGCAGGTCGCCACTCATTGAGATGAGGTTACCTTCGTGGAGGGAGAGCCCGGCGTTGCAGAAGGCGCTGATAGCGTGGAAGAGGGCGAACCAGAGGCTCTTGGCGAGGGGATAGCCGTGGTGATAGAAGTAGCGCAGGAAGAGGAGGCCGGTGCCGAGGAGCTCGAAGGTGAAGACGTAGCGGACCGTTTGGCGCAGGAGAGCGTGGGCGAGGCCATCGTTGTCCGCGCCATAGCTCATCATCATCTGGCGCTCGCCGCCGGCCGAGACGCGTCCGAGCAGGAGCGAGACGATGAGGGTGCCCAAGGTGAGCAAACTCAGGCCGCCGAGCTGGATGCACAGCAGCAGGATGGCTTGGCCGAAGGGGGTGTAGGCGGTGGGGACATCGAGGACCGCCAACCCGGTCACGCACGAGGCGGAGGTGGCCATAAAGAAGTTGTCGAGGAGGGCGCGGGCGCAGACGCTCCAGGTGAAGGGCTGGCCGGGGAGCTCCCACGACCAGCAGCCCGAGGCCTGCGCCCAGGGGGTGTTGAGGAGCACCCAACCGGCGAGGATGAGCAGGAGGAAGGTCCAGACCAGGGCACGGCGGGGGTTGAAGCGCTTGACCTTCTGGAGGGGGATAATGGGATTGGCAAGGACGTCATCCTCCAAGTCGCACAAGCGGTCACGGAAGGCTTTGAGGTCCTGCGGTTCGGGGCTTCTCATAGGGCGAGTTCCTCCGGGGAGGGGGGCGAGAGCTCGGCGCCGCGGTAGGGGAGGCCAAGGGCTTCATACTTCATCACGCCGAGTTCGTGATAGGGCAGGCGGTCAATGCGCTGGACATTGAGCCCGGCGATCATCTCGCGCGTGGCGGCCTTCTCGGCCGGGGTGTCATTGAGGCCGTGGGCGACCACCTGGCGGATCCAGACGGGCTTCTGGGTTTGGCGCAGGTGGGCGAAGATGCGCTGGGTGGGTGCCTGCGATAGGCCGGTTACCTCGCGGAAGCGGTCGGGATCGGGCGCTTTGACATCGAGGAGGATGAGGTCGGCGGCATCGAGCAGGGCGCGGGCGGCGGGGGTGTCGAGGGCGCCGGAGGTGTCGATGGCCACATGGAAGCCTTCGGCATGGAGGGCTTCCACGATAGGCAGGAGGGGCGCAGCTTGCAGGAGCGGCTCGCCGCCGGAGAAGGTGATGCCGCCATCATTGCCCAGATAGGGGCGCATCCGCCGGGCGCGGCGGAGCAGTTCGGAGAGGGGCACCTCGGTGCCGCCGGCCGGGTCCCACGTATCGGGGTTATGGCAGAAGAGGCAGCGCAGCGGGCAGCCTTGCAGGAAGACCACCAGGCGAATGCCAGGGCCATCCACCGCGCCAAAGCTCTCATAGGAGTGGACGCGAAGGGTGGGTTCGGGGGCGTTGGGTGTGGATTCCATGGTTCAGCAAGGGGGGACGGGGAGGGGGTCGAGTCCGGCGAAGGCGGGGTCTCCGGCGGCTGATTCCAGGGCGCAGGCCGCGCGCCAGGTGCCCCAGATCCACCAACGGCCGGGGCGGACATTCAGCGTTTCGCGCACCAGGCGGCCGCGGCGATCGTAGAAGCGCACATCAATGGCAAAGCGCATCCCCAGGGTGTGGATGGCGTTGCAGGGCTTGAGGAGGAGCGCCTCGCCGGCTTGCAGGCCTGGGCGCCCAAGGAGGCCGCGCATCCGCGCGAAGGGGGTGGCGGCGAGGGTAATCACGGCGTGGCCTCGGGCGCGGTGCGCAGGGTGGGGACGAACTGGGCCATAAAGTCGCGCAGGGCGGCTTCGCCTTCGGGGGTCTGGAAGTCGTAATGGGGCGAGGAGACGGTCACCATCGCCCAACGGCGGATGCGGTTGTGGAGTGAGCGCTCCCAGACATCGCCGAGCACGCGCTCGAAGTTGGAGACGGTGGCCTTGTCGGCATTGAGGAAGACGTAGGCAAAGCCGCTGCGCCGCAACTGTCCTTCGCGGGTGAGCGAGAAGCAGGCCATCGGCCAGCCGGGCAAAATCTGCCGCACGGCGCGCGCGCTCATCACATAGCCCTGCGCTGGCAAGCAGAGTTCCGGACGGTGAATCGAGATGCGCTGGCGCCCGGCAATCACGAGCGCCACGGTGAACTCCGAGCCATCTTGCAGCGTGTAGACCACCTTGCGGCTCTGCGTGTCGGCCGGCAGAATGTCGAGCTCGGCCCGGGAGACGCGCGAGACTTCGCTGCCGCAGAGCGGGCACGCACTCGGCCCCTGGGCATCGGCATCGTAGAGCTTCGACCACAGGCACGCGCGGTTCTGGCAGAAGCGCGGGAAGCGCATCTGCGCCACGCTCGGCAACGTTACGAAGCGCGGCTGGAGGAAGGCATCGCTCTCAAAGGTCAGCGGCGGGACCAAGCCGGCGGCGTAGCGAATGGTCAGCAGCAGCGCCACCATCACCGCCAACCCCGCCCAGCCGCCGCGCGTGAGCCCCGCCCAACGCGTCCCCGGCACGCTGGGCTGCGGCTCGGGATCGGGCAGCGGCTGCTCCTTGCGCGCGAGCCAATCGGTCAGCCCAAAGACGAGCGCGGCATAGACCGGCGCCACGATGAAGAGGGCGTTGTCGTGCAGCACCATTCCCGCCGATTGGCCGGCCCAGTGGCAAGTGAGCGCGGTCAGCAACAAGCGCAGGATGTTGCCCAGGAAGGCAATGGGCACGCTTGAGAGGAAGAGGAGGGTCCGCCGCCGCACGCTGTTCAGGCGGAGCGCACCATAGGCCGCCGTGCCCACAAAGAGGGCCACAAGCGAGCGGATGCCGCTGCAGGGATCGGCCACATCGAGCTGGAAGAAGGGTTGCCCCTTGGCCACAATGGCTGTGCCCAGCTGCTGCACGCCAATGCCGAGCCCATTGAGCAGACAGGCGGTCACCCCCACCGAAGCGCGCCGCAGCGGCACGGTCCAGTTGTCCAAAAAGCCCACCGGAATCACGAAGAGGAGTAGCGCCAGGGGGAACCAGGTCTCCTTGAGCATGCGCCGGCCATAGGTGGCCAGCGCCACCGCCCAAAGGAGGAGGACCGCCGCCATCTCGGAAAAGCGCGTCTGCCCGCCGCGCAACCCCAGGAAGAGGAGCGCCCCCGCCGGCACCAAGAGTAGGCACGCCAACCACGGCTCGCCCCCGCTCGCCGCCGCCACCAGGCGCTTGCGCCGCGCCCAGAGCAGGCCCCCCACCAGGAGCGGCACTAGCCACACATACTCCATGTGCTGGCTTGCATCGTGCCAATCGGTCATCAGGCCATCCCAGGCCGGCATCAACCACCCCCACGCTGCCACCAGGAGGGCCCCTAGAAGCGCCAGTTGGGCTCGCGGCCCCTTCAACCATGTCATCATAAGCCCGCCTTCTTCTCGTTTGGTTGCTCGGCAAAGAGGCGGAATTGCTCGCCGCCACCGGTGCGCACCACGCCCGGCAAGACGCGCCGCCCAACGGCCGGCGTCACGCTCTCCAGCCGCGTTTCGTTGACAACCAGAATATCCGCATCATCGGTAAAGGTCTCGCTCTGGAGGATTCGCCCGCGCTCGGTGCGCAACAGCCAAAGCATCTGCGCGCAGGTCACGGTATTGCCCCCCACAAAGCGGATGCGCAGCGGATGTTGGCGCGGCGTCTGGCGCGCTTGGCGCAACAGGTGCATACTCTCGCGCTGCTCCTCGCGCGTCAACCAGGTGCGGATGCGCCCATCGGGCACCCAGCCCAACCCGAAGCCGAGCGCCAGAATGGTCAGTCCGCCCAGAATGTTGCGCACGGCCGGCTGCTCCACCGCCGAAAGTCCCATCCCCAGAACAATTGCCGAAAGCACCCCCGTGGCCACCCCAAAGCAACTCTTCACCCCAAAACAGAGCGTTCCCAAGACAATCGGCGGAAAGAGGATCACGAAAAAGCGCGCCCACCGGCGGTCGCCCCGCCGCCAACACCACATTGCAAGCACGCTCCAGGCCACCACGCCAAAGCCCCCGGCGCAGAGCCACAGGAAGCGCCAGAGCGCCTCGAACCACGGGCTCTCGCCAAAGCCCAACCCCTCAAAGCGCGGCAGCGTGGGCGTGCCCATCAACCCGCATTGCGCCAGGATGGAGCCCACCCCCACCGCCACTGCCAGCGCCAAGGCCACATGGAGCGTCTGCCAATAGAGGTAGAGCCGCCGCCACCCTGCACCAATGGCAATCGCCGGCACAAAGGCAATCAGCAGCCACCAGGTATTCCCATCGAGCGAGAGGAGCGTGGACAGCAGCGCCCCAAAGGCCGCTGCCGAAAAGTACCCCGGCCAACGCGCATACGCCCGCGCCGCCAATAACATCCCAAGGAGCACGCTCGCCTCAAAGAGGTAGGGGCCAAAGGTGACCCCATGCCAGATGAGTCCAAGCGTCATTGCCGCAAAGGCCATCGCCCACAAGCCCCCATCCGGCGAATGATAGACCCCCTTGCTCTGCTGCGAGCCTAACGCAAAGAGGCTTACCAACGCGAGCGCCCCAAAGAGCACCGGCACCACCCGGTAACAACGGCTGGGGTAGGGCCCCGTCCCCTCGCCAAAGAAACAGGCGCAGCCCCCCGCGAGCACATGGAAGAGCGTCCGCCGGGCCAACACCCCCGCCGGCCACGCCGCCGGGTTCACCCCGTCTTCCGCAATGACCGCCGTTGCCAAGAGCTCCCGCGCCTCCTCCTTCTCCGGGAAGGGCGCATTCAACCGTAACGCAAATAATCCCACCCCCACGGCGAGCACCACCGCAAAGCAAACTAAACGCAACAGTTGCCAAACCTTGTGCGTCATAACGTCCCCCATTATAGCACACGCCTCACGCTGCGTGTGCACCCCACCCGGGGGCAGAGAGCCAACAGCCTCCTGCGTGGGGACTGCTCGCCCCCACACCCCTCGGGAGCGCGGTGCGCTCCACCCCGGCCGACGCGCCCTCCGGGCACGCCGGCTAATGTCATCGCGAGCGCAGCGAGCCTGGTTTTGCAGGCCGCCGCACAACGCTTACCCGGCCCGGGTCCAATTCAAGCCCGGGGCGGGGTGAATTGATAAGTCCGGGACTTATCGGAATTAAGTGGGGGACTTATTGCCGATAAGTGGGGGACTTATCGGCGATAAGTGGGGGACTTAATAGTTCGTTCCGGCTCGGGTTGAGTTTTGGCTCGGGACGCTTTACATTTTTGTCCGCCCCGGGTTGACCTTGACTTAGGCCCTACCTCGAGGTGAACTAGGCCCTAGGTCGAGGCGAGGTAGGGCCTAATGCGCGCGTAGGCGCGCGCGTGTGCGTGCGTAACGGGCGCGTGCGGGCTTTTATGGAAGGGGGGGCTGGCGGAGCAGGCCGGGGCAAGACGCTTAGTGGCCGCCGGGGACGGCGGCCGTCAGGACGGGCAACGCAGCTGCCGCACGCGCCGGAGGCGCACCTCTCGGCCCGCAGGGCCCCCTCTCGCGAGCGAAGCGAGCACCTCGCGGCCCGCAGGGCCCCCTCACGCGGGCGAAGCCCGCATCTTACTAGCGGCTAACAGCTAACCGCTAACAGCTCCTCTCCATTTATGGTATACTACGGGGCGAATTGCAAAGGAGCCGAGATGGATAAGCGGTCTTTAACCTTTCTGAAGGCGTTGGTGGCGTGCCCATCGCCGAGTGGATTTGAGCAAGATGGACAGCGGCTGATGGCGCAGTATTTGCGCGATGCCGGGGTGGAGAGTGCCTTTGATGTGCACGGGAACTTGCATGCGGTGCTCAATGAGGGCGCGCCGGTGAAGGTGATGCTCGAGGCGCATTGCGATGAGATTGGCTTCTTGGTTTCCTATATTGACGACCTGGGGCGGGTGTGGCTAATCCCCAATGGCGGGGTGACGGTGCCGACGGTGGCCGCCGAGCGCGTGGTGATTCAGGGGCGCAAGGGGCCGGTGAATGGGGTCTTTGGGGTGCGGCCGCCGCATTTGATGAACGCAAGCGATCGCGACAATGTGGCGCCGAAGGATTTGGCGCAGGCGCCGGTGGATATTGGCGCGCGGACGAAGGCAGAGGCCGAGGAGCTGGTGGCGCTGGGCGCGCCGGCGGTGGTAGATGCCGGCTGGGTGCAGTTGGCCGGGAGCCGGGTGGCGTGCCGGGGCTTTGACAATCGGATTGGGGCCTTTATCATCACCGAGGTGATGCGGCGCTTGGCCGAGGAGCCCTTGGCGCCGCTGAATGTGGCGCTGCACTTGGTGGGCAGCGTGCAGGAGGAGCTGGGGCTGGTGGGGGCGCAGACGGCCGCGCAGTTGGTCAAGCCCGACATTGGCATTTGCCTGGATGTGGGCTTTGCCACGGATATGCACCCGCAGGATTGCCGGAAGATGGGCGATGTGCGCTTGGGCGGCGGGCCGATTATCGGCACCGGGCCGCTCTATAACCCGAAGTTGCGGCAGATGTTGCTCGACACGGCCAAGCTCGAAGAGATCCCTTGTCAGTATCAGGTGCGTGCGCGCGCTTCGGGGAATAATGCCTATTCGATGCGCCTGAATGGCGGGGCCACGGCGGTGGCGTTGGTGGGGATCCCCTTGCGCTATATGCACTCGCCCGTGGAGACGCTCGACCTCGAGGACGTCGAGAAGATTGTTCGCCTGTTGCACGCCTTTTTGGGTGCCTTGCCCGAGAACCCCGACCTCGCGCCGGAAGTCTAAGCCTTTTAAGAGAAGGAGTTTGCATTATGCACACCAATCCCGAAACATTGCCTGATATCACCAAGGATCCGCGCGCCCAGCTCGCCATCCGCGCCGCGCTGAAAGAGGACATCGGCGCGGGCGATGCCACCACCCTGGCCCTCGTGGGGCCCGATGTGCTGGCCACCGGCGAAATCCAGGCCCGCGAGGCCTGCTGCGTGGCCGGCTTGAATGTGGCGCTCTACATCCTGCAGATGCTCGACCCCACCCTCACCTACGAGATCCTCATCCCCAATGGGGCCCTGGCCCCGGCCGGCGGCGTCCTGGCCCGCTTCACCGGCCGCGCCCGCGCCATCCTGACCGCCGAGCGCACCGCGCTCAACTTCATCCAGCGCATGTGCGGCACCGCCACGCTCACCCACCAATTCGTCGAGGCGGTCAAGCCCTATCACTGCATGGTCCTAGATACGCGCAAGACGACCCCCTGCCTGCGCGTCTTCGAGAAGTTTGCCGTGCGTTGCGGCGGCGGCACCAACCACCGCTTCGGCCTCTACGACCGCGTGCTGATGAAGGATAACCACCGCGCCCTCTGGGCCGGCGGAGATCCCAAGCGTCTGGACCTCGCCGTCGAGGCCGCGCGCAAGGCCTATCCTCTCCTGGCTGTCGAGATTGAGGTTGAGTCCATCGAGGAGCTCAAGTCCGCCCTGCGCGCTGAGCCCGAGTGGATTATGCTCGACAATATGCCCTGCGACCTGATGCGCGAGTGCGTGGCCATCACCCGCGCCGCCACCCAGGTCACCAAGCTCGAGGCCTCCGGCGGCATCAACTTGCAGACCGCCAACGCCATCGCCGCCACCGGCGTGGACGCCCTCAGCGTCGGCGCCCTCACCCACTCGGCCCCGAGCATCGACCTCGCCTTGGAGTGGAGCGCATTATAAGCTGACAGCCGACAGCCGACAGCTGACAGCTGACAGCGCTGGCGCTCGAGGTGTTTGGCCCGTCTGAGCCGTGGAAGCCCTCTTCTGGACCACCTGTCTGCCCGTCGCGTAAGCGGCTGTCCGCTGTCGGCTGTCGGCTGTCCGCTAATCGCTATCCGCTAACCGCTAACAGCTCAATCACTATGCGCCTAGTCTGCATTGATATCGGTAACACCTCCACCACGCTCGGACTCTATGAGGACGGCGAAGTCTCGCGCGTCTGCCGCGTGGAGGGGGGGATCCTGGCGAATCCCGAGGCGTGCTCGGATATGGTCCGCCTGATTGCCTCCGAGGCCGTCGAGGGCGTAAGTATCGCCTCGGTGGTGCCCAAGACGAATGCCCGGTGGCGGAGCCTGGTGCGCGAGACGCTCGGTTGCACCCCGCGCTTCGTCAGCTGCGAGAGCCCCCTGGGCTTCACCCTCGATTACCCGAACCCCGAGCGCATCGGCGCGGACCGTCTGGCCGATGCCGCCGGCGGCCTGGCGAAGTATGGCGCGCCGTTGATTGTGGTGGACTTTGGTACGGCGCTGAACTTCGAGGTGCTCGACGCGCGCCCGGCCTACATCGGCGGCGTGCTCACGCCCGGGCTGCCGCTGATGACCAGCTACCTGCACGAGAAGACCGCCCTGCTCCCGGAGGTCTCCCTGGGCGGCGAGACCCCGCAGATTGCCAAGAGCACCGAGGAGGCGATTGCCCTCGGCGCGCGCGTCGGCTACCGTGGAATTGTCCGCGAGATTGTCGCCCACCTGCAGCAGCCCTTCGGCGGTCAGGCCAAGGTGGTGGCCACCGGTGGTTATGCCGGCTGGGTCCTGGAGGGGACCGACCTGCCCTACACGCTCGATCCCACGCTCACGCTCTTTGGGCTGGGCGTCATCTTCGAGAAGGGGGGCGCGGAGGCATGAGCGAGACGGTGCTCTCGCTGTTGCAGTGGTTGGCGCTTGTGGCCTTTGTCCGCGCCTGCCTGCCGCTCAAGTATCTGCTGCTCAACCCCTTTGCCGCGTGGGCCGACCGCCTCTTCGATAAGCTCCTGGCCGCGTTGCACTCGGCCCTCTTCCTGCCGCCGCGCGCGCTGAGCGTGTTGGTGCTGGGGATGGCCCTGAGCGCTCGGGCAGCCCTGCTGCACCGCGTCTCCACCCCAACGCTGGCGGTGGACTTCTATGCGCTCTATCACTTCCCGGCCGAGGGCTTTCTGGGTTGGTTCGCGGTGGCGGCGGGGCAGTTCCTCTGGTTCTGGTGGGGTCTGGCTACGGCCGCGTGGCTCCTCAAGCTCCTGCACCGCACCAAGGCCCTGCCCGGCTATTCGGGCGACCTGCTGGCCTTCGTGACGCGCCCGATTTCGCAGTTGCCGCGTAGCTTGGCCGCGCCGATTCTCCTGGCCGGCTGGGCGGGGCTCCTGGCCCTCTGCCAGGTTGCCGCCAAGCAGGTGGTCTATCCGCTGGGCGAGACCGCACAGGTGGTCGAGCTCTTCCGCCAGTGGGGTGTGGCCAATCCCTTTGACCTGGCCGCCTTGCCGGTGGCGCTGCGCCTACTCTTCCTGGCTGGCGCGGCGGTGCTCGCGCTCTTGACGGTCTTCCGCAGTCTGCTCTTCGTCACCTTCATGCTGGGGCTTGTGGCCGCGCTCATTAAGTCGCGCTCGCTCACGGCGTTGATGGATGACCTGATGCGGCTGCTGGGCGGCTTCCTGCCGGTGCTGCGCGTAGGGCCGCTCAACATCTCTCCCATCCTGGCCTACTTCGTCTATGGGGTGCTCTCGACGGTCCTGGGTGGCGCGTGGATCTTCCTGATTCAGGGGGTTGCCCGTGTGGTGTGAGCCGTGGAAGACGGGTTGCGCCGTGACCGTCAAGGTGACCCCGCGTGCCTCAAAGAATGCCGTCCTCGGCGCCGAGGCCGATTGGCTCCGCGTGGCCCTCACCGCCCCGCCCGTGGATGGCAAGGCCAATGAGGCCGCCCGCCGCTTCCTCGCCGAGGCCCTCGACCTTCCCCGAACCGCCGTCACGCTTCTCTCCGGCCAGACCGCCCGCCTCAAGCGCTTCGCCGTCTCCGGTCTAACGCCCGAGGCGCTGCGCTCAAAGCTTGGGCTCTGAGTTTGCCGCCGCTAGGCGCTTGGCAAGCGTGGTCTGGCGCAGGAGGTCCGCCTCGGCGTGGAGGGCAATCCAGAGGGCCTTGGGCGAGCCGAGGACGATGACGAGCTGTTTGCCGCGGGTGATGGCGGTGTAGAGGAGGTTCTTGCGCAGGAGCTTGAAGTGCTGGGTGTGCAGGAGGATGATGACGGCGGGGTATTCGCTGCCTTGGGACTTGTGGATGCTGGTGGCGTAGGCGAGGACTAGTTCGTCGAGTTCGTCCTGCTTGTAGGGGACCTCGCGGCCATCGAAGGTGACCACGAGGGTGCGCTCTTCGGGGTCAACGGCGGAGACGAAGCCGATGTCGCCGTTGAAGACCTCCTTGTCGTAGTTGTTGGCGATCTGCATCACGCGGTCGCGGAGGCGGAAGGGGGTGTTGCCGCGGAAGAGGGCCGGGCCGACGGGGTTCATCGCGTGCTGGATGCGCTCGTTCAGGCGGTCGGTGCCCAGTTCACCGCGGCGCATGGGGGTGAGGACCTGGACCTCGTGGAGGGGGTCGAAGCCGAACTTGTGGGGAATGCGCTCGAGCATTAGGCGCAGGAGGATCTCCTGGATCTTGGCCGGGTCGAGGGCCTGGGTGAAGTAGAAGTCGCTGGGCGCGCCGGCGGGGGGCAGCTCGAAGGTTTCGCCCTGGTTGACGCGGTGGGCGTTGCGGACGATGTAGCCGGAGGCATCTTGACGGAAGATGGTGGTCAGGCGCGAGCAGGGGATGACCCCCGAGGCGATAAGGTCGCCCAAGACGTTGCCGGGGCCGACGCTCGGGAGCTGATCCACGTCGCCCACCAGGATGAGCGTGGCGGTGTCGGGGAGGGCCTCGAGGAACTTGCGCATCAGCGAAGCATCGAGCATGGAGCTCTCGTCGACGATAAAGACATCGCCGCGTAGGCGGTTTTCCAGGCAGTAGTGGAAGCCGCCGGTCTGGGGCTGGTAGCGCAGGAGGCGATGGAGGGTGGTGGCGGCGAAGCCGGTCGATTCGGCCATACGCTTGGCGGCGCGGCCGGTGGGGGCGGTGAGGAAGAGCTGGAGCTTGCGGGCCGAGAAGATCTCGCAGAGGGCGCGGATGATGGTGGTCTTGCCCACGCCCGGGCCACCGGTGATGACCGAGACTTTGGCGCTGACCGACTGGGTGAGGGCTTGCCACTGCGCGGAGGCGAGCTTGAGGCCCATCCGCCCTTCGGCCCACTCGACGGCCTTGGCGGCGGCAATGGGGCGCCAGAGGGTGGGCGTGTGCAGGAGCTTGGCCAGGCGCGTGGCGATGGCCACTTCGTCGGCATAGTGCTCAGCCAGGTAGACGCGGTCCTCTTCCAGCACGATGACCTGGCGCTGGGCGTCGGCAAGGAGGGCTTCGTTGAGGCGCTCAACGGGAATATCGAGTGCGTCGTTGGCCAGGAGGAGGAGCTCGGATTGCTTGAGGTAGATGTGGCCCTGGTCGTCGGCGGCCGTCTTGAGGCAGTGGAGGAGCCCGGCCTCGGCGCGGAGCTCGGAATCCTTCGCGATGCCCATCTGCAGGGCAATGCGGTCGGCCGTGAGGAAGCCAATGCCGCGGACATCCTCGGCCAGACGGTAGGGGTTGCGCTTGACGATGGCAATGGCGTCGGGACCGTAGCGCCGCCAGATGCGCGCGGCCTGCCCGGTGCCGATGCCTTGCGATTGCAGGTAGATCATCACGGTGTGGCTCTGGCGCTGCTCACTCCACGAGCGGCGGATCTCCGCGCACTTCTTGGCGCCCACCTTGGGCACCTCGCGCAGACGGTCGGGGCGGTTGTCGAGGATGGTAAGGGTGTCGCTGCCGAAGTGGGCGACGATGGCCTCGGCGAGCTTGGGGCCAATGCCGCGGATCATCCCGCTGGCCAGGAAGCGTTTGATGCCCTCGCACGAGGTTGGCGCCACGCAGGTGAGGGTCTCGGCGCGGAATTGGCGGCCAAAACGCGGGTCCTCGGCCCAGCGGCCCTCGGCGGAGATCTCTTCGCCGGGCCAGACGGTGGCGCACTTGCCCACCACTGTTAGCCGCCGTCCATCGCGCATATCGCCGGCCGCCGGCGGGCGCACGGAGAGCACGGTGTAACCGGTCTCTTCGTTGCGAAAGACCACGCTCTCGACCGTGCCGGTGACGGTGGTCTCCGCGCCCGGGGGCAGACTCACGCCTCGCCCTCCGCCACCAAGGCCAAGAGCCGCGCAAAGTCCGTTTCGCTCACCGCCGCGGTCAGCGAAAAGCGCAGGCGGGCGGTCCCTTCGGGCACGGTGGGCGGGCGAATGGGCAGCACGTAGAAGCCCGCCTGGCGGAAGCGCGCTGCTGCCGCGATGGCCGCTTCGTTGCTGCCAATCACCAGCGGGACAATCTGCGAGGCGCTCGGGCAGGCAATGCCGCGCGCGGTAATCGCCTCGGTCAATCGGCGCCCCATCGTTCGGACGCGCTGCCGGCGCTCGGCCATCGCCGGGAAGGCTTTGAGGACGAAGCGGGTCCAGGCCAGATTGATGGGCGGCAGGGCGGTGGTGAAGATGAACGGGCGCGTGCGGTTGACCAGCGTTTCGCGCACCACCGCGCGGCAGATGACGTAGGCGCCGGTGGAGCTCCACGCCTTGCCGCAGGTGCCCACCAAGAGGTCAATCTCGCCGGCGAGCCCCGCCTCGTGGGCGCAGCCTAGGCCCGTCTGGCCAAAGACGCCCACGCCGTGCGCCTCGTCGAGGTAGAGCACCACGTTCGGGAAGTCGCGCTTTAGGGCCACCAGCCCCGGGAGGTCCACGCGGTCGCCATCCATCGAGAAGACGCTCTCGGTCATCACGAAGACCTCGTCGAAGTCGGCCGCGTGGCGCTCGAGGAGCTGGCGGGCGTGGGCGAGGTCGTTGTGGCGGAAGCGGAAGAACTTGCAGCCGGCCGCGCGAATGCCGTCAATCATGCTCGCGTGGATGAGCTTGTCGGCCAGGACCAGACTCTTGGGGCCGGCGAGTGCCGGGAGGATGCCGGTGTTGGCGTGGTAGCCCGAGCCGAAGACCAGCGCGGCCTCGGCGCCGTAGGCTTGGGCAAGGGCCGCTTCCAGCCGCTGAACCGCTTCGCAATTGCCCGTGAGCAGACGCGAGCTCGCTGCGCTCAGGAGCCGGTCTTCGCCGGAGAGCTGGGCGTAGAAGCGCTCGCGCAGCGCCGCGTCTTCCAAGAGGCCGAGGTAGTCGTTGCTGGAGAGGTTGACGAGTCCGGGCGGGACCTGCGGCAGGGCGCGGCGGCAACCGGCCTGGTCGAGCGCCTCAAGCGAGCGGGCGAGCGCGTCGTAGAAGGCCATTGCGCGCTCCTTAGCGGCGGCCGCGGAGCTGATTGAAGCGCGCGGTCACCGGCAACGGGCCCACAATCGGGCGGGCGTAGTCCAGGAAGAGACCCGTCACGTTGTTGCCGTCGCTATTGATGTAGCAGTCGGGCAACTCGCGTGTGTGCTTGGCCACGGCCGAGAGCGGCGCCACGGAGTAGTCAATCTGGTAGCTGGCGCCGGGCAGACGCGTCATCGTAATGGTGCCGCTGTGGTACTTGCCGCCCACCGCCGCCTGTACCGCGGCCGACCCCACCAGCCGCGCCTCGCGCGCGTCGACCTCCGAGGCCACGCCCACGAAGCAGCGCTGAATGAAGCCAAAGGTGTCGGCCCGCACGCGCTTGACCTTGAGCTTCTCGCGGATGACTGCGGCCAGGTTTTCGCCTAGCGCCCCGGAGGTGAGCTGCACGTTGCCGTGGGCATCGACCTCGTTGGAGAAGCTCTCGGCAATTGCCCGGCCGTCTTCGCCGCGGATGCCCTCGCTCACCGCCACCACGCAGCGCTTGTACTTGGCCAGACACTCGGCCACGTCCGACACAAAGCGCTCGAGGGTGAAGGGCCGCTCGGGCACGTAGATCAGGTGCGGACCGTCGTCGGGGTCCTGACGGGCGAGTGCGGCGGCCGCGGTGAGGAAGCCGGCATTGCGGCCCATAATCACGTCGATCTTCACGCCGCCGAGCGCGCGGTTGTCCAGGTCGTCGCCGCGCACCGCGCAGGCCACGAAGCGGGCGGCCGAGCCGTAGCCGGGGGTGTGGTCGTTGCAGAGCAGGTCGTTATCGATGGTCTTGGGGATGTGGAAGCAACGCAGGTCGTAGCCCTGCGCCTCGGCCTCCTGGGCGATGATGTTGGCCGTCTCGGCCGAGTCGTTGCCGCCGATATAGAAGAAGTAGCGGATGTTGCGCTTGGCGAGGACGGCGAAGAGCGCGCGGCAATCATCGCTCGTTGGCTTGCGCCGCACCGACCCCAAGGCCGAGCTCGGCGTCTGCGCCACCTTCAGCAGCACCTCCTCCGGCTCAGCGCGCAGGTCAATGAAGTCCTCGTCGAAGATTCCCTGGATGCCGTGCAGCGCCCCATAGATCTCGACGATCTTGTTGGAGGCCTTGGCCGCGAGAACCGCCCCCACGAGGCTTTGATTGATGACCATTGACGGTCCGCCGCTTTGCGCGATTAACATGTTTCCTGTCATAATCAAGCCTCCTTTCGGGGTGTGTTCGGTTAGCGCAACGCCTTGGCGATGCGGTCCATCGCCTCGATGACGCGGGTGCGGTCGTTGAAGGCGGAGATGCGGATGAAGCCTTCGCCGCACTTGCCAAAGCCGGCGCCGGGGGTGGTGACGACCTGCGCTTCGTTGAGCAGGCGGTCGAAGAAGTCCCACGAGCTGCCCTTGACGTTGACCCAGACGTAGGGGGAGTTATCCCCGCCCACGCAGGTGTAGCCGAGCTCCTGGATGCCCTTGCGGATGAGCTTGGCGTTGCCCAGGTAGTAATCGACCTGCTGGGTGCACTGGCAGGCGCCATCGCGCGAGTAGACCGCCTCGGCGGCGCGCTGGACGGGGTAGGAGACGCCGTTGAACTTGGTGGTATGGCGGCGGTTCCACATCGCGTGCAGGGGGATGGCGGAGCCGTCCTTGGCGTAGGCCACGAGGTTCTTGGGCACCACGGTGAAGGCGCAACGCACACCGGTGAAGCCGGCCTTCTTGGAGAAGGAGCGGAACTCGATGGCAACGTCCTTGGCGCCCTCAATCTCGTAGATGGAGTGGGGGATCTCGGGGTCGCGGATGAAGGCTTCGTAGGCGGCGTCAAAGAGGATGAGGGCCTTGTTGGCCTTGGCGTAGGCAACCCAGGCGGCGAGCTGTTCGCGGGTGGCGACGGCGCCGGTGGGGTTGTTCGGGAAGCAGAGGTAGATGAGGTCGACGGTCTCGGCGGGGGGCGCGGGGACGAAGCCATTGGCGGGGGTGCTCTCGAGGTAGTGCAGCCCCTGGTAGCGACCGTCCATGTTCGCGCCGGTGCGCCCGGCCATCACATTGGTGTCCACATAGACCGGGTAGACCGGGTCGGGGATCGCGATGCGCAGCTCTTGGGCGAAGAGCTCCTGGATGTTGGCGCAGTCGCACTTCGAGCCATCACTCACGAAGATCTCGCCAGGCTCGATATTGCAGCCGCGGGCCTGATAGTCGTTCTTGGCGATGGCCTCGCGCAGGAAGTCGTAGCCCTGCTCGGGGCCGTAGCCGCGGAAGGTGGCCGAGTGGCCGAGCTCATCAACGGCCTTGTGCATCGCCTCCAGGCAGGCCGGCGCCAGGGGAAGCGTCACATCGCCAATGCCCAGGCGGATAACGTCCGCTTCCGGGTGCGCGGCCTGAAAGGCCTTCACGCGCTTGGCGATTTCGGAAAAGAGGTAAGAAGCTTGCAGCTTGCCATAGTTCTCATTGGCCAGAATCATCTTGTCGTATCCTTATGCTAAAAAAACGCAGCGCGCCTCAGCGCGTCTGCGTGTACAAGGGGGTTAAAATCCAACGTCGGTTATGCCAGAACCACTGTTCGGGTTTGGCGCGAATGCGTGCCTCAAAGAGGTCCCATACCTGCTGGGTGAGGCGCCGGGCATCGGCCTCGGCGCTCGCATCGAGATCCGGGAAGATTGGCTCGCCCAAGTGCAACTTGTGGTGCGAAGCATCCACCCGCTCCATCATAAAGGGCACAATTGGCACATTGGCCATCCGCGAAAACTTCGCCAGCCCCTTGCCGAGCTGCACCTCCGGCTTCCCGAAGACCGTCACGCTCACGCCCGGCTTGTTGTGCCGCACGTCGGGCAGAATGGCAAAGACCCCGCCACACTTCAGGTGGTGCGCCACGCGCACAAAGGAGCTTGGGTGACGGCGGTCGACCGTCTGGAAGTTGAGGCGGCAACGCCGCAACCACGCCTCAAAGAGCGGGTTGTTCTGCGGACGCCCCACGGCCATCAAGGGGAACCCGAAGGCCGAGCAGGCCACGCCCGCCAAGTCCCAGTTGCCCATGTGCGGCAGGGCGATAACCACCCCGCCGTGCTTGTCAATCAGCCGCTGGAGCTTGGCCTTTGCCTCGGCAGTCCCTTCTAGGTGTTCTGCCAGGTAGGCCAAGTCCATCTTCTGGGCGTGGAAGAGCTCGACAAAGTTCATCAGCATATTCCACACCGAGATACGGGCAATTCGTCGGCACTCAGCCACCGGGGTCTCTTGACCAAAGACCTCGCGAACCCGCGAGACCGTCTCCTGCTTCAACGGCCAGCAGAGCCGGAAGACCGCCCGCAGGATTCCCGAGAAGGCGCTCCCCACCCAAGAGATGGGGAAAAGCGTCACTATCCCCTGCACCGTTCGCAGGGTGGCATACTCCACACGATGGTGGAAGGCAATCTTCTGGCTCATGCAGCTTACTTCGCCGTCGTCGAGGCGATCATATCAATCACCTCTTGGCGCGTGGCGTTGGCAATATCCGCCGCTTCCTGCAGGGTCTCAATCCGCGCGCGCACGGCCAACAACGTCTTGCGGCAGTCGGCCAACTGCATCGTCAGCTCCACTACCTTCTCGCCCGCCTGCTGGGCGGCCGCCTCGGCCTTCACCAACATCCGGCGCGTCTGCAGCAGCTGCTGAAGCATCTCGCCCGGGTCGCTATCCAGGTCATCGAGCTGCATCCCGTCGGGAATCGGCACCTGAATGATGGCCCCGCAATCCGAGCACGGCACCTGCAACCCCGCCGCGCGGTAGTCCACGCACAGGTTGTGGCCGCAATTCGGGCAGTCAAAGACAATGTCCGTCGGCTTGATTTCAACGTCGTCAATCTCTTCAGGATTCGTTTCGTCCGTCATAAGTATTCCTCCAATGGTTGACTCCAGTCTACCAAAGCCACCCCCCGCAACGCAAGCGCTCCTAGCGCCTAAACCATTCATCGCTCCAGGAGGTATAAGTGCCCAACAGTTAGAGGTGTGGCGATTCGTTTTGGCGATGTTCTTGAAGTTTACGGAGATCTCGCCATCGCTTCTCAAAGCACCATTGCCTCCACCGATAAAGCAACGCACTGTAGAAGAAGCGCTTGGGCGGCCGTAGATAGTACGGGTCTGACACCTGAAAAAGGGCTTGATGGTATTCCTCATTTGTCAGCGTCTTGTGGACAGGAGGACTTTTTAAGGCAACGGGTTTGTGTAGAATGCCATAAACGAACCGATACTGCTCTGTGTCTATACATGTTAACAGCGAAGCGTAAGGGGCAATGAGCCAAAGCTGCTTACCGTCAAAGCCCATAAACAAGACGGACATTGAATTGCCCCCACAGACAAACGCATAAAGCAAG
>JBJEVY010000010.1:0-11847 GCA_051884775.1 Candidatus Spyradenecus sp. | reverse complement strand
GGGTCGTCACCGGACCAATGGCCAGCGGGAAGACCTGGTTGGGCGTGCAGTTGCAGCGCCAAGCGCCTGATGAAGTCGCCTTTGTCACCGTTGGCGCGCAGGCCGGCAGCGCAGGAACCGACTGGGCTGGCGCGCGCTATCACGCCTCGATTGAATACGACTTCCGCACTGTTGAAGAGGCCCTCACCTACGAGCGCGTCAACGGCATCAACCCCTTTGAGGTCCGCCCCCCGGAGTTGGCCGAGCGCGCGGCCTTCGCCAAACGCCTGGCGTGGGTGACCGAAGCGCTGCACCTTGAGCCCTTGTTTGACCGCTGGACGGTGCAGCTGAGCAATGGCGAACAGCGGCGTGTAATGCTCGCCCAGGCCATCCTCAAGGCCACCCCGGTGCTGGTCTTGGATGATCCCTTCGCCGGGCTCGACCCTACCATGCGCGAAACGCTCCACCGCGTGCTCGCCACCCTGGCCGAACAGGGGCAGACCATGGTCTTGATGGTGCGCAATGAGGACGAGATTCCTGCCTGCATCACCCACCGACTACGCCTCAAAGCCTGTCGCATCGTCTCGCAAGGGCCCTACACGCCCCTGAAGGCCACCGCCACCAAGCTCACCTTCCCGCCCAATCCGCCCGCGTTGGAGACGCCCGTGGTGCTCTCGGTTCGGGAGCTCAGCCTCGACCTGGGTGGTCGTACGCTCTTTGATGGCCTCACCTGGGAGGCGCACGCCGGCGAGCGCTGGGTCATCATTGGCCCGAATGGCAGCGGCAAGACCACCCTCCTCTCGCTCATTACGGGCGACAACCCCATTGCCTACGCCTGCGACATCGAGCGCTTCGGCAAAAAGCCCGGCCCGGGCGTGCCCCTTTGGCAGCTGCGCTCGCGTATGGCCACCGTCTCGCCGGAAGACCAGGTCTTTGCTGACCCCACCCAGACTGTCGGCGCGGCCGTCTTCTCTGGGCTCTTCGATAAGGAGGGCCGCCGCAAGCGCCCCTCTGCCCATCAGCGCGAGCGCGCCCAGACGCTGCTCACGGCCCTAGGCCTTCACGAACGGCTCCACGATCCGCTCGGCACGCTGTCGGCTGGATTGGTGCGCTTGACCTTGCTCGTTCGTGCGTTGGTGGCCGAGCCAGAGCTCCTCTTGCTGGACGAGCTGTGCATGAACCTCGAGGAGCCAGAGCGCAAGAAGGTCCTGCGCTTGGTCGATCGCCTCCTGGCAGAACTGCCCGCCCTGACCGTGCTCTGCATCGTCCACCGCGCCGACCACATTCCGCCCCACTTTAACCGCGTCCTGGCGCTTCATCCGGCCACAGCCAAGTGAAGCCGCTTTCTCACCCCAACTACCCCCTATCTCTGCCTATGAACAACGACCAAACCCTCTTCGCCGGCAAGACGCTCCTCATCACCGGAGGCACCGGTAGTTTCGGCAACGCCGTCCTCAAGCGCTTCCTCAACACCGAGGTCAAGGAAATCCGCATCTTCTCGCGCGATGAGAAGAAGCAGGATGACATGCGCCACGCCCTGCAGAACCCCAAGGTCAAGTTCTACATCGGCAACATCCGCGACCGGCAGAGCGTCGATGGCGCAATGGAGGGCGTGGACTACGTCTTCTCCGCCGCCGCACTCAAGCAGGTGCCCAGCTGCGAGTTCTTCCCCCTCCAGGCCGTAGAGACCAATGTCCTGGGCACGAACAATGTCATTGAGTCGGCCATTGCCCACGGGGTTGGGCGCGTGGTAGTGCTCTCCACCGACAAGGCTGCCTACCCCATCAACGCCATGGGCATCTCCAAGGCGATGATGGAAAAGGTGGCCATTGCCCGTGGCCGCAGTCTGGGCGCGGAAGCCAAGACCACCATCTGCTGCACGCGCTATGGCAACGTGATGGCCTCGCGCGGCTCGGTCATCCCGCTCTGGATTGAGCAGATCCGCTCGGGCGGCGTTATCACGATGACCGACCCGAACATGACGCGCTTTATGATGACCCTGGAAGATGCCGTTGACCTGGTTATCTACGCCTGGCAGCACGGCCGCAATGGCGACCTCTTTGTCCAGAAGGCTCCGGCCGCCACCCTGAAAGTCCTTGCCCAAGCCCTCAAGGAGCTCTACCACGCGGATAACGAGGTCAAGGTTATCGGCACGCGTCACGGCGAGAAACTCTACGAAACCCTCGTCACCCGTGAAGAAATGGCCCGCGCCGAGGATATGGGCGACTACTTCCGCATCCCCTGCGACACGCGCGACCTGAACTACGACAAGTACTTCGTTGAAGGTTCCCACCGTGCTTCCATCGTGGAAGACTACCACTCGCACAACACCCAGCGCCTCGATGTGGAAGGAATGAAACGCCTCCTCCTGCGTCTGAGCCAGGTGCGCGAAGAGGTGGCTGGGCTCTAATCATGCCCCACGAGCGCCCCACCCTGCTCGACGGTGCGCGCTTTGACGATGCGCGCGGCACCCTCCTCTGCTGCGACAGCTGCGATCTCTCCGAACTCCGCCGCTTCTACGTCCTCACGCACCCCGACACCTCCACCATCCGCGGCTGGAACGCCCATCGCTTCGAGGCCAAGCGCTTCTTCTGCCTGCGTGGCAGCTTTGAAGTCGCCCTCCTGCCGATGGTCACCTTTGCCCCGCCCGAGGCCGCCGGCGAAGCCGAGTGCTTCCGCCTTGAGGCCGCGGTCCCTCGCCTCCTCTGCGCACCTGCCGGCTACGCCAACGCCATCAAGGCCACCGAGCCCGGCTCTATCCTCCTAGTCTTCTCCGACAAGACCCTCGAGGACGCGCGCGACGATAACTGGAAATATCCCCCCGAAACCTGGCCCGTCACCTGGAGCTCTCCACAATGATACGCCTTGGCATCACCGGTCAAGCCGGCTTCATCGGCACCCACCTCTTCTCCCTCGCCGGCACCCGCCCAGACACCTTCGAGCGCGTCCCCTTCGAGGACGCCTTCTTTGAGGACGAAACCAAGCTCCGTGCCTTCGTTCGCAGTTGCGATGCCATCGTTCACCTGGCCGCCGTCAACCGCCACCCCGATCCGCAGGTGCTCTACGAAACCAACATCGCCCTCGTCGATAAGCTCATCCGCGCGATGGAAGCCGAGCAGGTCACCCCGCACGTCCTCTTCGCCTCCTCCACCCAGGAAGCGCGCGACAACCTCTACGGCGCCTCCAAACGTGCCGGCCGCGCCCTCCTCGACGCCTGGGCCCGCCGCACCGGGGCCAAGTTTACCGGCTGCATCATCCCCAACGTCTTCGGCCCCTACGGCCGCCCCGGCTACAACTCGGTGGTCGCCACCTTCTGCCACCAGCTCACCCACGGCGAAATGCCGCACATCGATGTCGATGGAGAACTCCGCCTTATCTACGTGGGAGACCTCTGCCAAACCTTCCTCAAGCTCATTGAAGAAGGCAAGGCCGCCCTCGAGTTCCGCGTCCCCTACACCGGCACGCGCAAGGTCTCCGAGCTCCTCGCCGCCTTCAAGCGCTACACGCGCGACTACTTCGCCAAGGGCATCCTCCCCGCCCTCCCCACCCCGCTCGACCTCCAGCTCTTCAACACCTACCGCGGCTACATCGACCACGCCGCCTTCTTCCCCTTCCCCCTTGAGCCGCACACCGATCCACGCGGCTCCTTCGTGGAAGTGGCGCGCATCACCGGCCTCGGCGGACAGTTCTCCTTCTCCACCACCCACCCGGGCATCACCCGCGGCAACCACTACCACACCCGCAAGATCGAGCGCTTCGCCGTCATCCAAGGCCGCGCCCGCATCGAACTCCGCCGCATCGGAACCACCGAGAAACTCTCCTTCGAGCTCGATGGCGCGCACCCCGCCTTCGTCGATATGCCCGTCTGGTACACCCACAACATCACCAACATCGGCTCCGACGAACTCCTCACCCTCTTCTGGATCAACGAGCCCTACAACCCCGAGAACCCCGACACCTACTTCGAGGAGGTCTAACCATGCCCAAGTCCAAACTCAAAGTCTTCTCCATCGTCGGCACGCGCCCGGAAATCATCCGCCTCGCCGCCGTCATCAAACGCCTTGAGCAACACCTCGACCACCGGATGATCCACACCGGCCAGAACTACGACTACACCCTCAACCAAATCTTCTTCGATGACCTCGGCCTACGCGCCCCCGATTACTACCTCGGCGTGGACACCTCCACTCTCGGCCACGTCCTCGGCGAAACCCTCATCAAGGTCGAAGAAATCTTCCTACGCGAAAAACCCGATGCCATCCTCATCCTCGGCGACACCAATGCCGCCATCGCCGGCATCATCGCCAAGCGAATGAAGATCCCCATCTACCACATGGAAGCCGGCAACCGCTCCTTCGACCTCAATGTCCCCGAGGAAATCAACCGCCGCATCATCGACCACATTGCCGACTTCAACCTCGTCTACACCGAGAACTCCCGCCGCCACCTCCTCTCCGAAGGCCTCCCCCACCGCCATGTCTACGTCACCGGCTCGCCGATGTACGAGGTCCTCGCCCAATACCGCGACCGCATCGACCGCTCCGACATCCTCTCCCGCCTCGGTCTCGAGCCCAAGCGCTACTTCATCGTCTCCTGCCACCGCGAGGAAAACGTCGACTTCCCCTCCAACCTCCGCAAGATCGTCACCCTCCTCAACACCCTCGCCCAGACCTACGACCTCCCCGTCATCGTCTCCACCCACCCGCGCACCCGCAAACGCCTTGAAGCCCTCGAGGGCCTGACCATCGATCCGCGCATCCGCTTCCTTGAGCCCTTTGGCTTCTTCGACTACAACGCCCTCCAGCTCAGCGCCCTCTGCGCGATCTCCGACTCGGGCACCATCTCCGAAGAATCCTCCATCCTCAACTTCCCCGCCGTCACCATCCGCCAGGCCCTCGAACGCCCCGAAGCGATGGACGCCGGCACCATCATCCTCACCGGCCTCGACCCCGAAACTGTCCGCGACGCCGTCGCCCTCGTCATCGACGAGTTCAACCAAAACGGCGGCCACTACGACCGCATCTGCCCCGAATACCAAGTCTCCAACACCTCCTGGCGCGTCCTCAAACTCATCCTCGGCACCGCCAAACTCGCCAACCGCTGGAGCGGCATCGAGGCCAAACACTAAGCCAATCGCACCTAGGCCATCCCTGCGTTACCCGTCTTATTGGTCGCCTCTCCGGCGGCCAATAAGCGTTTTATCCGGCCTCAACAGGATCCCTGCCCGGCGCCAACTACTAAGTGCACCACTTATTAGAATTAAGAGGCCCTCTTCATTCAATTAACAGCACCTCTTCATTCCAATAAGAGGCCCTCTTCATTGTCTCACCCGCCCCAAGCGCGATTAGCCTCCGGCCCGATTCGAAATCAAGCTCCAGGCGCATGCGCCTGAAGCGGCCCATTTGTCACAATCCCCTTCGCTTATCCATCTCGGCACGCACACGCTTCCCCATCAGCACCGAGCGGCTCAGCCGCCTTAGAAGTGCACAGGGGGGCTTGCCGTTTGAGCAAGAAAGTTCTATACTATGGCCAGTCATCACAGAAAAGGAGCGCCATTATGGCTAAAGGTCTCATTAAGAATGCTTATATTGTCAGCCCTGGGTACGAGTTCGACGGCGGGGCGATTGTCATCGAGAACGGCAAGATTGCCAAGGTGTTGCAGCCGGGCACGCCGCTTCCGACCGACGCCGATTGGGTCTATGATGCCGAAGGCAATCTGGTGATGCCCGGCTTCATCGATGTGCACACCCACGGCGCCGTGGGCGTGGACGTTTGCGATGCCGATGATCCGACCGCCATTGAGAAGATTGCGAAGGCGAAGCTGGAAGAAGGTTGCACCGCGTGGTGTCCGACCACGCTGACCCTGCCGCCCGAGCAGCTCGAAGCCTCACTCCAGCATGTGGCCGAATACCGCAAGAACGAAAAGTATGCCAAAGTTCTGGGCGTGCACCTGGAAGGGCCCTTCGTCAACCCGGCCTGCTGCGGCGCGCAGAATCCCGCCTACCTCCGTAAGCCCGATATTGAAGAGGTCAAGCGCCTGAACGCCATCACCCCGGTCTGCCAAGTCTCCTACGCGCCCGAGGCGGAAGTGGGCGATGGTGCGAAGTTCGCGCGCGACTGCCTGGAGATGGGCATTGTTCCCTCCGCCGGCCACACCAAGTGCTCCTACAAGGAGTTCAAGGCTATCTATGCCGCTGGTCTGCGCCACTTGACGCACTTCTGCAACCAGATGACCCCGCTTCACCACCGTGACATCGGCTTGGTCGGTGCCGGGCTCCTCCTCGACGACCTGCGCGCCGAGATGATCTGCGATAAGATCCATCTCTGCCCCGAGATGATTGAGCTCGCCTTCCAGACCAAGGATCCCGAGACGATTCTCTTGATTACCGACTCGATGCGCGCCAGCCATATGCCCGACGGTCCCTCCAGCCTCGGCGGCTTGGATGTGATTGTGAAGGACGGTGCCGCGCGCTTGGCCTCCAATGGCGCCCTGGCCGGTTCCATCCTGAAGATGAACGTGGCCCTCAAGAATGTCTGGGAGATCACCGGCATGCCCTTGAGCGTCCTGGTCAAGACCACCTCCTACAACCAGGCCCTCGAGCACGGGTTGGAGGATACACTCGGCTGCATTGAGCCCGGTTACACCGCCGACATCACCATCCTCGACGATGAATCCTTCGCCGTCAAGGCCGTCTTCATCGATGGTGAAAAGCGCCTGTAAGCGACACGCTTGATTCATGCACACGAAGCGCGCGGCTCCCAACCGCGCGCTTTCTCTTGACCTTGCTGCCCGAATACGCGAGAAATTGACGATAACAAACGCGTATTCCTTTGACACTCGCGGGATCCCGGAATCCCGAGAATCGCCGCACCGCTTGACGGCATGGGGGCAATTATGCTATTGTCCCCGCACTTCATCTTGAAAGGACAGGACAGTTATGGCATTTCTGCTCGGAGTACTCTTTGTGATTGAGGCGTTGGTTGCGCTTCTGATGGTGGCCGTTGTGATGTTGCAGCCGCCGAAAGATCAGTCCGGTGGGATGGGCTCGGCCTTTGGCGGTGGGTTCGGCGAAGAGGTCTTTGGCGGGCGCACGGGGAATGTCCTTTCGCGCACAACGGTGGTGCTGGGGGCAATTTTGGTGGTTAATTCGCTCTTGATTGCGATGATGGTGCGTGGGCGCATCAGCAGCTCGGCGCTCTCCAACCAGGTGGTGCCTCCGGCGACCTCGGAAGTCCCGGCCGCCCCGGCGCAGTAAGGCTTTGCCCTTTTTCTTAGACTTTCCCCAGGAGACCTAGAATGAATCTCGAAATGCTTGAAAAGGCCCGTGCGCGCGTTCCCAGCATCCCGGTGTTGGTCAACTTGGTTTCTCAGCGGACCAAGCAGTTGAACCGTGGCGAACGCCCCTTCCTGAAGCCGCTCTCGAAGGAAGAGGATAAGTCGGACATCGCGTTGCGCGAAATTGCCGAAGGCTTGGTGCTCGCCCAAGTGGATATGCAGGCGGTTGAGAAGCACAACGAAGCGCAGTCTCGTTGGGGCCGCCACCTGTAAGCCCCTTCTCCGAGGCGATTGGCCTCACACGCTATGGCCTCCAACAAGAAATCCAAAGCGCCAGCGGGTGGTAATCTCGTCGTTAACCGCAAAGCGACGCACGACTACACCGTGTTGGAGAAGTTTGAGGCTGGCATAGAGCTCGTTGGCACCGAGGTGAAGGTGCTACGTAATGGCGAGGGCGGGCTCCTGGGCGCATGGTGTAAAATCACGCCAGACAACCAACTCTGGCTGATGCAAGTGCGCATTCCGCCCTACGCCTTCGGGAATCGCTTCAACCATGATGCGCTTCGGACGCGTCGACTGCTGATGCATAAGTTGGAGATTTTGCGTCTACGCAGCAAGGTGGAGCAGAAGGGACTCTCGCTGATTCCCCTGCGGCTCTACCTCAATCCGCGCGGCAAGGTCAAGGTGGAGCTCGCTCTCTGCCAGGGCAAGAACCAATACGACCGCCGCGAAACCATTAAACGGCGCGAGGCTGATCGGGCGATGGCTCGCGCCGTCCGCGTCTATCGTTAACCCCTTCCACCCTTTTAACCTCACTACTAAGGAGTCACTATGCGTCCTGGACTTTGGCAAATCTTGATTGTTGTTCTCATCATTGCGCTCGTTTTTGGCGCAAAGAAGATTCCCGAGATTGCCCGAGCTTTGGGGCGGTCTTCCGGTGAGTTCAAGAAGGGCCTGCGCGAGGGCAACGAGGCCGCTGCCGGCAAGGTTGATGAGATCAAGCGCTCGCTCTTGGAAGAGGAGAAGGACAAGGCCTAAGCCACGCACGCGGACGCCACAGCGCGCACCGTCTTGTCACCCCAAAGAGAATCGGTGTCACGCCGATTCTCTTCTTGTTTATATGGGCTGCCGCCGTGGCACGCCACGCATAAACTGCTTGCGTTTGGATGGGCGGTTTGCTATTATTCCGCCGTTTTTCGTGCGATAGTAGCTCAATTGGATAGAGCGTTGGCCTCCGAAGCCAAAGGTTGCGGGTTCGATTCCCGCCTTTCGCACCATTTTTGTTTTTACGCCAGGAGTCGAATATGTCCGTTGATCTGAAAGCCGCTTACAAGAACGTGATGGATGATCATTCCACCCCCACGCTGGAGATTTCTTTCGTTGACGGCGCGCAGCGTCAGACATTGGTCTACGAGAAGGTGGCCTGGACGATTGATGGCGTGCGTAAGGGGTTGCGCTACGGCGAGAACCCGGGGCAAGAGGCTGCGATGTATCGCCTGGTCAATGGCAATCTGGTCTTGGGCGATGTGCAGACCATTCAGCCTGGGCGTTCGTTGGTGACCGATGCCGAACTCCTTCAGTTTGGCAAGCACCCTGGGAAGATCAATCTGACCGATGCCGACAACGCGCTGAATATCCTGCGTTTCCTCTCTGGCACGCCCTGCGCGGTCATTGTTAAGCACAACAATCCCTGCGGCGTGGCCAAGGGCAGCACGATTGCCGAGGCCTACGACCGCGCGAACAAGGCGGATCTCTTGGCAGCCTTCGGCGGGTGCATCGCCCTCAACCGCACCTGCGACAAGGAGACCGCCGAGCTCATCACCCGCAACTACGCTGAGGTGGTGGTGGCGCCGGACTTCACGGAGGATGCCCTGGCCCTCTTCGCCGCCAAGAAGAACCTGCGCGTGATGAAGATTGCCGCGATGGAACGTCTGGAAACCTACGCCACCGAGCGCTTTTTGGACTTCAAGAGCCTGATGGATGGCGGCCTAATCGCGCAGCTCAGCTTCCTGCCCGAGGCGCGTACCGCCGATAAGCTCATCGTGCCGGAGGTGACGGACAAGGCCGGGACGGTCCACCGGATTGCACGCCAGCCCACCGCCCAGGAGCTTGACGACCTCCTCTTCGGCTGGTTGGTGGAGAGCGGCGTGACCTCAAACTCAGTCCTCTTCGTCAAGGATGGCGTCACGGTTGGCATTGGCACCGGCGAGCAGGACCGCGTGGGTGTGGCCGAGATCGCCCGCGACAAGGCCTACCGCAAGTTGGCCGATCGCTACGCTCGCGAAACCTATGCCACCCCCTACAACGAACTGAACGACCCGGTCAAGCAGGCAGCCTGCGATGCCTTTGCTAAGGAAACCAACGGCGGGCTCATGGGCTCGGCCATGGTCTCCGATGCCTTCTTCCCCTTCCGCGATGGCGCCGAGGTGGGCATTCGCGAGGGCGTCACCGCCATCATCCAGCCCGGCGGCGCTATCCGCGATTGGGATGTGATTGACTGCTGCAACGAGCACAATGTGGCGATGGTCTTCACTGGTCAGCGTAGCTTCAAGCACTAAGGCGCAGGAGCAGGGCAATGCGGCAGCGTAACTTCTTTCTATGGACGGCGCGCGGGATGCTCTGCGCTGGCGCGGCCTTTCTCCTTGGGTGCGCGAACACGCTTGAGCGCTACGCCGATGAAACGGCCTTAACCATTCAACAACCTGCCGCGCAGACGCAGGCTCTCGACATTCCCAAGCGCTTCTTTGATGAGTTCCTCGCCCCCAAGTGGCAGCACAACGGCATTGGTATCATCAACGACCAAGCGACCTTCTTGAAGATGTGGGACCTCTATACCATTGAGCGCACGGCCTTGCCGCCCTCCATCGACTTCGACACCTACGCACTCCTCTTCGTCTACGACCCGGTTTACTATAACCTCGTCTCCATTCGCGGACTGAATGTCTGGCGCGGCATCGCCAATCCCATTGTCGAGCGGACCAACTGGACATTGAGCATTGAGGGGGACAAGAAGATGCGCGAGATCCGCCAAAAGGAGGGGCAGACGCTCCCTGAGCCGAAGGTCAATGTGGCCTTTCTACAGCTTCCGCGCAACCGCCCGGGTAAGCCAGGCGTAACGGCCGTTCTCGTTGAAGGCCGTCAGCAGCCCGAAGAGAGCCTGGTCATTCCCGTGCCTGCCGGGGAGTAAGATGCACCGCCAGCTCACCTTTACCCAAGCCTGCGCTCACCTGCGCATTCCCGAGCAAGTTTTGCGCGACGCGGTCAAGTATGGCGAAGTGCCCTGCCGGCGCCAAGGCCAAGAGGTTGTCTTTGATGCCGATGAACTCGATGTGTGGGGTTCTCGCCGCATTTTGGGGTTGAAGCAGAAGGATCTGCTCCCCGAACACACCGCATCCACGCGATTGGATGTAAAAACCTTCGCCGAGGATTTGCTTCTGCCGCAACTGCTCAAGCCGGCTTATGTGGAGCTCGACTTCACGGCCAAGACGCGCAAGAGCGTTTTGCACGACTTGGTCGATATGGCCGAAGGACTGGATCTGCTCTACAACCCGGTCGATCTCTTTGAGCAACTGGAAGCGCGCGAAGCCTTCTCCTCCACTGCCCTTCCCGGTGGCATTGCCCTCCCCCACCCCCACCACCAGGATCCCTACCTCATTGCCGAGCCCTTTATGCTCATCGCCCGCGCCCGCAAGCCCGTCTGGTTTGGCGCGGAAGACGATGCCGCCACAGACCTCTTTTGCCTTATCTGCTGCGGCGAGCATATGCGCCACCTTCACGTCCTCGCGCGGCTGTGTATGATGATCCGCGAGACGCCCCTTCTCTCCATCTTGCGCGAAGCCGAAAGTCCCGACGATTTGGTCGAAGCGGCCTTCGCTGCCGAGCTCGCGCTCCTCAAGACTCTGCGCTAAGCGCCCCCGAGTCCGGCTCGGCAATCACTGCCGCATAGATGGCAACAAACCACCGCGCAAGCGATTCTGAAGGGCAGTCCAGGTGTCCGCGTAGCCACCAGCGCACCATCTCCAAGAAAGACCCGGCCAGCGTGTTCAACAAGAAGTCACGTGGCAGAGCCGGTGAAAGCGCCTCGGTGGGGCGCAGAATGCCGCGCTCGAGAAGTTCTTCTAGGTGACGGCGGAACTCGCGAACAAAGAGTGATCCCCCCGCCTCGGTAAAGAGAATGGCCAGACGCGCCTGATTATCCTTGAGATGACAGAGGATGTGGCAGAGTGCGCACTCAAAACCCGGCTGATTGTGTGCCTGGCAGACGCCTTGCGCAAAGCAAGTCGCACACGCTCGATGGGTGTGCCCGGCATTTTGGGGTGCCGGCGCAAAGATGTGCCCCAAGAGCTCAGCGCACAATTGCCGGGCCACATCCTCTTTCGTCCGAAAGTGAGCATAGAAGGTGCTCCGGCCGATATTCGCCTCGTCCAGCAGTTCCTGGACCGAGAGTTCCGCAAAGTGCTTTTTCTCCAACAAGCGGTTCAAGGCCGAAAAGAGGGCCTCTCGCGTTTTTTCCTGACGACGATCCATTGCCATGCCTCCCGAACAAAAGTGCATGCGCTGTTCAATAGTGAACACCTGCCGCCGCTTTGACC
>JBJEVY010000009.1:0-38336 GCA_051884775.1 Candidatus Spyradenecus sp. | reverse complement strand
ATAGGATACACCAATGACCGTTCTTCTTTCTACAACTTTCCCCGGACAGTAATGCCCCAGCCCGGGCGGGATAATTAAGCCTCAGGGTTAATTGAATTATCCCTTAGGGTTAATTGCATTATCCCTAAGGGTTAATTGCATTATCCCTAAGGGTTATTGATTAGCCCCGGGGCTTGGACCGGTTCCCCTAGCCGCCCCGCCAAGTCCTCCGCCCCCACGCGCAACATTCCGCTTGCACCCGCAACCGAAAAGGTGCTACTATGTCACTGTTATGAGACAGTTTTATCCCTTTCTCTTGGTTGCACTTTTTCTTGTGCCTTGGGTGTGCAAAGCCTATCCCTATTCAACGAGTTTTACTTTCTCGAGTGAGTATCCTCTTTGCTATAACTACACAGATAAGCCTACTGCCAATTCGCCAACGGGTACTCCGTTGATTGCGGACGAAGTGATTATGGCAGTGCTTGTTCGGGATACGCGCGCAGATCAGAGCACCGATCCCTTTGCCATTGATGCGGCGGGTCAAGTGGTTGTGGCAGCAGGGTTGCCTGAAGATCAGGTGGTGGTCTGCGATGATCTGTACGCGGCTGAGGGTTCGCCTCAACATCAAGCGTGGCGTATAATAGGCCAAACGGCAGGCCTTCCAGAAACGCCTTATACCACCGATAGTGGGGAAAAAAAGTCCGTAATTACGGCAACGGCTTCAAAAGATGTGGCGGGGAGTGACTACTCCGACGAATTTGTCTATCAGCCTGTTTGTATCTATTTGGTTGTCTTAGACACACGCAATGGAGATATGGGCTCGGCGTCCGGGGCCCCCAAGCGTGTTGTGCGGTATGCGTTGCGTAAATGTGCGGATGTGAACGATCAGCCTTTTGGGGCGAGTCATGAGGTCTTTGTGGGTAAGACTGTTAGCGGTTGCATTTTTGCGGAGCTTCCAGGTCTTGAAGTGCAAACGGTTGATGGCGAGACGGTATTTCTGAAGGATAGTTGGCAGGATGCTGTGGCTATTCAATCGTGGACTCAGGAGGATGGTACGGTCTTGACAGGGGAAGCGCTTGAAGCGTTCTTGAAGCCCGGGATGACGGCTTTTGCGAGCGCCACGGATACCGCGGGGTGCGCAACCTTCACCCTCAACGCCTCCTCCGAAGACATCACCTATTACACGCTTTACACCAAGGCGGCCTTGTCTGATGCCACTTGGACGCCCTTCAATGCGGTGATGGCCGACAAGGAAAACGAAATGCGTGAAAAAGGGCTTGACAATTATCTGCAAAAGGACTACACTCGGTGCCGTCTCAATGGAGAAGGTCCATTGACGATACCTCTAATCCCGGGTGACACCGGTCGTTTCTACCTGCTGCGCGCAACAGGGAATGAATGAAGGAGAAGAGACATGAAGGCTACATTTGCAACGATCGCTTGCCTCATTTTGGCAGGAATCCTTTCCGCCGCGGAAGTCGGTGGAAATAATACCGCCGTGGTCATCCAGAAAGATGCCGTGAAGAGTGCGACCAACTATCAGTTCCTTTGCGTGCCGGTGGATGGTCTTGCAATTAACGGTACCGCTGAGTCTCCGATTGCGATTGGCACAATCCTGCCGACGACCGCGTATACCACGGGCGCAAAGGTCTATGTGTTGAGCGAAGATGGCGTTTGCCCGTCGAATCCGACCTTTACCTTGGGCGATACTGGGTGGACGCTCGATGAATCGCAGAAGGGGACAAATGTTAATGATGATGGGACCCTGTCTCCTGGGCGGATTTTGTGGGTGAATGGCGAAACCTCGGCTGATAGCGTGTTGTTCTGCGGCCAAAATCGTACGCGTGCCGACCAAACTCGCAAGCTGGGGACCGTTGCAATGCGTAATGACGGTGCCTCCGAAATTACCTTCGAGCAGGTTTTGAAGGCGACCGCTGCGGATGGAGCCGTATCTTACAGTTCCCCCAAGATGGGCGACCAGGTGTTGCTGGTGACTGCGGGCTCCACGAACTACAAGCGTTACCGTTACGATAGCTCGATTTCTAAGTGGCGCGATTATAAGGGGGCCGAGATTAATCTTGACGACATCAAGATTAAGCCCGGCGAGGCGTTCTACTACTACTCTGCTACTGCCGCGGATTAAGGCAAGAGGCGTTATATGAGACACTTCTTGGTGTTATTAGGACTTTGCATCGTGACGACGCTTCGCGCCGTCACGGTTCAGTGGTCCGTGCCGAATGCCTCGTATGATTGGTATACTGGCGGAAATGTCGGTGTCTATTTTGTCTACTCGACTTCGCAAGTGTCCGATTTTAGCACGATTGCTCCATCTGCGAATTTGGGGACTGCTCAGGGAGCCCTGTTTCAAACCGACGGTGCCTATTTCTCCAAAGCGTCGGATGGATCGACTCCGATTGCGATTGGTTCTTTTGCGGACGGAACTTTCCCTAAAAATCTGGCTGGTTCGACCGGCTATTTCTATATGGTTGTCTTCCAGACTAAAGATGGCAACTATGACGCTGACGCCGGGAATTACGCAGTTGCAGGGGGCACGCAGTATGTATCGGGTGGTACGAATGGCATCTATAATGACTACATTGGCGAAGACCCTGACGCGGGTGACTATGTCGATGTAAGTTTCATTGGTGGCACTTGGACTGCTGCAAGGACGCCCGAGCCGACGACATTGGCTTTGTTGGCATTGGGTGTTGCTGGTTTGGCTCTTCGTCGTAAGGTAAAGTAAGAAAGGTTACGGATAATGAAAAAGGGTTTGATTGCTATTGTGGTAGCTTCAATCGCAGCCTTCTCCCAGGCAATTACGCTGAACTGGAAGGCGCCGACAGCCGATTGGACGAGCTCTGTGAAGTCGGGTATGTTGGTCTATGCCACGGATATTAGCGCTCTGACAGATGATGATGTCGTGAGTTTTGCAAAGGGTACGACCACCTCCACGATTCTTACGAATGTGACAGATGCTACTGGTGAGAGCGCCTGGACGATTCCATCGGATACGCTTGCCAACTATGTCTCTGTTGTCAGTGGTGGAATGCATGTGGATGCGGGCACCTATTTCTTGGTCTTGTTTGACAACGAGACGGTGGGTGATGCTGCGAAGTATGCGTTGGCGCAGATTAACGCAACGGATACGACGAATGCGTGGACTGGCAGTTTTGGCGAGAATCCCGGGGATGGGACGCCGATTGAGCCGACCTTCCGTGGCACCTTGGTGTCTGAAGTTCCTGAGCCGACGGTGTTGGCGTTGCTGGCGCTGGGGGTTGCGGGCTTGGCATTGCGGCGCAAGGCGTAAGCGCGTTTGCTGTTAACCACTGCGCAGGGGCTGCGATTGGCCCCTGCGCGTTGTTTTGCCTAGTTTGCCGCCTTGGTTGATGGGCGAGCCGCGGGCTGTGCAGGGCGTGGTGCCGTGGCGGGGGCGTGGTGCCGTGCCGTGCCCCGGACATGCCGGAGAGCCCGGAAAATCCGGAGAGTCCGGAAGCTCCGGTGGCCCCTCTCGGCCCGTATCTCGCACGAGCCTCGCGCGCGAGCTTATGATATACTGCGCACCAACACAGGAAGGCACGCAGGAAGGCACAAAGGGCACAAAGGGTAAAGGCACGCAGGGGAAGGCACGCGGGAGCAACCACAAGTCCGAGCGAAGCGAAGGAGCTATGTCAAAAAGGCACGCAGGATTTAGCAACCACAAAGAACACAAAGGGCACAAAGGGTAAAGGCACGCAGGAAGGCACGCGCAGGAAGGCACGCAGGAAGGCACAAAGGGCACAAAGGGTAAAGGCACGCAGGAAGGTACGCGGGAGGTGGTTGCGGGGTTATCGGAGGATGCGGCTTTAGCCGTATAGAAGGTTTTGCAGTGGCCTGCTCCGCCAGGCCACACCGGAGAAGCTGCAGTGAGAAGCAGAAGGTTGAGCGAAGCGAACGATGAAGGAAGCGATTGAGATTTTTTGGCAGAAGACGTGCCGCTTGAATTGGGCGGTGCTGTTTGCAACGGGGGTGTTAGCGGGGGCGGGGGTGATGTTTGTGCGCTCGGCGTGTTCCTCGCGGGCGACGGAGGCGTTGCGGCAGTTGTGGGTGGGGCAGTTGGAGTTTGTGGGGTGGGGGGCGCTGCTGATGGTGGTGTTGGCGTATTGGGATTACCGGCGGTGGGCGCGGGCCTCGGGGTGGGTGTATGCGATGGTGTTGGGGGCGTTGATTCTGGTGTTGGTGCCGGGGCTTGGGGTGGCGCGAATGGGGGCGCGGCGGTGGCTCTTTGGGTTGCAGCCGAGTGAGCCGGCGAAGTTGGCGGTGATTTTGATGCTTTCGTGGGTGTTGAGTCGGTGGGGGGCCGGGATGCGCGGGGCGCGGGGGCTCTTGGTGTGCGGGGTGCTTGCGGGGGTGCCGGCGGTGTTGATTCTGGCTGAGCCGGATTTGGGGACGGCGTTGGTGTTGGGGCCGACGGTGCTGGCGATGCTCTTTGTCTCGCGGGTGAGTCCGAAGGTGTTGGGGGTGGGGGTGCTGCTGGTGGCGCTGGCGGTGGGGTATGAGCTAACGTTGGTGAAGGTGGCGAAGGCGGAGGGGGTTGATCCTGCGCGCTCGGAGCGGTTGATTCGCTGGACGGGTCTGCGCGAGCATCAGGTGCGTCGGGTGGAGACCTTTCTTTATCCGATGCGCGATTTGCATGCCAATGGCTACAATGCCTATCAGAGCGAGATTGCCGTGGGCAGCGGGGGGATGTTGGGGAAGGGCTATGGGCGCGGGGTGCAGCATCGGCTGGGATATTTGCCGCCGGTGGTGAGTATGAATGACTTTATCTTCCCGGTGGTGGCCGAGGAGACGGGCTTTGTGGGGTCTGTGGTGTTGTTGGGGCTCTACCTTATTGGGATTTTGGTTCCGGGGAGCATTATTGCCTTGCGTTGCCGGGATGATTTGGGGCGGCTGCTGTGCGTGGGGGTGTTAACCTTGCTTTTCTGTCACGTTTTTATTAATATAGGAATGACAGTGCGAATAGTGCCTATAACAGGGCTTCCATTGCCGTTTATCAGTCAAGGCGGAACGTTTATGCTTGTGATGATGGCGTCGATGGGGGTTTTGCAGAGCGTGGCAATCCATGGGCGGATTTCCGAGGCGGTGTTCCGGCACTGAATGAACCCTTTTGCGATAGGACGAATGTATGTTTGGCTGGCTTTTCAAGCGCAAGAGCAAGAAGCGCGAGATTGTCGTTAACGTCGAGAAGCTTGAAACGCGCGTGGCGGTGGTGGAGAATGGGCGCGTGGAGGAGTTCCAGGTGGAGCACCCGATGGAAGAGCGGCTGGTGGGGTGCATCTTCAAGGGCCGCATTCAGAATCTGGAGCACGATTTGCAGGCCGCCTTTGTGGATATCGGGCTGAAGAAGAACGCCTTCCTCCACTATTGGGATATGATTCCCGATGAGGAGGCCGGGTTGGCCGATGAGGAGGATGAGGGGCGCCAGACGTCGCGTCGCCGCCGCATCTCCAATGAGGATATTGCCAAGCGCTTCCCTCCGGGCAGCGAGATTGTGGTGCAGGTGACGAAGGGGCCGATTGGCACCAAGGGGCCGCGCGTGACGGCGAATCTGTCGCTGCCGGGGCGCTACTTGGTGATGATGCCTTCGGCGAAGTCCACCCGCGGCGTTTCGCGCAAGATTGCCGACGCGAAGGAGCGGCTGCGTCTAAAGAAGATTTTGGACCGCTTGCCCTTGCCGCCTGGCGTTGGGATTATCGTGCGGACGGTGGGTGCCGGCGCGAATCAGCGCGCCTTCTGCCGCGACCTGCGCAACATCCTCGATGTGTGGGGGCAGCTGCAGAACAATATCAAGACCCTGCGCGCCCCGGCGTGCGTCTACTCCGAGCCCGACCTGGTCGAGCGCGTGGTGCGCGATTGGCTGACCGAGGACATCGACCGGGTGACGATTGATGACGAAGAGGCCTACAACCGCATTCGCGAGGTGGCCGGGCGGATTTCGCGCCGCGCCCGCCGCGTCATTGAGCTCTACAAGGGCCACCTGCCGATTTTCGACCACTATGGCGTGGAGACGCAGATGGAGGAGGCCTTCCGGCGCAAGGTGAACCTCAAGAGCGGCGGCTATCTGGTGATTGACGAGACCGAGGCGCTGATTGCCGTGGACGTGAACACCGGGCGCCATCGCGGCAAGGGCTCGCAGGAAGAGGCGATTTTGGAGGTGAATCTGGAGGCAGTGGAAGAGGTGGCCCGGCAGATGCGCCTGCGCAATATCGGCGGGTTGGTGGTGATTGACCTGATTGATATGAAGAGCCGCAAGCACCAGAACCAGATCTACAAGGCGATGAAGGCGGCGGTGCGGCGCGACCGGGCGCGGACCAACGTGCTGCCCATCTCGGAGCTGGGGCTGATGGAGATGACGCGTCAGCGCCAGGAGGAGAGCCTCCTTTCGCAGATGTATATCGATTGCCCCTACTGCAAGGGCCACGGTGTGATCAAGAGTCCGCTGGCGCTCTCGGTGGATATCCAGCGGCAGATTGCCGCGGTGATGCGCACGCAGCAGGGAATGGGGCACGGCGAGACAGATCTGCAGATTCTCGTGGCCCCGGCCGTGATGGAGCGCTTGCGCAACGAAGATGAGCAGATGCTCGTGGAGATGCAGAAGCGCTATGCCGGGCGCTTGACCTTCAAGAGCGAAGTGGCGCGTCACCCCGAATCCTTCGCCATTCTCGACAAGAACGGCAAGGTGCTCTACGCCGTCTCCGAAAGTCACGCCGTTTGAGCGTGCAGGGAAAGTGCTCCCCTATGACGAGGTTTTATCGGTTTCTGAGGCGCCGGCCGTTTAGCGGTCTGATGGGCCTCTGCGCGCTCGGCGTGCTGCTGCCGGCCTGGTCGCTGGCGATGGAGACGGGCGACTTGGGTTCGCTCCTCTCCAAGGCGAACGGCGCGGGCGCCTCGACAGGTTCGCTGATGCCCACGCTCGACCGCAACTCGGAGATTCAGGTCACCGCCACGCACATGGGGGCTGACCGCGTGAATAACCGCGTGACGCTCGATGAGGCGGTGGTCATTCGCTTCTCCGACATTACGGTGCGCTGCGACCGCGCCACTTACGATGCCTCCACGGGCGATGTCCACGCCGAGGGCAACGTCTCGGTAACCTCGACCTCCGGCGGCAGTTGGTCCGGCGATCGGCTGGATTTCAACCATCGCACGGGCGCAGGACTCGTTGGGGCGGGGCTCCTCCGCTTTGGCACCATCTCGGTCAGGGCCGGGGAGGACCTGGTGCGCGATGACGATGGCATCTTCTACGCCCACGATACCACGCTCTCCACCTGCGCGAATGACGAGGCGCACTGGCACTGGTCGGTCACGGGCGATGCGCGCTATAAGGACCGCGAATTCGTGGAGATGCGCAACGCCGTGGGCCGCGTCTATGGCATCCCTCTCCTCTGGGCCCCGTACTTTTATCGCGATCTCAACACCGACTACGGCTGGCGCGTGATGCCCGGCTACACCGATAAGTGGGGCGCCTACCTCCGCATTGGCTATGTCTACCCCATCGCCGGCAGCGCCGAAACCGGTCGCCTCCTCTATGGCAAGACAATGGCCGATTTGCGCAGCAACTACGGCGCGGGGATTGGTCAGGAACTCAATTGGACGACCGAAGGGCTCTTTGGCGAAGAGACCCGTCAGTCCGGCCGCCTCTCCCTCTACTATGCCAACTTCCAGGGCGAAGACGAGCTGGACAACAAGGATTGGCCCGATCCGAATGCCTGGGATCGCCACCGGTGGTCCATTGGCCTGGAAGAGCGCCTCGACTTCTCCCCGCGCGACTTCCTCTCCATCGTTGGCGAGCGGGTGAGCGACCCCGAGTTCCGCATGGACTACAAGAAGACCTCCCTCTACTCCGTCTCGCAGCCCCGAAGCATCGCCAACTACGAGCACCGCGAGAGCGACTGGACCACCTCGATCGCCGTGATGGCCCCGCTCAACACCTTCTATGGTGGCGTGCGCCGTCTGCCCGAGTGGCGCATTGATTACCTCCCGCGTAACCTCTTCGGCATTCAAAAGCTCTACTACGAATCGCAGACCTCCATCGGCTACCTTGCTCGCCAGCCCGAGAAGCACGATGGCTCTTGGGGTTATGATGTTGCCTGGGAGCCCGGCCCCTGGGCGAACTACGATACGTGGCGCTTCGATACGCGCCACATCCTGCGCCGCCCCTTCACCCTCGCCGAGGGCGTCACGCTCACCCCCCGCTTGGGTTGGCGCGGCACCTACTACGCCGATGCGATGGAGAAGGACGACCTCTTCCGCTCGCTCTTCGAGCTGGGGATGACCCTTCAGGCCCGTGCTTGGCGCGACTTTGAGGGCTATCGCCACACCGTTGTGCCTTACCTCGATTTCACCTGTGTGCCCGCCTCCCAGGCTGGCGCAGAGGACATCCCTTACGCCTTCGACCGCTTGGATCAGGAGTTCGAGTGGCGCGACCGCTTTGTCTCCGATGGGCTCACCCCCTTCCATCGCTACACCGGTCTGCGCTTGGGTCTGCGCAACTTCCTCCAAAAGCGCACCGATAGCGGCCTGAGCGACTACCTCTCGGCCGACCTCTACGGCACCTATGTCTTCCAAACCCAAGACCACTGGGTCCGCTGGCGCGGCCGCTACTGGAATCGCGTGACGTATCACGAGGCGGTTCGCTTCTCCGAAGAGACCGGCTGGCGCCTCCTGGGGCTCGATGCCGCCCTCACGCCCACCAAGAACCTTCACCTCGCCTCGGACTTCCAGTATGACCCCGAGGAGAACCGCCTTGCCTTCTGGGATATCAACGGCAAGTATCGCCTCTCCTCCACCCTCACGCTCTACGCCGGCTACCTCGTGCGCCATCACGAGCTCTATGATTGCTACTGGAGCGATATGCTGCGCGATCGCATCATCTATGGCGGCTTTGTCCACCACCTCTGCGACACCATCGATTGGTCGGCCTACGCCCGCTATAATCTGGAGTATGGCGACCTGGAGGAGGTCGGCGGCTATGTGCAGTATAACCTCGACTGCATCAGCCTGCGCGTCTCCACCGAATACGACCCCGTTTACACCTCCCTTGACGGCCGCAAACACAGCGCCGACTTCCGTGTTGCCTTTGATGTCTGGCTACGCGCCTTCCCCAAACAGGATGAGCCCGACTGGATGTCTTGGGGCAACCTCTCGAATCTCAAAAACCTCCAAGACGACTAATCCCTTCTTTTGCGCCTGTAGCTCAGTTGGACAGAGCAGCGGCCTTCTAAGCCGCGGGTCGGGGGTTCGAACCCCTCCAGGCGCGCCAGTGTAAGCAGTTGGGGGCTCTGGGCCAGGCACGGCAGCGCGCCAGGCGGGGTGGAGGCCAGGGCGCGGCCATTGGCGCGGCTGGGGGCTTTGGGCCAGGCGCTCGCTGACGCTCGCTGCGCGGCGCAAGCACCGCGCCACAGCACCGCCGAAAGCAGGAGGAGGACTGGCCTTTGGGTAAGCACCTCACGCGCCAGGCGGGGTGAAGGCCAGGGCGCGGCCATTGGAGCGGCTGGGGGGCTTTGGGCCAGGCGCGGCCATGGGAGTGGCTGGGGGCTTTGGGCCAGGCGCGGCAGCGCGCCGGTGTGCCTTCCCGCGCTTTTCATCGCGCCTTTGCGTGTCTCTGCGTGCCTTTCTCTTTGTGTTTCTTTGTGTTCTTTGTGGTTGCTCAATCTGCGAGCCTTCTTGCGTGCCTTTGTGGTGCGGCCGGTGTGGTGAGTTGCGCAAAAGGGGTGAGGCGGTGTATGATATAGGGCGATTTACCTCATGGTAGCGTGCGGCACGTCTGCGTGGTGCAGAAAAGGCGCGCTCGGGTAAAGGAGAGAAGTAGTTTATGTACAAGATGGATACAACCTTGCCCGCCGACGCGGTGGACTTCATCGATGATGCGAAGTTAGAGGCGATGGTTGCCGGGATGCGCGAAGATCCGGCGGCTGTACGCGCGGTGATTGCCAAGAGCTTGCGCAAGGAAGCGTTGACGGTTGAGGAGACGGCGGTGCTGTTGGGGGCGGAGTCGCCGGAGTTGGTGGAAGAGATCTTTGAGGCGGCGCGGCAGCTCAAGCGCGATGTGTATGGCAACCGAATTGTCTTCTTTGCGCCGCTCTATGTGGGGAACTATTGCACGAACGATTGCAAGTATTGCGGTTTCCGGCGCTCGCTCACCGGCGCGGTGCGCAAGACGCTGAACGATGAGGAGCTCAAGCAGGAGGTCGAGAGCCTCGAAGACCTGGGCCACAAGCGCCTCATCCTGGTCTATGGCGAGAGCCCGATGTATGACCCCGAGTTCATCGCCCACACCGTGAAGGTGACCTATGGCACCAAGAAGGGGCGGGGCGAGATTCGCCGCGTGAATATCAATGCCGCACCGTTGGACGAGGCGGGCTTCCGGATTGTGAAGGAGGCGGGCATTGGCACCTATCAGATCTTCCAGGAAACCTATCACAAGCCCACTTACGCGCAGTGGCACCCGGCCGGCACGATGAAGGCCAACTTCCTCTGGCGCCTGAATGCCTTTGACCGTGCCTTCCGCGCCGGGATTGACGATATGGGCCTGGGCGTGCTCTTCGGGCTCTACGATTGGCGCTTTGAGGTGCTGGCGATGGTCACGCACGCGCGCTATCTGCAGGAGAAGTTCGGCGTGGGGCCGCACACCCTCTCCTTCCCGCGCATCAAGCCGGCCGCGGGGCTGGATCTGAAGCTGGAGTGGCAGGTGAGCGACTGGGAGTACAAGCGCCTGGTGGCCATTCTGCGTTTGGCCGTGCCCTACACCGGGCTCATTATGACCGCGCGCGAACCGGCCGAGCTGCGCCGCGAAGTGCTCGCCTTCGGCGTCTCGCAGATTGACGCGGGCACCAAGCTCGAGATTGGCGGCTATCAGGAAAAGCGCGAGAAGGACACCCAGACCCTCAATCGCGAGCAGTTCAAGGTGGGTGACACGCGCAGCCTCGATGAGGTCATTGGCGAGATCCTCGATGGCGGCTACATTCCCAGTTTCTGCACCTCCTGCTACCGCCTCGGCCGCACCGGCGAACACTTTATGGAATACGCCATTCCCGGCTTCATCGGCAAGTTCTGCACCCCCAACGCCATCATGACCCTGGCGGAATACTTGCAGGACTACGCCTCGGATGAAGTCAAGGCCAAGGGCCGCGCTGTCATCGAGCGCGAAGTGGCCAAGCTTGAACCCAAGCTGCGCGAAGAAGCCCTCCGCCGCCTCGACCGTATCAAAAACGGCGAGCGCGACCTCTACTTTTAATCAACAAGGACACACTATGGACAACATCCAACGCCTCCTCGCCCTCCAGAACGAAGACAGCCTCCACCGCGCCCTGCAGAACGAACTCAAGGTCCTGCTCCCCAAGCGCCGTGCCGAGGCCAAAGCCCGTCTCCAGGCCGCTCGCGACGCCGTCGAAGTCGCCGTCCAGGAAAATGAGGCCGCCGCCCGCACCTACAATCGCTTCCAGGATGACTACAACCGCCATCGCGACCAGATGCGCCGCGCCGAGCGTAACGCCACCGGCTTGACCAATGCCCGCGCCCTCGAGGCCGCTCAGCGCGAACACGCCGCCGCCCTCGCCGAGGCCAACCGTGCCGCCGCCGAGGCCGACCGCGCCGGCAGCTATGTCACCCCCACCGAGCGCAAGCTCGATGAAGCCCGCGCCTTCGAGGCTCAGGAAGAGGCTGCCGTCCAGGAAATCTATGACGCCATCGACGCGCGTAAGGCCGACATCGAGGCCAAGGCCGCCGAGGCCAAGACCCGCTGTGAGGCCGCCGCCACCGAGGTTCCCGCCGATCTCCTGGCCTACTACACCCGCCTCAAACTCACCCGCTGGCCCTGCGTGGTGGAGTACGACCGCAAGCGCAATGTCTGCCCCGGCTGCAACCTCATCCAGCCCCAGTCCGTCACCCAGGCGGTCCTCTCCGCTGAACGCCGCGGCGCCGCCGGCACCGTCCACTGCCCCTCCTGCGGCCGCATTCTGATTTGAGCGGTCAGCCGACAGCGGACAGCGGACAGCGCGCTAACGCGACGGATAGGCGGAGTGCCTAGTAGATGAAAACCACGGCTCAGACGGGCCAAACACATCGAGCGCCAGCGCTGTCAGCTGTCGGCTGACCGCTGTCCGCTAGCGTGTTCTGCGAGCCGTTCAGGCGAGCGAACCGCGCCTCCCCTTTTTGCCGGGGTGGTCAATCGCTCGGGGCTCGACCCCGGGAGGAAAGTCCGGACTCCACAGAGCAGGATGGCCGGTTGTAATGACCGGCGGGCGCAGGGCAAACCTGCGCAACGGAAAGTGCCACAGAAACAAACCGCCGCCCTCGGGCGGTCAGGGTGAAAAGGTGGGGTAAGAGCCCACCGGCGGCCACCGAAAGGTGCCGTGCCAAGGCAAACCCCATCCGGAGCAAGCCCAAATAGGCGGAGAGGCGCTGCTCGCGCCGCCAACGGCTTCGGCCGAATCCGCGGGTTGGGTGCTTAGTTTAATGATTGACGCCCGAAAGGGAACAGAACTCGGCTTATAGCCCCGGCAAATCTCCTGCCCCGTGCCCCGCACGGGGCTTTTTCTTTAACTCCGCGCAGGGCACGGGAGAGGCCGCTTTGGGGTGGGGGCTGCTCGCCCCCACGCCCCTCGGGAGCGCAGGGCGCTCCACCCCGGCCGGTGCGCCCGCCCGGCCAATGGCCGTACCCCCGGCTCGCGTGTGCGCGGGGGGCAACGCCCCCGCAGCCCGAGACAACTCGGCCGGCAGCCGCGCCCCCTGCCACACTCCAGGCCGCGCGTGCGCGGGGGCAACGCCCCGCAGCCCGAGAAAACCCGGCCGGCAGCCCGCTAGGCGCTTTACAAGGGGAGCGAAGGTGTGTTAGGTTAGCGATGTTGCGGGAATCCGTGGCAGAAAGCGAGATGAAAGATGAAAACATGTTGTCTGCTGTTTTTGGCTGTCTTGTTAGGTCGCTTGGGTGTGGCCGAGACGATGCCGTATTTGTTGAAGTTCGAGGGGGACCTTTCGAGCGGCGCGCCGTTGACGAATAGTGGAACGCAAGCATCGCCTAGTGCGCAGAAAGACGGCGGCTGGGTCAACTATGTAACGGGGGAGGCGAATGCGCGCTTTGGGAATGTGGCGTATGAATACAAGTCGGGCGGGGCCTTTGTGAAGCTGGGCGATCAGAGCGCCTCGTTGGGGGCCACGGCGGAGAACGGCTTTACGCTCTCGTTTCACATCAAGACGCAGAGTGAGAAAGCGTGGGACGACTTTATGAGCTTTTGCATCGGCTCGGCCGATGTGCGCTTGGAGCGGAATGGCGCGAACACCTACGTGCTCTATCATGCGGTTCAGAGTGGCACGAGCGACCCCTTTGCCGCGCCGGCGATGGGGGCAGCGTTGGTGCGCGAGCGCTGGCAGCATGTGGCGATTGTCTATGCGCCGCCGAGTGGCGAGGCAACAGCGGGGACTTTAACGCTCTACATCGATGGTCAAACGGGGGGGGGCAAGGCCTGTACCTTTGAGGGGAGCGTGACGGAGCTACTGCTGGGGAAGGCGCGGCGAGAATATGGCAGCACCACGAAGTCTGCGCCTTCGACAACGGACTTTGACGAGGTGGCGCTCTTTGACTTCCCGATGAGCGCCGAGCAGGTGGCGTGGTTGGCCGCGAACGAGGCGGCGCTGCCGGTGGGCTCTGAGGCCGTGGGGGACTTTGCGGTGGCGGCTGGGGAGTCGGTGGCCAAGGCGAATGCGGTCTTTACCGGCACGCTGACGCTGGGGGCCGGGGCCACTTATACCGCGACACACGAGGCGAAGGTGACCGACCGCACGATAGGCACGGTCATTGGGCCGACGGTTGACGAGGCGGAGGCGACGCTAATCAAGCAGGGCGATGGGACGCTGACGCTGAGTGGCGCGTATACGGCCGCAACGTCGAGCAACCTGCTGCTGGATGTCCAGGCCGGGCGCGTGAACTTGGCACCGACGGCTGGCGAGGGCGAGTGGGGCGGGATGCGCTTCCGCGTTCAGGTGGCAAGTGGGGCCACGGTGCAGCTACCGGCGAACAATCGCAGCTACCTGAAGGGGCTCTCGGTGAGCGGGCAGGTGTTGGGGCAGGGAAGTTATGTGGATTTGCGCAATGCGGGCACGCTGGAGCTCTCTGGCGGCACGCTGAACTCGGGGGCTTCTGCGGCGGGCGCGACGTGGTGCGGGGTGAACCTGCCCTCGCGGATTGAGGTCTCGGCAGAGGGCGGCACGCTGACTGGTGCGATGAACCTCTCGGCGGCGACGACGATTGATGTGGCCGGGTCGGGGACCTTGACGGTCAATGGGGCGTTGTGGAATGCGCCGGCAGATAGCGGGTCGGTGGTCTCGACCTTGACGAAGGAAGGCGAGGGCACGGTGGTGGTGGGTTATGCGCCGACGTATACGGGCGCGACGGTGATCTCCGCCGGGCGCTACGAGCTCAATGCCGCGCACACGAGCGGCGGAGCCTACACGGTGGCGGCGGGGGCCATGTTGGGCGGCAGCGGGAATACGAGCAGTGCGGTGAACTGCGCCGGCGTGTTGGAGGGCGGGTTGACGGTGGGGAGCCTGACGTTGCAGGATAGCGCCACGCTGAAGGTGGCGAGCGCGGAGAAGCCGGTGAAGGTGAGTGGCGCGTTGACGGTGGCCGAGGGAGCGCAGGTGGCGCTGGACTTGACGGGCGTGACCTTCGACCCCACGGGCACAACGGTGCTGCAGGCTGGGTCGATGGCCGTGCCGGCGGGGTGGACGATTACGGGCGTGCCGGAGGGCTATCTCTACTATCTGGGCGAAGCGGGGCTGACCTTCGCCACGGCCGAGAACATCCCGGCGGTGAAGGTGGTGCGCGCGCACCCCTACCTGACGCGGGGCGTCGGGGCCGAGGCGGTGGTGGGGCTGGAATCGCTGCTCTATGGCGAGTGCACCTCGGTGACCGTGCAGTTGGCGTTGGACAAGTGCTCGGCGGCGGAGGTGACGGCGGTCACGCTTTGGAATACGCCCTCGCACGATTCGCAGAGTGGCGTGGGGGTGACCAATGGCTCAACGGTGACGGTCAGCAACTACGCCACGCCGCACTACCTGCCGCAGACGGCGACGCAGTTGGCCACCTGGAGCGCCTCGGCGACCAACGGGGCCTCGCGCGAGGTCAGTGCGGCGGGGGATGTGGTGACGGTGACCTTTACGCCCAGCAACACGGCGCTTTCTTCCGGGAACCTGTGGGTGACGCTGGAGGTGGCAACGAGCATCTCTCCCGACGCCACGGTGCGCTGCACCATACCCAGTCTGACGCTCAATGGCGCGGCGGTGACGCCGGCGGATGCCGAGCAGCCGCGCGCGCACCAAATCCGCGCCGCGCGCGACATCATCGGCGCCTACTACAAGTGTTCGGCGATCCCGAGCGAGGCCGAGATGGCGGTGCGTCTGCCCACCTTGACGCACGTCTTCTTGATCGGGAACATCACGGTGGGCACGCAGGATGACGGCACCTACACGCTCGTGTTCGACGATACCTCCCGCGCGGCTACGGCGGCCTTTATGGCGGCGCGTGAGAAGTATAACCCCGCGTTGCAGATCCTGCCGGTCATCGTCAAGGGCGGCGGGGGCGACCCCACCAGCGCCATCGCCCCCGGGCACCGCGAGGCCTTTGTCGCCAATGTGACGGCGCTGCTCCTGGCCCAGGGCTTCAATGGGCTGGATATCGACTACGAATACTGCGAGAACGCTGAGCAGCACGCTAACCTGGCCGAGACCTTTGCCGCCCTGGCGAAGGCCTTCTATCCCCACGGGCTCTCGCTCTCGGCCGCGGTCAATGGAGGCTATTGTATGCCGGTGCGCGGCGCGTTGCAGGCAGTGGACTGGCTCAACGTGATGGCTTACGACGGCGCCGCGCTCAACGCGCCCTACACGCTGACCGAGAGCCACGTGGACACGCTCATCAACAACCGCGGGGTGCCGGGGCGGCGGCTCGTGGTGGGGATGCCAATCTACGGCAACGACACCGTTAACTGGAGTCAGCCGGGGTGGAACATCGTCGTGGCGCAGACCGGCTTTACCGGCAACGACTGCGATGCCTGCACCTACAGCGGCAACGCCACGCTACAGACCTTCAATGGCCCCACGACCTATCGCGGCAAGGTTCGGCGCATCCTGGAGCGCAACCTGGGCGGCGTGATGAGCTGGGGCTACTACACCGACACGCCCTGGTCTTCGCCCTACGCGCTCGGCCGCCACCAGGCGCAGGTCATCTGGCCGCGCACCAGCTACGATTGGCCGGCCCCGGCGCAGGACGAGGCGGGTGCCTACTGCCTGGCTAGCGAGACCGATTGGTTCTGGTTCGCCGACCATGCCGCGGAGGTGGCGCAGGCCAAGTTGGTGGCCGACATCACCTTTGCTCACGATCCCAAGCCCATCCCCGCCTTCGCCGGCGAGCTCGAGGGCAACGGCCACACCCTCACCTTCCCGGCGCAGACCTGGATTGTCTCCTACGACGAGGTGGGGCTCTTCAAGACGCTTACCGGCACCGTGCGCAACCTGACGATTGACTTCGCCGGGCGCGTCATCTCGCGGCGCGACCGCAAGGCCGATACCGGCACAGGAAAGGGGAACAATGTCACCCTCTCGACGCGCGGCGGCGAGGGTGCCAACGGCGCGCTGTTGGCGGCGAACCTGGCCAGCGGCGGGTGCGTGGAGGGCGTCACGCTCATCGTGCGCGAGGGGGCCGAAATCCGCGCGCAGCACGAGGTGGCCGCGCTCGTCGGCAGCCTCTGGGGGCCGGCGGGCACCACTGTCACCATCAAAGACTGCACCGTCGACTTCGCCGGCAAGCTCACGACTCACGCCACCGACTCGCTTGGGAATGACGTCACGATGAGCGCGAATGCCGACATCGGCACCCTCATCGGCCAGATGAACTGGGCGGGGACGGCGACGGTGCTCTGCAAGGACAACCGGGTGCTGCTGCGTCCGCAGGCGGTGATTGAGGCTTCCACGGGAAATTTCTGCTCGGCCGGCGGTGCCATCGGGAATGTCAATGTGTCCCTCTCTGGGCAGATCTCCGGCCTGGAGGTGGTCTATTACGAGGGCGCGCAGGTCACTTCGACGAACAGCGCCACCTTCCGCGCGCAGCCCTTGATTGCCAATCGCAATGGCGTGGTCAAGGCGAGCGCGCCGACCCTGGCGAGTTTGGGCTCTTTGACCTTCCTGGGCGAACGGCCGAGCGCGTGGACCTCGCTCGCCAATCTCTGGTTCCAGGAGAGCGAGGCGCCGGAGGCCTTCGCCGCGGTCGCCATCGAGCGCCCGGAGGCGGCGGCGTTGAGTGATGCGGAGTACACCGAGCTGGTGGCACGACTGCCGCTCCCATCCGCCGGCGTGACGCAGTATCGCTTCGATACGCCTGCCTCGGCTGCCGCACCGGTGCTCTTTACCGGCGTGGAGCCTACCGTCAAGGGCGTGGATGGCACCACGCAGATTTTGACCGCTAACTACGACTTCGGTATCTCCGAGATGCGCATTCAGCGCGCCCCCGCCGCCGGCTCCACCGTGACGCAGGATCAGATGTATGTGATCCTTTGCGCCAAGGTCGATGCCGCGGGTTCGCCGGCTGACTACGGGGCCCAGACGCAGGTCAAGCTGCTTGTCGATGGTGCCCTCTCGGATGACGCCTCCTTGGGCGAGGCCGATCTAAACGCCCTGGGCCTCACCCCCGCCACCGGCGAGCGCTGGTTCGCTGTGCCCTTCGTCTCCGGTCCCCAGACCCAACTCTTCCGAGCCCGCGCCACGCGCTAGCGCGTGGGCGGGGTGGAGTGGGGTGGGGTGGAGTGGGGTGGGGGCTGCTCGCCCCCACGCCCCTCGGGCGCGCAGGGCGCTCCACCCCGGCCGGTGCGCCCGCCCGGCCTTAGCCAAGCCCCTGGCCGTGCGTGCGCGGGGGGCAACGCCCCCGCACCCCGAGAAAACCCGCCCGGCAGCCAAGCCTTCTGGCCCCCAGCCGCACCCCCGGCACGCGCTTGTGCGGGGGGCAACGCCCCCGCACCCCGAGAAAACCCGCCCGGCACCCCCCCGCCCCTCCAATGGCCGCGCACCTGCCTTGCACCCCCAGCCACACCAATGGCCGCGCCCCGCCCGGCAGCCCCAGCCTCTCCAATGGCCGCGCCCTGGCCTCCGCCCCGCCCGGCGCGTGAGCCGCTTACCGAAAGGCCAGCCCTCCTCCTGCTTTCACCGGTGTTGGCATAGCGCCTTCGCTTCGCTCGGCCTTCTGTGGCGCGGCATATTTGCCGCGCAGGGCGCGCAGCGCCCGCCTGGCTCAAAACCCCCAGCCTCTCCAATGGCCGCGCCCTTCCCCGCGCACCAGCCCGAGGTTGGCCGTGCACCCGCCCGAGGTTGGTCGTGCACCCGCCCGGGCGCGCCCAGTTCCTCAGGCGGGCTGCAAAAAAGGCTTGCGCTTTGGGGCGAAATGGAGTAGCATTTAGGGCAAGTGAGAGAGACGCTCTCTACTAGTAACCCAAGCGAGGACGTTATGAAGAAACTGACTGTGGCCTTAATTGCCTGTTTTTCGATGGTTGCCGGCGTGTTCGCCGCCGAGCAGCAGGGTGCTGAACAAGCGCCGGAGGCGGCTGACACTTTCCAGCGGACCGAGACGCGTACGATTGAGCCGGTGCCCTTTGCCATTGGTGGCGAGGAGACGATTGATGTCATCGGTCTGCGTCTGAGCGCTTGGAATACCTGCCATGACTTGACGGGTCTGGATTTGGCGATTAGCGGTGAAGCGCAGAATGCGTATGGCTTGCAGTTGGCCCTGTTGCGCAATAAGGTGCGCGACCGCGCAGGGGCGCTGCAGGTTGCGCTTGTTGGTGTGAACGAGGCCTTCCACCTGGATGGCGTGCAGCTTGCGCTCCTCTGGAATGACACCTCGGTGATGCGCGGCGCGCAGATTGGTCTGTTGAACACCTCCTTCGATATGCGCGGGTTGCAGATTGGTTTGATTAACACCACCAATTCGAGCTATGGCTATCAAATCGGCCTGATTAATGTCATCAAGGGCTCGACGGTTCCCTTCTTCCCGATTATCAACTTCCAGCTTGAGGACTAAGTCCTATGGCTGACTGGAAGCAGGAGCTCGAGAATATCTGTTTGAGCGATTCGCAGTCCTCCCGCGCCGAGCGGGAGAATGCGCGTTTCGTGAAGTTCCTGAATGAGGTGGCCACGCCGGCGCTGAATGAGATTGCCGATGAGATGCGGCGCTTGGGGCGGACGGCGAATGTCCGCGAGGCCCCGGCGTCGACCATTTTGACCATCTATCGGGAGAATGCAAGCGTCGAGGAGATTTGCTATTCGGTGACGCGCCAGTACGTGAGCAATGGCATCTTGCCGCGGGCGAATGCGCGCGTGGTGCGGATGAATTCGCGTACGACCACGCACGATGAGCCCTTCCGCCCGGAGGGCGTCCCCTATACAATCGACGACGTGACCAAGGAGGATGTGATTCGCTCCTTCTTGACCTTCTACCGGATGACGAAGGGGCAGTAATGGGCTGGAAAGGTCCTGATCCCTACGCAGGTGCGCGCCCGGAAGCAACGCTGGGCGCCTCTTTTTCGCAGCGGCTCTCGGTTTGGCTAGGGACGGGGCTGGGGATTGGCTTGGTGGCGCCGGTGGCGCCGGGGACCTTTGGGTCGCTTCCGGGGGTGGCGCTGGCATGTGCCTTTGCCGCGTGGGTGCCGGTGTGGGCGCAGGGGGTGTTGTGCCTGGCGTTGGCGTTGCTGGCGGTGCCGATTTGCACAATTTCGGAGCGGACGCTGAAGAAGAAGGATGACGGGCGCATCACGGCCGATGAGTGGATGCTCTACCCGATTGCCACGATGGGGCTGCCGCTGACGGAGGTGTGGTGGCTAATCCCTGTCACCTTTGTGACGATTCGCGTGTTGGATATTCTTAAGTTGCCGCCGGCGCGTCAGGTGCAGTATCTGCCGGAGGGGTGGGGCATTGTGGCCGATGACTTTGCTTCGCAACTCTATGCCTTGGCGGTGAACTGGGGGATTTGGTGGTGGCTCTGCCGCTGAGAGGGGTGCTTGCCGGCGTGCTGGCGCTTGCGCTTGGGGTGGGGGCCGCGCAAGCGAAGGAGGGCGCGCGCGCACCGGCGCGGGCTGCAGTCTTGGAATTGACCGGGCAAAAGGCCACGCAGGCGCCGGACATTCTCTTTCTGGCTCCGCGACTGACCGAGGGGGTGAAGGCTTATCGTTCGGCCTTGAAGGCGCTGTGGGATGCGGGGACCACGCTGGAGCACACCGCGCTCTCCACCGATGAGTTTTGTGCCAAGGGGCCGTTGCCAGTGTTGAAGGCGGCGGGTTATCGGTTGCTTTTGGTGCAGGATTTGACGTGGCGCGAAGCGTGCGAGCAGATTGATGCCTTGTTGTCGCTGCGCCAGGAGCTTCGCCGGGAGGATGCGATTGCGCCGGCGCCCTTGTGCATTGTCTTGGTGGAGGAGGCCTCCGCCGCGGATCTGAAGGAGACCTTGCCGCAGCTGATTGCGCGCGATGCGTTGATCTTCCTGGCGCCTCAGGAACGGACGCTCCCCCTGACGCTCTTCTGGCAGAATGTCATCTGGCCGGCGCATACCGTGGTCCAGCCCATCGCGTTGGATCATTGGGTGCCAACGCTCGCGGAAATGGTTGGGTTGCCCCTGCCGGCGGAGGTCGCAGAGGCCTCGATCTTGCCGATGCTCACGGGTGTGGGTTACCAGCAGCCCTTGGAGCGTGCCGCGCAGGCTAGAACGCCCAAGTCCCAACAGCTTGCCGCGAAGCCCAGCACCATGCTTTGTCTCTTTCGCGACCTGCCCGAACGCTGCCCGTGGGTGCCGGATTATACGCGCACGCGGGCCGATCTCAAGCCGACGGAGCGTGCCTTCTTTTCGGCGACATTGCCCTTGCCGGCAAAGGCTGCGCGACTGCTTGAACCGGTCGAAAAGCCCCAGGGGCTCTACCTGCGCACGCAGCAGAAGTCCCTCGCGCTGCAACTGCCTGCGCGCGTCTCGTGCGTGATTCGGGTGAATGGGCTGCCCGTGGTGTCGCGTTGGGAGCCAACGGAGGATGACCTGTGGCGCTTTGACAATCCCGAGGCGCTTCCAATTGAACTCTTCCTGCTGCTGCCGCCTGGCTTTGACCCTAAAGCCGCCATCCCTTGCGCCGGGGTGAATCAGCATCCCTAAGGCTTAACGATTGCCTCCGGCCCGCTCCCGGCCGCGCTTGCGCGGGGGACAACGCCCCCGCAGCTCGAGAGAACCCGGCCGGCAGCCAAGCCCCTGGCCGCGCTTGCGCGGGGGGCAACGCCCCACAGCCCGAGAAAGCCCGGCCGGTAGCCAAGCCCCTGGCCGCGCGTGCGCGGGGGGCAACGCCCCCGCCGCCCGAAGCCCAGCCGGCAGCCAAGCCCCTGGCCGCGCGTGCATTCCGCTTGCCCAATGGGCGGGGCTGTGGTATTATGAGAGCGTTTCAAGGTTGGGCCTTGATGGTATTGCGTAAGGAACGAACGGATGTACGAGAACGAAAAGCGCGAGGGCGAACTGATTATCCGCAACGGTTGGTTGCTGATTTTGGTGCCGTTGGTGTTGGGTATTGGCGGGGGGTGCGTGCTGTGCCCGGTGGCCGGGTTGCCGTGGGTGGCGGTGGCGTGGTTGGCGCTGTGCGTGGTCTTTGCGCTCTTTATGACGTGGTTCTTCCGTAACCCCAAGCGCGTGCCGCCGGCGGGGGAAGAGAATATCGTTTCGGGCGCGGAGGGAACGGTGCGCTCGGTGCAGTATGTGACGGAAGATGACGGCTCGCCGGCGAGCGCGGTGGTCAAGGAGTTCTTCCCGGGTCAGCGCGCGGTGCGGATTTCCACCTTCCTTTCTCCGCTGCATGTGCATGTGAACCGCCTTTCGATTGGGGGCACGGTGAAGTTGTGCGAGTATCGCCACGGCAAGCATCTGCTGACGATGGATGAGCGCTCGAGCCTCTACAATCAGCACTCGGTGGTGTTGGTGGAGGATACCGACGGACTGCGCTGTCTGCACAAGCAGATTACCGGGCCGGTGGTGCGGCGCGTGATCTTCTGGCTCGAGCAGGGCCAGCCGGTCAAGCGCGGCGGCATCCTGGGGATGATGAAGTTTGGCAGCCGGATGGATATTTGGCTGCCGGCCGACCGCGTGACGGTGTGCGTGAACCCGGGCGACCCGGTGCGCGCGGGCGAAACGGTGATTGCCAAGCGCAAGTAAGGGAAAAAGGAGGCCGCGATGCGCAAGATTCTCCATATCAAGAAACCCTCGATGCAGGCGAACAAGGTGGTGTGCGTCAACGCCATTACCTCCGGCGCGCTGCTCTGCGGGTTGATGAGTATCCTCTTTTCCGCTTCCGGGAACTTCTACCTGGGAGCGTTGCTCATTTTGGGCGCGATGATCCTCGATGGGATTGACGGCACCACCGCCCGTCTGCTCAAGGCCGAGACGCTCTTTGGCGCGGAGTTTGACACCTTTGTGGACATCACGGCCTTCGGCATCGCCCCGGCGATGTTGGTTTACTTCTACCTTTTCCACGACTTTGGCTCGGCGTTGACCAAGGCGGCCATTCACCCCTTGGGGGCGCTGGTTGCGTTGGCGATTGTCCTCTCCGGGGCCATTCGCCTGGCGCGCTTTAAGGTGGTGGATGAAGACCACGGGATGAGCGGCTACACGGGGATGCCCATTACCGTCAACGCGCTCTGCCTGGCGGGGATTGTCCTCTTTATTGAGGCGTGGAAGAAAGGGTGGGGCGCGGACCATCCGTTGCCGGCGTGGGTGACGCTCCAGGATGGCGGCTGGCTCTCCTGGCTGATGTATATCAACTGCGTCATCTGCCTCTTCCTGCAGGTTTCGCCCTTCAAGTATCCCAAGCCGACGAATACGCCGGTGGGTCAGTTGATTGGCATTCTCGCCTTTGTCGGGCTCTTTATCCACCCGAAGACTGCGGTCATCAGCTGCTGCTATCTGGTGCCGGTTACGCTCTTCTATATCTATGTGGCTCCCTTTTGGTATACCGTCAAGCGCCGTTGGCAGGAAAAGCGTGCGGCGTAAGCTTGTGTTGGTTAGTTAAGTTGCTTGTTGCATGAACGTTACAGAGAAGATCCTCCGCGCCCACCTCGTTGCTGGAAATCCCGTTGTCGGGAACGAGGTGGCTATCCGTATTGATCAGACCCTCACCCAGGATGCCACCGGCACGATGGCCTATCTCCAGTTTGAGAGCATGGGCATCGACCGCGTGAAGACCGAGCTCTCGGTGAGCTATGTGGACCACAACACCGTGCAGATCGGCTTTGAGAATGCCGATGACCACGATTATCTGCAGTCGGTGGCGCGGAAGTATGGCATCGTCTATTCCAAGCCCGGAAACGGTATCTGCCACCAGCTCCACCTCGAGCGCTTTGGCAAGCCGGGCAAGACGTTGATTGGTTCGGATTCGCACACGCCCACCGGCGGCGGCATCGGGATGATTGCCATTGGTGCCGGCGGCATCGATGTGGCCGTGGCGATGGGCGGCGGCGCTTACAATATCGCTTGGCCCAAGGTGGTGGGCATTCGCCTGGCCGGGCAGCTCAATCCCGGGGTCTCGGCCAAGGACGTCATTCTCGCCGTGCTGCGCCGCTTCGGCTCGAAGGGCAACGTCGGCAAGGTCTTTGAGTACACCGGCCCGGCCTTGGCCACGCTTGATGTGCCCAGCCGCGCAACCATCACCAATATGGGCGCCGAGCTCGGGGTCACCACCTCGGTCTTCCCCTCCGATGCCATCACCAAGGCCTTCCTGGAAGCCCAGGGCCGCGGCGGCGATTGGGTGGAGTTGCTGCCCGATGACCCGGCCGCCGATTACGACGAAACCTGGGAGCTCGACCTCTCGACCCTCGAGCCGCTAGCCGCCGCCCCGCACAATCCCGGCAATGTGGAGACCATCGCCGAGCACCTCGGGCAGAAGGTCAACCAGATTATGATTGGCTCGTGCACCAACTCCTCTTACCGCGACATCAAGACCGTGGCGCTGCTGCTCAAGGGCAAGCAGGTCCACCCCGATGTGGAAGTGGGCATTGCCTGCGGCTCAAAGCAAGTGGTGCGGATGTTGGCCGATGAAGGGCTGCTGGGCGAACTCATCGCCTCGGGCTGCCGCATCCTCGAGAATGCCTGCGGCTTCTGCATTGGCGCGCACATGAGCCCCTCGACCAACGCCGTCTGCCTGCGCACGAGCAACCGCAACTTCGAGGGCCGCACCGGCACGCAGTCGGCCAAGGTCTACCTCGTCTCCCCCGAGACCGCTGCCGCCTCGGCCCTCGCCGGTGCCTTCGCCGATGCCCGCACGCTCACGGTGCCCGCCGTGCCGATGCCCAAGGCCTTTACGATTGATGACGGCATGTTCCTCTACCGCGAGAGCGCCGGAGCTGGCGTGCCGAGCACCGAGATCGTCCGCGGCCCGAACATTGGCCAGGTGCCGCCCGGTCAGCCGATGACCGAAGCCCTCGCTGGCGTGGCCACCATCAAGGTGGGCGATAAGATTACCACCGACCACATTATGCCCGCCGGCGCGCGCCTGAAGTTCCGCTCCAACATTCCCGAATACGCCAAGTACGTCTTCGAGCACACCGACCCGGCCTTCTACGCCAACGCCTCGGCCAACCGCGATGCTGGCAAGGCCAATGTCATCATCGCCGGTGAAAGCTACGGCCAGGGCTCCTCGCGCGAGCACGCCGCCCTCTGCCCGATGTATCTAGGCGTTAAGGCCGTCATCGCCAAGAGCATCGAGCGCATCCATCGCGCCAACCTCATCAACTTCGGCATCGTCCCCTTCGTCTTTGCCAACCCGGCCGATTACGACCGCGTGGCCCAGGGCGATGAGCTGGCCATCGAAGGCCTGCGCGAAGCCATCCTCGGCGCGGGCACGGCCACCGTTAAGAACCTTTCCAACAACACCACGTTTGACGTGACGACCGACCTGTCGCCCCGCCAGAAACGCTTGCTCTTGGCCGGTGGCCTCCTCGCCGCCGTCGCCCAAGGCCAAGCCTAAAGGAGCGCGCACGATGAGCGACGCAGACAACACCGAGAAGCTCAGCTTCGACTTCGCCCCCGATTGGGCCCGCAAGTCCGCTGATGAATACGCCAGCCGCTACCAAGGCAAGAACTACGACGAACGCACCGGCCGCGAAGAGCGCCCCGCACGGGACTTCGGCGACCGCCGTGACCGTCGCGAGCGGCCCGCCCGCCGAGAGGGCGAGCGCGGTGGGCGTCCCTTCCGCCGTGAACGCCCCGAAGGCGAGCCCCGGAGCGAGCGCCCCTTCCGCCGCGAGCGGCCTGAGGGGGGTGAGCGCCCTGAGCGTGGCGAGCGCCGGAGCTTCCAGCGCCGCGAACCGGTCAAGCCGTTGAACGCCGAGATCCGCATCCTGCCCAACCAGAAGAGCCTCGGCTCGATTATCAAGACGCTGCAGGGCACGCACGTGGCCTACCCGGTCAAGAAGTTCGTCTCGATGTTCCTGGAAAATCCGCAGGCGTGCCTGGTGCGCCTGGAGGCCAAGCCCGATACCGATGTCACCTTCTGGAGCTGCAAGCAGTGCGGCTTGGTGGCGTTGAGCGAGGCCGAGATTGCCCAGCACCTCCTTGCCAGCCACCTGGAAGACTTCTTCGACGTCAAGCAAGAGCCGTGCGAGGCCCCTTCGGGCACCTTCTCGCGTGTGGCCAAGTGCACGCTCACCGGCGAGTGGGTCGGTGCCCCGAACCACCATAGCTACCGCCACCGCGTGGCCGAGCTCGCCGCCAAGGTCGGCATGCCCGAGCGCGACTACCTGCGCACCCTCGAAACGCACACCGAGCCCGAGGCCATCGAAGCCTGGAAGCAGTCGGTGACCACCCAGACGGTCTATCGCCTGAAGGCTGCCGAAACGCCGGCTCCGGCCGCTCCGGCCGAGGGCGAGGAGGCCCCCGCCGAGCCCGCCGAGGACACCCGCGAGCGCTACTCCCGCGACCAGGCCGAAGCCATCTTCCGCCGCGACCTGCTGCCCACGCTCATCGGCCAGGCCAAGCACGTCTGCCTGCCGGTCTCCCTGGCGCAGACCTCGCCCTCGCTGCCGCTGCGCATTCTCCTTAAGTACACCTTGCGCGACGAGCAGAACTATCCGCGCTCGCTCTTCTTTGCCCTGCGCGGCGCCTTCCGCCACCACAAGTTTACCCTCTTCCGCGGGAACGACGCGCGCGGGCCGGAGTTCGTGGCCAACACCACCCTCACGCCCTTCACCACCGAGCACGCCGTGGCCGAAATCAAGGCGGCCATCGACTACGTCTCGGCCCACCCGCTCTGCACGCGCCACGACCTGTTGACCGCCCTCAAGGAGACGCTCCCTGAGCTCGAGCTCAACACCATCGCCCGCCAGATTGCCTTCCTCTTCCAGCGCGGCCACATTGTGGAATACTACAATGGCGTGCTCGCCCTGCCCGAGGCCAATCCCAAGTTCTGCAAGCTCCCCGAGGAGATGAAGCGCGAGCGCGAGGCCGCCAAGGCTGCCAAGCCCGAGGCCGCCAAGCCGGCTGAAGCCCCGGTCGACCCCGCCCCCGAGGCCCCGGCGGAGGCCCCCGCTGCTGAAGCGCCGGCCCCCGAGGCCGTTGCCGAACCCGCTCCCGAAGCCAAGCCGGAGGAAACCCATGAAGCTGAGTGAAGTTGTCCAGGCCGTTAACGGCACCTGTGAAGCCGATGGTGCCATTGAGATCCGCGCGATGGCGAGTCTACTGGAAGCGCGCGAGGGGGATATCTCCTTCCTCGCCAACCAGAAGTATGCTCCGCAGATGAAGGAGACGAAGGCTTCGGCCGTGCTCGTGGCGCAGGATTACGCCGGCGAGACCGCCGCAGCGCTCATCCGCGTGGAGGACCCCAACAAGGCCTTTGCCTCCCTCTCGCCGATTTTCGGCCCCAAGCCGGTGGTGCGCGAGCCGGGCATCCACGCCACGGCCGTCATCGGCGAGGGCGTCACCCTGGGCAAGGATGTCTATATCGGCCCCTACACGGTCATTGAAGAGGGCTCGACCATCGGCGATGGCACCATCATCGACGGCATGGTCTTCATTGCCCAGCATGTGCAGATTGGCAAGCAGTGCCACCTCTACCCGCAGGTCAACATTCGCGAATCGTGCATCTTGGGCGACCGCGTCATCCTCCACGCCGGCGTCAAGATTGGCACCGATGGCTACGGCTACACCGTCGAAATCGGCGCGCAGGGCCCGGTCATCAACAAGGTCCCGCAGATTGGCATCGTCGAGATCGGTAACGATGTCGAGATCGGCTCGAACACCTGCGTTGACCGTGCCCGCTTTGGCCGGACGCGCGTGGGTGACTGCGTCAAGATCGATAACCTCGTGCAGATTGGCCACAATGTCCAGATCGCGCCCTTCGTTGGCATCATTGCCCAGGCGGGCATTGCCGGCAGCGCGAAGATTGAGACCGGCGCGCTCATCTGGTCGCAGGCTGGCATCTCCGGGCACCTCACCGTCCACGAACGCGCCCAGGTGGCCCCGCAGGCCGGCGTCAAGGAGGACGTCCCCGAGGGCGAATACGTGGCTGGCACCCCGGCCATTCCCAAGCGGAAGTTCGCCGAGACCCTCCTCTTCCCGCGCTTGATTGACAAGCTGAAGAAGAAGGTGGCCGACCTGGAAGCGAAGGTCAAGGCGCTCGAAGCGCGCTAACCTATGTTCTGGGACAAGCTCCAAGATCGTTTCATTGTCATCTACCATCCGAAGCGACTGACCTTTCTTCGGAATACCCTGAGCGTTGCAGTCCTCCTGGCGTGGATTGCAGCGCTTTTCTTGTAAGGAGGTGCACCTATGGCCTTCTCGTATCTCTCGGCCGGAGAATCTCACGGCCCCTGCCTCACGGTCATCGTCGAAGGCGTCCCCGCCGGGCTTCCGCTCGATGAAGCGCCCCTCGCCGCCGACCTCGCCCGCCGCCAACTCAAGGCCGGCGCCGGCGGCCGCATGGCCATCGAAACCGACCGCGCCCGCATCCTCTCGGGCGTGATGGCCGGCAAGACCACCGGTGCGCCCATCGCCCTCTCTATTCCCAATAAGGACTTCGCCGCCTGGCAGGGCCGCGCCGTCCCGGCCTACACCACCGCCCGCCCGGGCCATGCCGACCTTGCCGCCTGCGTCAAGTATGGCTTTGACGACATCCGCTGCGCCCTTGAACGCTCCAGTGCCCGCGAGACCGCCTGCCGCGTGGCCGTTGGCGCCATCGCCCGCGCCTTCCTCGGTCACTTTGGCATCCGCGCCGGCTCCTACATCGCCTCCCTCGGCGCCGTCCGCGAAGTCCCCGTGCCCCCGGCCGAAGCGCTGGCCTTCGCCGCCACCTCCCCGGTCCGCGCCCCCAATCAATCGCAGGCCGATGCCTACGCCAACGCCATCCACCTCGCCGGCGTCAAGGGTGAGACCCTCGGCGGGGTCATCGCTTGCCAGGTCGATGGTCTGCCCATTGGCCTGGGCTCCTATGTCACCCCCGAGCGCCGCCTCGATGCCCGCCTTGCCGCCGCCGTGATGAGCGTCAACGCCATCAAGGGCGTCGAGTTCGCCGAAGCCTTCGCCAACACCGAGCTCCTCGGCAGCGCCCTGCACGACCCCATCGTGCGCGATGCCGCCGGCCATGTCTGCCGCCCCACCAACCGCGCTGGCGGCCTTGAAGCGGGCATGACCACCGGCCAGCCCCTCCTCATTCGCGCGGCGATGAAGCCCATTCCCACCACCCTCACCCCCCAGCGCTCGCTCGACTTCGCCACCGGCGAACCTGCCGAGACCACCTACGAGCGCTCCGACACCTGCCCCGTCCCCCGTGCCTGCGTCGTCATCGAGAGCGTCATCCTCATCGAACTGGCCGCCGCCCTCATTGAGAAGCTGGGTGGCGATTCCCTCCCCGAGATGCTCGCGCGCTACGCCGCCCTCCCCACGGCCGATGCCCTGCACCTCTCCTCCGAGCCCAAGGTCTTCTGGCCCGAAAGGCCCGGCCTATGAGTGGCTCACCCGCCCTCTTCGACGCCCACCTCCACCTCCGCGACGCGCGCATCCTCCCCTTCCACGCCCGCTACGTCAAGGACGCGCTCGATGGCGGGGTCACCGCCTGCATCGACTGCGCCACCCGCCCCGAGGAGTGGGCCATGGAGGTCTCCTCCTCCCTTGCCGCCACCACGGCCTACGGCCTGCACCCCTGGTATGCCGCCGTCTCGGTCCCCAACTGGCTCGAACGCCTGGAATGCGCCCTCGCCTCCGACCCCAATGCCCCCATCGGTGAAATTGGGCTCGATGGCATCCGCCGCGTCCACGATGGCGGCACCGCCCAGCGCGCAGCCCTGACCGCCCAACTCGACCTCGCCGTCCGCCTCGGGCGCCCGGTCATTCTCCACGGCGCGCGCGCCTGGTCCTTCCTCTTCCGCTTCCTCGAACCCTGGGCCGAGCGCGTCTGCGCTTGGCAACTTCACGGCATCAGCTTCTCGCACGAGTTGCTCGCCCTGCCCTTCTTTAAGCGTGCAAATGTCTGGTTCAGCGTTGGTGGCGGCATCCTCAAACCCGCCGCGCGCCTCCTCCCCGAGCTGCTCCCCCACCTCCCCCTCCAGCGCCTCCTTGTCGAGACCGACTCCCCCGATCGCTTTCCCATTGGCGGCGACCCCCTCGTCCTCGGTCAGCACCAACTGCTCTACAATCAGCCCGGCAACCTCCCCTGCATCCTGCGCGCCATCGCCGCCTATCGCGCCATCCCCTACAACGAACTCGCCGAGCTCACCGCCCAAAACGCCCGCAACTTCCTCGCCGCCCGCGCTTAACCTGCGCGAGGTTATAAAGACGCAGGGGAAACCACAAAGCAGCGCAGGCACGCCGAAATACACGCAGAATTAGCAACCACAAAGAGCACAAAGAAACACAAAGAAAAGAAGCGCAGTGGAGGCCTTGTAGCGCCGAAATAGACGCAGGGGGAAACCACAAAGAAGCGCAACGCACGCCGAAATACTCGCAGGTTAGCAACCACAAAGAGCACAAAGAAACACAAAGAAAAGAAGCGCAGTGGAGGCCTTGTCACGCCGAAATACACGCAGAATTAGCAACCACGGAGCACGCTGAAATAGACGCAGGAGGAAACCCAAAGAAGCGCAGAGGGTGCCTTGTGGTTTTAGAAGCGCAGGCTCGCAGGAAGGGCGCGGTGTGGTGGGCCGGCTGCCGGAAGGGCCGCTTAGGCCGGGCGTTCTCCGTTCTGTGTGCCGCCGTCCTCGGCAGCCCCACGCGTCCGCCAAAGGCGGCGCGGCCCGGCGTGCCCACGAGCTTGCTCGTGGGCGGGGGCACGGGGGCGGGGCCCCCGGCGCGCCGTAGGCGCACCTCTCGGCGGCGCAGCCGCCACCCTCACGCGCGCGTCAGCGCGCCCCGTTCACCGTTCACTGTTCACCGTTCACGGGGCGCGCCCGCGCCCCTCTATTGCAGGTGCGCGGGGGGTGTGCTATCATGGGGTTGTATGTCTCGGTGTTGGCGTTTTGTATTGTTGGTCTTTGGACTGTGTTGGATGGCGGCTGCGGGAGCGGCGCCGGATCCGGCGGGCGCGTTTCGTCTGCGCTTGGGGCCCTTTTTTGAGTGGGGCAGTCGCGAAGGGGAGGGGATGACGCGGTTGGCGGTGCGGCCGTTTTTTGCGTGGGAGCAATCGCCGGTCAGGCGGGTGGATCGGGATATGGAGTTGCTGTGGCCGTTGACGCACTTTGGGTGGCGTGGCGATGAGTTTCACTGGCGCGTGGTGATGACCTTCTGGCAGGAGGAGGATCGCACAAGCCGTCGTTCGCGCGATTACTCGCTTTCGATTCCGCCGATTTGGACCCATGGGCGCGATGAGGATGTGAATTATTGGGGGCTCTTTCCGGTCTATGGCAAGTTGCCGAAGTTCTTTATGCTCGAGGACTTCCAGTGGGCGCTTTTTCCGCTGTGGTTGCGTTATCGGACCGATGGGTCGCGGCGCGTGATGCGCGACTACTTTGGGTGGCCTTTTTTCTCGTTGAAGTACGATCCTGACCGCACGCGTTGGGCGCTTTGGCCGCTCTATGGCACCAAGCGCGAGCCGGAGTATGACGCGCGTTTCATGCTTTGGCCGTTTTGGAACGACCAGACCTTCCACGCTCGGCGGCACAAGGGGCACGCCTGGTGTCTGTGGCCGATTTGCGAGCGGATTGACGCGGATACCGAGCAGGGCTGGGGGCTGTTGCCGCCGCTCTTCCGTTACTCCACCACCACCGACGGCGCGCGTCTGATTCGGGCTCCGTGGCCGCTCTTTGAGCGTTACACCGATCCGAAGGAGAGCACTTGGAAGGCCTGGCGTTTCTGGGGCATGACCCACCGCGGCACGCGCGATGGATGGTGGTTCCTCTATCCCTTGGCTATCCACAAGCGTCAGCAGACGGAGGTGCAGCGTACGCGCCTGACGCGTTTTTGGCCCTTCTATCTGAATGAAGAGGTGGTGGCCTATGATGTCCGCGGGCGCAGTCGGGTGCAGCAGCGCGCCTTTCGTCTGTGGCCCTTCTATGCGAGCCGCTTTCACGAAGAGACGGGCGAGGATCGCCGCTCGTTGATTCTCTTCCCGATTCACGATGTGCCGGCGGTTGAGCGCAATTGGGCGCCCTTCTGGACCTTCTATACGGCGCGGCGCGAGGCGGATTCGGATGAGACCTTGCATGAACTCTTCTGGGGGCTGATTTGGTGGCGGACGCACCGCGAGGCGGGCGAGGAGGATGGCGAATGATGTTGACACGCGAAGCGGCCGGTAATCTGGCTGCACGATTGCTCTCGGGGCTTGGGCTTACCGTGCAGGTGACGGCCTTGGCCGCCCTGGGGTTGCCGCGCATCTTTCTGGAGCGCGAATGCCGGCGCACCTGGGCGCGCCAGCTTTATGTGGTGGGGATTGGCACCTTGGCGGTGGCCACGGTGGTGGCGCTCTTTACGGGGATGATTTTGGGGTTGCAACTGGGGATTGCCTTCCGGCAGTTTTCGCAGGAGTTGATGGTGGCCTACACGCTCTCCTTTGCGATGCTTCGCGAGATGGGGCCCTTTATGACGGGGATTATCTTGGCGGCGTGTGTCGGCTCCTCGATGGCCGCGCAGTTGGGCACGATGACCGTCAATGAAGAGATTGCTGCGCTGGAGATGATGAGTGTGAGTCCGGTGCGGTTTTTGGTGGTGCCGCGGCTGTGGGCAATGGCAATGATGGCCCCGTTGCTCTCCTTCTATACGTGCGTGGTGGCCTTTTTCGGCGGAGCGCTTGTGGGTTACACGCAGCTCAATATCCCCTTCCTGCAGTTTATGGGCCAGATTGTTGAGGCCGCCGAGCTGAAAGATCTCTGGGTGGGGTTGCTGAAGGCCTTCATCTTTGGCATTCTCGTGAGCGGCATCTCCTGCACGGTGGGCTTTTGCACCACGCAGGGCGCGGCGGGGGTGGGTGCCTCCACGCGCCGGGCCGTTATCTACTCCTTCCTGGCCATCCTGATTGGTGGCTACTTCATCACCAGGTTCTGCTATGTCCTCTAACGCCGATGTTGCGGTTGCCTTTGAGCAGGTCTGCAAGCGCTTCGGCTCGCGCCGGGTGCTTGATAACCAGACCTTTGCGGTCAAGCGCGGCGAGCGCTTTGTCATCATTGGCCCCTCGGGCACCGGCAAGAGCGTCTCGCTCAAGCTCGCCTCCGGCCAACTCTCGCCCTCCTCCGGCACGATTCGTCTGTTGGGGCAAGACCTTTCAACCCTCTCCGCCGGCGACCTCTCTGCCCTCCGGCGCCGCGTGGGCTACCTCTTCCAAAGTGGCGCGCTCTTGGGGTGGAAGACCCTGGCCGAGAATGTCGCCCTGCCCCTGCGCTCGCACGGCCGTTTGCCCGAAGATGAGATTGCCGAGCGCGTCCAAGCCGCCCTTGCCGAGGTGGGCCTGGCCGATGCCGGAGAGCTCTACCCTGCCGAAGTCTCCGGCGGGATGGTCAAGCGCGCCGCCTTTGCCCGTGCCATCATCGAGGAGCCGGAAGTCCTCTTCTTTGACGAGCCCACCTCGGGGCTCGACCCGGTGATGTCGCGCACCATCGATGCCCTCATCACCCAAGTCAACCAAACCCACGGCACCGCCTGCATTGTGGTCACCCACGATTTGGGCGGCGCACTGCGCTATGCCGAGCGCATCGGCTTTCTCAAAGACGGCCGCTTTCTCACCGTCGCCACCCCCGCCGAAATCCTCCACTCTCCCATCCCGGAAGTGCAAGCCTTCCTTGCCGCCCAAGCACTGGAGCGTTAACTATGGCCAACAAATCCCAAAGCATCCTTCCCGAAGTCATCACCGGCCTCTTCGTGGTCGCCGTGGTCGCGCTTCTGGCCTTCTTCACCATTATTATCAGTGGTGTTGATTGGCTCCATGGCAAACACACCGTTCTGCGTCAGGCGCGCTTTGAACAGGTGGGCTCGCTCCGCGTCCAAGACCCCGTCCATGTCCGCGGCATGAAGGTTGGCAGCGTCCAATCGCTCTCCCTGGGCGAGGGGTGCGTCTGGGTCAACTTCCGGATGAATGCCGATGTCCCGCTGCGCGCCGATGCCTCCGTCACGGTTGGCCAGACCTCGCTCCTCGGCGGTAGCTGCCTCGTCCTTGAACCCGGCCGCGCGAGCGAAGGGTTGCCCGAAGGAAGCCCCCTCCCCGGCAAGTCCCCCGTCAATGTAATGGATAACCTCGGCGAACTCGTTGCCGAACTCCGCGAAGCTGTCGACCCCGAGGATCTGCGCACCTCCTTGGCCAACATCCGCATCATCTCCGCCGATCTCGCCGACCTCTCCGGGCGCGCCCGCCGCGGCGAAGGTCTGGTCGGCCGCCTCTTCGACCCCAAGGACACCACCTACGATGACATCCAGGCCACCATCGCCAATATCCGCACCGTCTCTGGCGACCTGCGCGAAGGCAAAGGCCTCCTCGGCAAACTCTTGCGCGAAGAGGACACCACCTACGCCGACCTCCAGTCCACCCTCGCCAACCTCCGCGAGGTCTCCGACGGCCTGCGCGACGGCAAGGGCCTCCTCGGCAAACTCCTGCGCGAAGACGACACTGCCTACGCCGACCTCCAGGCCTCCCTCGCCAATATCCGCGAAATCACCGCCAAACTCAACAACCCCCAGAGTGGCTTTGGCCGCCTCCTGACCGCCGATTCCCCGCTCATTGGCGACCTTGAAGCCACCGCCGCCAACCTCAAGGCCATCACCGCCAAGCTTGAAAGCGGCGAAGGCACCCTCGGCCGCCTTGTCAACGACCAAGCCATCGCCGATGAAGTCGAAGCCGCCATCCGCGACGTCCGCCAAATCATCGATAATATGCGCGACACCGCCCCCATCACCACCTTCTCCTCCCTCTTCTTCAGCGGCATGTAAGCGCCCCGCCTTCTGCGCGCCGGTAAGCAAAAGCCCCGTCCTGCCAAGCGGCAGTGGCGGGGCTTTCGGTTCGGCGGAGCCGGGGCGAGGAGCGGCCGGGTGGGTGCGAGCCTCCCTTGCCGCGCCACGGTCAATTTTATTGTTCGTAGGGGAGGAACTGCGTAATCGTGTCGGTATCCGTTGAGCCAAAGAAGATCTTTCGGGCGAGGTCGCGGCCGTAGCACTGCGGATAGAGTGTGCCGAGGTCTTCGCCAGAGAGGTTGATGGCGATGCGTTGCGAGCACTGGGCCAAAATATTAACCGAGGCGCGCGGCATCTCGAAGCGGAAGGCATGGTCCTTGGCATAGGTGAAGTTCCGCACCATCAAGATGGCATGGAAGGGTAGGTCCTCGCAGCGTCTGAAGATGGAGCCAAAGATTGAGCTGGCGGTCTCGGCCGGCTCCTGAGGCTCATCGAAGTACGAGGCGCCGCCCGCGCTCTCCTCTGGCGGTTGTAGTTTATTGGCCTTCTCAAAGTTCTCGACAAAGAAGACCTTGCGAAGCTTGTCGGAGGCCTTTAGGGCTTGGAGGGCCTCCAGTAGCTCCTCGGACTTTGTCTTCGGGGTCAATACTGTCCAGTTAGACGGCAAAGCCCCTTCGGCGGGCATCTTGAGCGGCGAGTAGTAGACCACCTCAAGGTCATCCATTGCACTCAGGCTACGCACCATCGTGCCGCGCACGGCGTTCCAGACGTCATCGCACTGAATAAAGCCATTGTCATCCAAAGCGCCATTCCCGGAGGGAGTCGCCACAATCAGGTGGCCATTGGGGGCGTCGTCGAGCACCGCGAAGGCCGGCTTGGCCAAGTAGTCGTTGTTGACGCCAATCTGAATGGCGAAGCCATCCGGCGCGCCCTCCAATTGCTTGGCAAAGGTGGCGGCATCCGGCATGGCCGGCAGACGCATGCCGTTGAAGAGGGTACTCGAATAGCTCTGCTTGCTTTCGGCGAGCGCCGTGAGGATGCGGTTGTGGAAGCCCTGTTCGGCCGCGAAGGCAATCTCCTTGTTGGCATCGGCAGTAAAGACCACCTCCGGGATGTAGCAAAGATGGTTCCCGCTCTCTTTGCCGAACTGATCGTTGTAGATACATTGCGGGATCTTGATCTGCGTGGCGGCGAGGTTCTCCAGTGAGAGGATGCGGTCATCCTCTCCGCCGCGCAAGGCCATACGGATGGGAATCTGCGCCATCATAGCCGTGAGGTTGGAGATCTCCAGCGAGGCGAGCGTTTGGGTGGCCATAATCAAGTGGATGCCATAGGCACGGCCCTGTTTGAGCACCTGCATAATCCGCTCCCCCATCTCTTCGTGGGTCGAGCCCTCAAAGAGCTTGTGAAACTCATCAATGATGATGACGATGCGCGGCATCTGGCCGCCCCGCTTGCGGAACTCGCTATAACTGCTCGCGTCGCCAAAGACCTTGCGGCGGCGTTGCCACTCCAGCTGCAGGTAGTCGAACATCGAGATGGCGTAAGCCGGGTCATTATGCGTGGAGATGGTCTCGGCATGGGGGAGCCACACTTGGCCGGACTGCGTATACTTCTTGAACTCGAGTCCGTCCTTGTAGTCCAGCAGGAAGAGCTTAAGCTCCTCGGGCGAATACTGGTGGCACAGCGAGTGAATCAACACATGGATGAGGTTCGACTTGCCTGACCCCGTCGTGCCGCCGAGGAGCGCATGGCTCTCCCCTTGCCCCAAGACCAGGCGCACCGGCTTCTCCTCGCTGTCGTGGCCAATCGTTGCCGAGAGGCCATCGGCGGCATTGCCGGACCAGAAGGCGTGTTCGTCAAAGATCGATTGCAGCGTCTTGGTCGGTGCAGAACGCTGTTTCTCGACGGACTTCCAAGCTTCGGCCAGCGCCGCAAACATCGTGGCGCGTTGCGTCTCCGAGGGAAACGGATCTACGATAGACTGATGTTTAATGTAATGGCTCATCTTACTCATCCTCCGTCATCCAGGCATCCAAATCCTCAAAGTCCATATTATAAATAGCCTTTGCTACAGCGCAATCGTGATCGGCAGCCTCCTCGCATTGATCAAAGGCCTTTTGGGACAAGAAGACGGCCACACCGGCCCGCGCACCCACTTGTAGCAACTTTTGCAAAGCCAACAGGCCACTCTCCGGCACCTGCTTGAGAGAGTCGACAATGACCACCTGATAGGAGAGCGGCTTGGTGGGGTTGGCCTCATTGTAATCCTCCCAGGTCGGTGTGTCACCGCTCAGCATGCCCTGCTTAAAGAGATTGCCGACGGACTCATCTAGCCGCTGCAATTCACGGGTCACCTCGTCTGCGTGAGTAAAGAGATGCATCATCCCGACTTCATTGGCTAGCGAACTGACATCGCGCACGCACTCGCCGTACGCTTCCGGGTCAAGGACGGAGATTTCCAGCTTTCCAAGCGGTAAGGCAAAGGCCATCCGCAACAAGAGCATTTGCAATGAGCGCGATTCTTCAGGAAGTCGAGCATGGAGACGGTGGCCTTAATTCGCTTCTGGATATTCAAAAGCTGGGTCTTCCCGGCTTGCTGATGCTTAACGAGCTCTGCTTTGTTGGAGGCCTCTAGCGCCACCTTTTGCTGCTCAAATTGCGCTTCGGCTTCCGCCATCTGCCTGGTGGTTTCTTGCGCTTTGGTCTGATAGGCGGCTTCTTGCTTGTTGCGATAGTCAGCATACTCGCAGTCATAATTCGCCGCTAGGCTAGACTCCCGGATCACCAAGCTCACCGAACCGCCAAGCAGAAGGGCAACAAACACCACATCTGACCAGCGAGTCATCTTAATTGAACTCATCGTAACCTCTCTGTCAACGATTTCTTTTATGGCGTCAGCCCCGCACCCGCAGGGCAAGCTTGCCAGTGTGTTTAGAATAGGGGGTGGATCTCGTCGTGGAAAATCATGGCCCCAGCGCAGAGTAAGGCCAAGTCCGTCCAAAACAGCGTGGTGCGCAGGAAGCGCCACCAAAGCTTGGAGTACCACTTCTCTGCCGATTTTACGCGCTTGCGGGCCCAAATGTAGGCCGCCGTAAGCCCGGCCACGCTCGCCAAGGTGCCGCCCACAAGGCCCCAAGCCCCAAACCATTGATAAAACGGCAAGACGGTGACCTTATAGATCACACTGGCGATAGCCGCGCCATAGAGAAACAAGAGGATAAAGGGGATGGTGAGGAGCATCAGCATAATAAGCGAAAAGTCATTACTCTGAGCCTCCCGCTTCTTATAGCAACGGTTGCACAGGTATTCGTCATCCCCGATGCGATGTTTCCCACCCAAAAGCCACACTCTTCGCAGAAATGGAGTGCCATCGTCTGTTCCTTTCACGCCCTTGAGACCTCGAGCACGGAAAGGAAAGGGCACATCCTCTCTCGTGTCCCTGGTGAGGCTGTAGGAGGCCTTGAGAGCGACAGGAGGAAGACATGCCCAAGCAGGCACGCTCCGGTCACCGTGTGGCGCTCAAGATAAAACTTTCTACATTTCACCAAGGCCAACGATGCGCAGAACGCAAGTTGCAGACGCCGGCACCACCGCGGTGGCACACAGCTATGGAGTGTCCGTTTCACGAGGGGGTGCCCCCCAGGCGAATTGAACAGCCATGGTATAACACTGCCTATGCCGGCCTGCAACATGTTTTCTCTCCAAAAGCTCTCAAGGCTCCACTAAGATATTGTCGCGAACTGCTGGAAATCTTACGCGCCGAGTTAAAAAAGCCGATAGACAAGCGAATGTATAAAACACGAGCGCGCCGCAGGTGCAGCGCGCTCAAGGAATTCGACAAGTGTGGGGGATTAAAGGGCCTCGGCGGCGGAGTCAACGAGGCGGTGGGTCTCGGGGTCGAAGGCGAGTCCGATGGCGTAGATGGGGAGGTTGTGGGCGCGCAGGGGCTCGGCGTAGTTGCGCTCGC
>JBJEVY010000008.1:0-12251 GCA_051884775.1 Candidatus Spyradenecus sp. | reverse complement strand
TCCAGAGGCCAATCTTAAAGCGGCTCTCATCCTTGACCCACGCGAGCTGGTAGGGGGTGAGGATGCGCTCGAGGATGGACTGCGTCGCGTTCATTTGAGCCCAAAGATGGTCTTGATTTTGGCGAGGCGTTCGGCCTCGGTGAGCGTCTCATCCTGCGCGGCCTCGGTGGCGGCGTTCAGGCGCTTTTCGGCGGCCTCGAACTTCTCGCGCTGGAGGGCGAGGGACTGCTCTTGGAGGGCAAGGCGATCGGCCTGTAGCCGCTGTTCGCGGATGCGCAAACTGGCGGCATTGATTTGCGCGGCGGCGGCAACAATCTTGGCCGCCTTGTCGGGGTCGCCCCCGAGGATGGCATCGTTGGCCAAGGCCATATAGGCATCCGCCGTCTGCGCGTCAAGCGCGCCGGCATCCGAAAGCCCCTTGAGCTCCTTGCGCGCGGCAATCGCCCGCTCCAACCGGTGCGCCCCCTCCTCTCGGCGCATCCACGCCTGCCAGTCGTAGATGGCATTCTTGCTCGGCCGGATGCCGTATTCGGCGTTCAGATAGTCGGCGAAGGCAGTCCAGGTGACGCCCTTGGCCTTCTCGTACGCCTCCCACCGCTGCGCCTCCGTCAGCGAAGTATCCCACGCATCCATCCGCCGCTTCTTCACGGGCGCATCCTCCGCGGCAACTCGTCGACCTTGCGCTCGATGCGGTTGATGCCGGCCAAAATGTGCGGCATCTGGCCCTCGATATTGCTCACACGCTGCTCCAAGTTGCCCATCCGCAAAAAGAGGTTCTTGTGCTCACTCTCGTTCGCCTCCAGCAACGCCTGCGTCTGGGACTTCTCAACCGGCAGCGGAGAGGGCTCCACCTTCGTCTTGCCGTAGCGCGCCTTAATCCACGCGCCAACAAGACCCGCCAGCGCGCCCACCGCACCCCCGCCAACCACAAGCGAAACGCCATCGTCCATCACAGCACCCCCAACGCTAGCGAACCCGGGCCCGAAAGCACGTAGCGCACCTGCTCGAGGATCGGGTCGCGGTAGCTCTGCACCCAGCCGTTGCGCAACACGCGCTCAATCAGCGCCTCCTGCTCGGCCGTCGTCAAGGGCGACTGTGCCAAAATGCTCGCCTGATCCATCCACGCCTCGCGTCCAACCCCAGGCGTGCCCGCCCCCTCCAAAACGCGAAGCGCCGACTTCGTTAAAAACACCTCTCGCGGACTCATCGAAGCCTCCAAAAAGAAGCCCCGACTTCCTCAAGGCCGGCCCGGGGCATCACCGGCGCGGAAAACACTCCGCAAGAACGCCCCCATCATCCCACACCCGCTTCCATACTTTAAGGCCAACTCTCGCAACTCTTGCAACTCCCGCAACTCCCGTAAAAAAACACCCTGCAACGCCCCTGCAACTTGTCTCAAAAACACTTCAACTTTTCCAACTCTCAAAGACTTATGAAGCGCCCTGTCTCAGCTTCCCATTTCGCCACCAAAATCCCCGCAAACCCCCGCCATTTCTGCCCTCTTCCCCTCTTTTCCCCCCTCTTCCCCCGTCTCACCCCCCACCTCAAATTGCACCACCCTCACGCCGCGCAGCGGCACCTCACGCGAGCACAGCGAGCACCTCTCTCCGTTCACCGTTGTGGTTGATAAAAACCGCGCGGGCGCAGCGTGTGCTGCGCCCGCGCGGTTGGGAGAAGGCTTAAGCCTTACATATCCTCGGGGTTATCGCCGGAAGCGTCGGTTTCGGAGACACCGGCGAAGGGGTCGTAGCTGTCGTCGGTCGTCTCGCCAAAGAGGGCGCTGACGGCGGGGGGCTCGGCCTCGAGGGGATCTTCGCCTTCATCGTCGACGGGGGCGGCGGGGGCCTGGATGGGGATGAGGTCGGAGAGACCATCGACATCGGCCTCGCGCTCCTCGGGCGGGATCTCGATGGAGTCGGTGGAGATGCCGTTCTCGTCCTTCTTGCCGTAGACGGCGTCCATTTCGTCCTGGGAGATGGGGGTGCCCAAGGGGACCATCTTGATGTAGCGGTACATCGGGAAGCCGGTGCCGCCAGGGATGAGGTGGCCGAGGATGACGTTCTCCTTGAAGCCGCGCAGTTCGTCCACACGGCCCATCGTGGAGGCCTCGGTAAGGACGCGGGTGGTGTCCTGGAAGGAGGCGGCGGAGATGAAGGAGTCGGTCTCAAGGGCGGCCTTGGTGATGCCCAGGAGGGCGGGCTTACCGACGGCCGGGCGCTTGCCTTCCTGGCTCATGCGCTCGTTGGTCTCCTCGTAGACGTAGCGGGAGACCTGCTCGCCGTAGAGGAAGTCAGTGTCACCCGGGTCCTCGATGCGGTACTTGCGGAGCATCTGGCGGATGATGATCTCGATGTGCTTGTCGTTGATCTGCACCTCCTGGAGGCGGTAGACCTGCTGGACTTCGTTGACGAGGTACTTCTGGAGCTCCTGGTCGCCGCAGACTTCGAGGATTTCCTGCGGGCTGGGCGAGCCGGCGGTGAGGGGCTGGCCGAGCTTGACGTGGTCACCGGCGAAGACGACCAGCGGCTTGCTCAACGGGATGAGGTAGCGCTGGGAGAGGTTGTTGGCCTCGTCCTTAACGATGACCACGCGCTTGCCGCGCTCGTTCTCGCCGAACTCGACGGTGCCTTCGATGCCGGCAATGACGGCGACATCCTTGGGCGTGCGCGCTTCAAAGAGCTCGGCCACGCGCGGCAGACCGCCGGTGATGTCGCGGGTCTTGGTTTCGCCGCGCGGCATCTTGGCGAGGATCTGGCCGGGCTTGACGGTGTCGCCATCAGCCACGATGACGTTGGCGCCCTGCGGGATGGTGTAGAAGCCAACGGTCTCGAGCTTGGAGAGGTCGCTGGGGAGCTTCTTACCTTCGGGAACAGCCTTGACGATGAGGCGGGGCTGGAGCTTGGAGGAGACATCCTTGACCATGCGGACGCGGCCGCCGGTGGCAGAGTCGATCTTCGTCTCCACGGTGATGCCTTCTTCAAAGTCTTCCTCGATGACGATACCGCCGGCGTCGGTGATGACGGGGACGGAGTGCGGGTCCCACTCGGCAATGCGGTCGCCCTTCTTGACTTCGGCGCCATTGGCGAAGAAGAGGGTGGTGCCCACCTGGATGGGATAGGTCTCGAGTTCGTCCTTGCCCTCGGCATCGGCCGTGATGGCCACGGTGCCGCGATTGAGGACGACGAAGGCGCCATCTTCCAGGGCCACGGTGCGCAGGTCGCGATAGTGGAGGAAGCCCGGACGCTTGAGGACGATCTCGGAATCGGCCGCGATGGTCGAAGCGGTGCCGCCCACGTGGAAGGTACGCATCGTCAGCTGCGTGCCGGGTTCGCCGATGGACTGAGCGGCGATGATGCCCACGGCCGTGCCGATTTCAACGGTCTTGCCGGTGGAGAGGTCGCGGCCGTAGCACTTGGCGCACATGCCGTGCTTGCAGGCGCAGGTGAGGCCCGAGCGGATGGCCACGCTTTCAATGCCGGCGGCCTCGATGGCCTTGGCCTTGGCCTCGTCGATCTCGTCGTTGGCATTGACGATGACTTCGCCATTCTTGCCGTAGACGGTGGAGAGGGCGGTACGGCCGATGATGCGCTTGGAGAGCGGGAGCTTGACCTCGTTGCCCTCGACCACGGCCTCGACGGTGATGCCGGTGAGGGTGTTGCAGTCCTGCTGGGTGATGATGACATCCTGCGCCACATCCACGAGCTTACGGGTCATGTAACCGGCGTCAGCCGTCTTCAAGGCGGTATCGGCCAGACCCTTACGCGCACCGTGCGAGGAGATGAAGTATTCGAGCACCGAGAGGCCTTCGCGGAAGGAGGCGGTAATCGGCGTTTCGATAATCTCGCCCGACGGCTTGGCCATCAGGCCGCGCATACCGGCCAGCTGGCGGATCTGCGTGCGCGAACCACGGGCCTTGGAGTCGGCCATCATGTAGATCGGGTTGATGTCCGTGGGGTTGGCGTTATCGGGCGAGATGTTGCGCTCGATGGTCTTGTAGAGCGAATCGGCGATGCGCTCGGTGGCCGAAGACCAGATGTCGGTGATCTTACCCTTGCGTTCGTTGTCGGTGATGACGCCCTGGCGGGACTGCTTGATGACCTTGGCCACCTCCTTCTCGGAGGCGTCGATAATCTTGTCCTTGTCCTTCGGGCGGATCATGTCCTTGATACCCATCGAGGCGCCGGACTGGCAGGCCCACTCGAAGCCGAGGTCTTTGAGCTTGTCGAGCATCTCAATGGTGCGCGCGTGGCCCACGGTGCGGTGGCTGACGAGAATCAGCTTGCCGAGGGTCGACTTGGTCACCTTGTCATTCCAGAAGCCCATCTCCTCAGGCCAAACCTCGTTGAAGAGGACGCGGCCGACGAGGGTGACAATAACCTTGGCGTTGGGGTCGCCATTGGTACGCTCGGGCTTGCCGTAGTCGGGGTTCTTGAACCAAATACGGTCGTGCACCTTCACGGCACCGTCATTGAAGGCCAGGACCACCTCGTTGGTGCTGCCGAAGAGGGGGAGGCGATCGTTGATCGGGTCGGGCTGAACCCCCTTGCCCACGGCCTTGCCGGCGTTCTTATCCGGCTGCGAGGGCACGGTGAGGAAGTAGCAGCCCAGCGCGATATCCTGGGTCGGGGTCTTGTTCGATTCGCCCGAAGCCGGCGAGAAAATCGAGTTGGTCGAGAGCATCAACAGGCGGCTCTCGAGCTGCGCTTCCACCGAGAGCGGCACGTGCACAGCCATCTGGTCACCGTCGAAGTCGGCGTTGAAGGGCGTGCAGACCATCGGATGGAGGCGAATGGCCTCGCCTTCGATGAGCACCGGCTCGAAGGACTGGATGGAGAGGCGGTGAAGGGTCGGCGCGCGGTTGAGCATCACCGTCTTGCCCTTCGTCACTTCTTCAAGGATGTCCCACACTTCGCTCTTCTGCTGCTCGATCATCTTCTTGGCCGTGCGCACGGTGTGGCAGAGGCCCTTCTCCTTCAAGCGGCGGATGATGAACGGCTCAAAGAGCGTCAAGGCCATCTTCTTGGGCAGACCGCACTGGTGGAGCTTCAGGTGGGGCCCGACCACGATTACCGAGCGGCCCGAGTAGTCCACGCGCTTACCGAGCAGGTTCTGGCGGAAGCGACCCGTCTTGCCCTTGAGCATATCGGAGAGGGACTTGAGGGCGCGCCCGCCGGCGCCGGCCACCGCACGGCCATGGCGGCCGTTATCGAAGACGGCGTCCACCGCCTCCTGGAGCATGCGCTTCTCGTTGCGGATGATGACATCAGGGGTCTTGAGCTGAAGGAGGTTCTTCAGGCGGTTGTTGCGGTTGATAACGCGGCGATAGAGGTCGTTCTGGTCGGAGGTGGCGAAGCGGCCACCATCCAAGGGAACGAGGGGGCGCAGGTCCGGCGGGATGACCGGGAGCACCTCGAGGATCATCCACTCGGGCTTGGCCCCGGAGGCACGGAAGCCCTCGATGATCTTCATGCGCTTGGTAATCTGCTTGCGGGTCTGCTTGGACTGCGTGGCGGCAATTTCGCCCTCGAGCTTGAGCATCAGCTCATCGAGATCCACGCGGCGCAGGCAGGTGCGGATGACCTCGGCGCCCATCCCGGCCTCGAAGGCCTCGGCGCCGTATTTGGCCACGGCATCGTTGTATTCCTGCTCGGTGAGGAGCTGGAACTCCTTGAGGGGCGTCTCGCCCGGATCGGTGACCAGGTAATCCTCGTAGTACAGCACGCGCTCAAGGACGGTGCTCTTGATATCGAGGATCGCGCCGATGCGGCTGGGGTTGCACTTGAAGAACCAGATGTGGCTCACCGGCACCGCCAGCTCAATGTGGCCCATCCGCTCGCGGCGGACGCGGGCCAGAGTCACTTCCACCTGGCAGCGATCGCAGGTCACGCCTTTGTGCTTGACGCGCTTGTACTTGCCGCAGGCGCACTCCCAGTCCTTCGTGGGGCCGAAGATCTTCTCGCAGAAGAGGCCGTCGAACTCCGGGCGATAGTTGCGATAGTTGATGGTTTCGGGGTTCTTCACCTCGCCATGCGACCATGCGCGGATGGTCTCGGGGGAGGCGAGGGCGATGCTCACCGCGTCGTACTGCGACGTCGGGGTCAGCTTAAACATATCCGTTCCGACATAAGCCATTGGATAAACCTCCGAAGATTAAAGGGTGAGGGAAGGGGTTTGCGCCGCGCCAGGGCCGCCAGCAGGCTTCTCATCCGCCGGCTCCGGTCCGCCCAGAAGCTTCATATCCAGGCACAGACCACGCAGTTCGCTCACGAGCACCGAGAAGGATTCCGGCGTGCCGGCTTCCAAGGTGTTCGTTCCCTTGACAATCGTCTCGTAGATACGGGTGCGGCCGACCACATCGTCGGACTTGACGGTGAGCATCTCCTGCAGCGCGTAAGCCACGCCGTAGGCTTCCAACGCCCACACCTCCATCTCGCCCATACGCTGACCGCCGGCCTGCGCCTTACCGCCCAGCGGCTGCTGGGTAACCAGCGAGTAAGGCCCGGTGGCACGCGCGTGGATCTTGTCGGTGACCAGGTGGTGGAGCTTGAGCATGTAAATGGTACCCACAACCACACGCTGGCTGAAGGGTTCGCCGGTGAGGCCGTCGAAGAGCTGCGTCTTGCCGTCCGGGCTGATCCACGGGACCGTGCCGGGCTCGGTGTTCTCTTCCTGATGCTTGCGGGCCTTGGCCAGCAACTCGTCAATCTCGCTCTCCAGGCAGCCATCGAAGACCGGCGTCTTGACGTGCATCCCCAGCTCGGTGCAAGCGCAACCCAAAACCGTCTCAAAGAGCTGGCCCAGGTTCATACGCGAAGGCACGCCCAGCGGGTTGAGCACGATATCCACCGAACGGCCATCGGGCAGGAAGGGCATGTCGCAATCAGGCAGAATGCGCGAGACGACACCCTTGTTACCGTGGCGGCCGGCCATCTTGTCACCCACCGAGAGATTCTTCTTCTCGGCGATGAAGACGCGCACGCTCTTGACCACGCGATCCTCGTCCACCAGCCCTTCGCCGCCAACGCCCTCAATGCCAATCATATCGAGCTCGGCGAACTTCGGCTCGAAGCTCTCGAGCACGCGGTTGATCTGCTCCTGGTAGGTCTTGTGGTCCACCGGCGCAATGTGGTCGTGCGCGGCAGCCAGCTTGGCGAGCAAGTTCTTGGTCACCTTGCGATTCTTCGGGATAATAATCTCGCCATTGGCGCTGTCGCGAATATCCACGATGAACTTATCGTTCAGGAAGAGGTCGCTGAAGGCCTTGGCCATCTCGTCGAGCAGCTGCTCCTCGCGGCGCTTACGCTGCTCCTCGATACGCCGGGCCTCGGCCTCGGGCGAAGAGCCCTCTTCGGTGGAAGCCAGGTAGGCCTCCACGCTGTCGGCCAGCCCCTCAAGGCCCTTGGATGCCGGCTTCGCCTTCTTCTTCTGCGCGGCGGAAGCATCCGCATTCGTCACGCGCACATCCATCACGATGCCCTTGGTGCCGGGCTGAACCTTCAACGAGGTGTCGCGCACATCGGCCGCCTTCTCACCGAAGATGGCACGCAGCAGACGCTCTTCCGGCGCCAACTCGGTCTCGCTCTTCGGCGTAATCTTACCCACCAGGATGTCGCCGGGCTTGACCTCGGCGCCCACACGCACCACACCATCATTGTCGAGGTTGCGGAGCATGTCGTCACCCACATTGGGAATGTCGCGCGTGATCTCTTCCGGCCCCAACTTCGTGTCGCGGGCACCCACCTCAAAGCTCTTGATGTGGATGGAGGTGAACTTGTCGTCCTTCACACAACGCTCGTTGATGAGAATGGCGTCTTCGAAGTTGAAGCCGCGCCACGGCATGAAGGCCACCAGCAGGTTCTTACCCAGCGCCAACTCGCCATCATCGGTGGCCGGACCGTCAGCCAGGGTCTGCCCCTTGACCACGCTCTGCCCCACCTTCACAATCGGCTTCTGGTTCACGCAGGTACCGGCATTCGAGCGGCGGAACTTCTCCAGCACATACCGCTGGCAACCGGCCACCTTCTCGCCCTTGCGCACACGCGGCGGGCACTTGCCATCCTTGGAAACCACAATCTCCGTGGCCGAAACGTAGGCCACAATGCCATCTTCCTCGGCCAGCACCGTCACGCAACTATCGGAGGCGGCGATGCCCTCAAGGCCGGTGCCCACGCGCGGACGCTCGGTCTTCATCAGCGGCACGCCCTGGCGCATCATGTTCGCACCCATCAGCGCGCGGTTCGCGTCGTCGTGCTCCAAGAAGGGAATCAAGCCGGCAGCAATCGAAATCACCTGCATCGGACTCACATCCATCAAGTCGATCTCATCAGGCGAGGCAGTGGTGAATTCGCCCTGACGGCGAACCTTCACCGTGGGGTTCACAAAGCGCCCCTGCGCATCGAGCGGCGCGTTCGCCTGCGCGATGACGTGCTTCTCCTCCTCATCGGCATCGATGTAGGCAATCTCGTTGGTCACCTGACCATTCTTGACCACGCGGTAAGGCGTCTCGATGAAACCATACTCGTTAATCTTCGCGTAGATACCCAGCGAGGAAATCAAGCCGATGTTCGGACCTTCCGGCGTCTCAATCGGGCAGATGCGCCCGTAGTGGGTCGGATGAACGTCGCGCACTTCGAAGCCGGCACGCTCACGCGACAGACCGCCCGGGCCCAACGCCGAGAGACGCCGCTTGTGCGCCAACGCCGAGAGCGGGTTGGTCATATCCATGAACTGGCTCAACTGGCTGCGCCCGAAGAAGTCCTGAATCACCGCCTGCAGGCTCTTGGACGTCACCAACTTAATCGGCGTAAGCACCCCATTGGACGCCCCCGAATCGTAGGTGCTCATGCGCTCGCGGATCAACCGCTCGGTACGCGCCAGACCCTGGCGGCAAGTATTCTCCAGCAGCTCGCCCGTCGTGCGGATGCGGCGGTTGCCCAAGTGGTCAATGTCATCCACCGACCCACGGCCCGAGGAGATATTCAGCAGTAGGCGCAGCGCCTCCACCACCTCAATGCCATCATCCGAGAGAATGCGCAGCTCCTTGTCCACCTTGTCCATCAGCCCCAGACGCTGATTCACCTTGTAGCGCCCCACCTTGCCCAGATCGTAGCGATGACCATCATAGAACTGCGAACGCACATAGGCGCGCGCATTCGTCGCCGTCACCGGATCGCCCGGACGCAGACGGTGATAAATCTCCTTGCAAGCCTGCTCCTCGTTGTGCGTGGGATCCACCTTCATCGTCTTGAGCAGCTTACCCTTGTCGAAGGACGTATCCACCACCTCCACATAAGGAATCCCGGCGCGCGCGGCATACTCCATCAGCGACGGCGTCACCGGCTCGTAACGGCGCCCAAGCACATTGCCCGAGTTAATGTCCACCAGGTCATTCTGCAACACCCGGTTCTCCAAGTCCTCGTCCAACCAGCGGTCCTTGGTCGGCAGCGAGTAGAACTTGTAGTAAAGGCGCAGGATATCCATATCCTCGCTGTAACCCAGCGCGCGCAGGAAAGTCGTCACATAGAACTTACGCGTCCGGCGCCGACGATCCAGGTAAACCCACATCGTATCCTGCGCATCGAACTGAATCTCAATCCACGACCCGTGATCCGGGATAATCCGCACCGAGAAGAGCTCGTGACCATTCGCGTGCAGCTCCTTCTCCGTGCACACCCCCGGGCTACGGTGCAACTGCGAAACAATCACCCGCTCGGCGCCATTAATCACAAAGGCACCATCACGCGTCATCAACGGCACTTCGCCCAAATAGACGCTATCGGTGCGCACCTCCTCGCCATCCTTCAGCAAGAAAGTGGCATGCAACGGTGCGGAATAGGTGTCCCCATCGCGCAGCGCCTCCACAGCCGTCTTCTTCGGCTGCTCGAACATATACTGCACAAAGTCCACCGTATAACGCCCATCCTTCGATACCACCGGAAAGACATCCTTGAAAATCGCCTGCAGACCCTTGTTCTCGCGCTTCATCGGCGGAACATCCAACTGCAGAAACTCTCCAAACGACTGCGTCTGGATATCGATCAGGTTCGGCGGCTGAATCGAAGCCATCAGCTTCCCGAACACATAATCACCGTCTTTGGCCATGCCTGACACCTCTAATTAGGGGTTCTCGTCGTTCAAGCCCACGCCACCAGGCGCAGGTCCAACGTCAGCAGGGACGATTCCAACGCCCTCCGCTCCGGCGAAAGCCGAGCCCGCGCGCGACAGTAGACCGCTGGATCGCCTGCGCAGACCGACACCATCAAGCCCAGAGACCCAATGGATTGACGAAACATAACACAATCCACCCTCAAAAGTCAAACACCAAAACCGCAAAGGGAGTGAACTGCGGGCTGTGGGCGGCGGATTGCCGCCCGCGTGAGATGGCAGGGCGCGGCAGGGGGTGTGGCAAAAGGACGGGTTTCTCGGGGCTTGGGGCGTTGCCCCCCCGCTTAGGCACGCGCCGGGGGGCACTTGGCGGAGCGGCCCAGGGAATCTGCTCAAGCCCCGAGGGCAATTAATAACCCTTAGGGATAATTCAATTAAGCCTTAGGGATAATTCAATTAACCCTCAGGGATAATTATCCCGCTCGGGCGGGCGGCTAATTGGCGCACCGGGGGATCGGGGGTGCTGGGCGGGCAAGTCCGAGCAAAGCGAAGGAGCTATCTCATCGTCCCCATCCCAAGGTGCGCATGCGGAGCGTACGGTGAGCCTCCCGATCTCGGCCCTTGGGTCTTCTTTTATGGTATAGTGGTTGGCGAAAGGAGCCTGATATGGCAGAAGCGCCGAAGATGAGCGCGGTTCCAAAGACCTCCGCGACCTTGCTTGCCGATCTGGCACGCGATTCCCAGCACGCACGGTGGGGTGAGTTTGTTGCGCGTTATCGCCCGATGATGGAGGCCTACCTGCGCGCGCGTTGCTCTTGCAGCTCTGCCAGATGGTGGGGGCCTTGCATCGGCGGGGTTGGCTCCATCGCGACATCAAGCCGCAGAATGTGCTCTGCCGGGCAGATGGCACGCCAGTCTTGGCGGACTTTGGGCTCGTAAAGGCGATTGCGCCCGATGGTGCACGCGCGGTCTTAGCGATGACGCAGGTGGCCGGGCGCGGCGTTGGCTCGGGCACGCCCTACTTCGGCGCACCCGAGCAGTTCCGGGGCGAGGCGCTCTCACCGTCAGTGGATATTCACGCGCTGGGCGTCTTTATCGACACCTGCTTTGAAGGCCGACCGCCACGCGCGTGGGAACGGATTGTCAGCCGCGCCACCAGTTCGCTCCCCGAGCGGCGCTATGCCGAGGTGATTGACCTTGCCCAGGCAATCCGGCGGCGCCATTGGCCCAAAGTGGGGCTTGCGGTGGCGGCGAGCCTGAGCGCGCTTCTGCCCGTGGCATTCTTCTGGCCGGCGCGGATTGCCAAACGTGCCGAGGCCTTGGCCGCCCTCCCGCCTGTGCTGCGGACGCAGCAGGACGAAGCGGCGCGCTGGCAACAGATGGGGCACCTGGCCACGCGGACGGAGCAGGAGGAGGTCACGGTGCGCGAAGAGTGGAAAGATTTGGCAAACGACCCCTTCTTTGAGTCAAGCGAACCAGTCAAGGTCCTCGCTCTGCGTGAGTACCGGATTGAAACCCGGGAGATTGAGGTGTGGGAAGTGCCCCTGAACGGCCAGATTGTGCGCTTTGAGCAGCCGCTGACGGTCAGTGCCAAACGCGAGGTGCGTTTGGTTGGCCCCGGCACCCTCGATGCCCAACTCGTGGGAGAGCCCGAAGCCAAGATTGTCCTGGAAGCGGGGGCCATCCTCCTCAATCGCTCCTCCCTGCCCCTCGAGCAGGCAAAGATTTCCTACCGAGTTGGCGATGGCTGCTATCTCAACTTCACGTCACTGGATGAAACCTACACGGCCCGAGACTTCGTTGAGGGCGGCTACCTGGCCTTCCGCGGCCCCGACACGATTAAGGAACTCAGGGACCGCTGTCAGCGCCAATGGTATGAGGAGATTGAGCGCGAATACGGCCGCCAGTAACGCCCACCGTCCGAGACCTTTCATTCCCTCATTCGCCTTTATGCTATACTACGCGCGAAGGAGGTTTCGATGGCACGCATTGAGACGATGAGTTATGACTTCCCGGGCATGCGGAAGGATGGATCTATCTACGTCGATAAGACGCAGGTGATGTATGACTTGATTGCCTCAGCGCCAACGGTGGGCTTCTACTTCATCTCGCGGCCGCGGCGCTTTGGCAAGTCGCTGATGATCTCC
>JBJEVY010000007.1:0-3318 GCA_051884775.1 Candidatus Spyradenecus sp. | reverse complement strand
AAAAGGGTATCGCCAATCTGCCCTGCCATCAGCGCGGTTGCATTCTTCGCAATCTTGATTGCCTCGCTCGTTGTGTCTGCGCGGCTTGCGTATTCGGCAAGCATAGACCCGGAATAACTCGCCTCATCGGCAATCATTTCAAGGTTTCCGCCGAGCAATTGGCTCTGTTTCGCCAGTGTCGAGACTGCGGACTTGATACCCGCTTCCGTCCCGAATAACTGCCCAATCACGGCACCCTTCTGATAGTCTGGCAATTCGTTTATCTTGGCAAATACCTCTTGAATGGCCGCTTGCGCCGATTCACTAGACCCGGTAAACTGTTTGGATAATTCCACCGCGTCGAGACCGAGTTCACCAAGCGCTTTTTTCTGCGCGGTAGTCGCCGCCTCTCCATTCGTCAATCGCCCGATAAAGGTCGCCATTGACGTAGCCGCAACTTCGGAACTGCTAGACGCAGAACGAAACGCGCCAGCCAGCGCCGCAATCTGCCGCTCATTGAGCGCCGTCGTGCCTCGCAGGGTGCCGCCTTGACGTTGCAACACTTCAACAATATCAGCGGAACTCGCGCTCGTTTCGTTGCCTAACTTGTTGATAATGTCGAACATATTCTTTGTCTGGTCGACGGTCAAGCCCATCTTGCTTTGGATACCTGCCCACGCCGTGCCGATTTCGTCGCCAGTCATACTGAAGGCCACAGCCGCTTGCGTCTGCGCCTCGACAATCTTCAATGCTTCTTCGCCGTTCTTTGCCACGCCCGCTTGCATTGCCGCCGTGGCCATATTGGTCATATCTTCCGCCGACTTGCCATACCGCAGCATTAAACCTTGAATGCCGGTAAATGTTTTCTCATAGTCATCGGTAAACTTGCGGAGTTCGGCCCTTTGGTCCTCAAAGTTCATTGCCTGACCAACCGCCCCGGCGACACCGGCCCCCATCGCCGCGCCAGTCATCGCCGCATAGGACGCGGTCGCCTTCATCCCGTCAATGCTGCCGCGTATCCCTTTCAGCGTATTGTTGAAGCGCTCCTGCGAGACCCGTGCCCGATCTGCCGCCGCTTCCAATTCTTTGTGCCGCTGGACAAGCGTCTTGAGGCTTTGCCCGGTCGTGCCCGCCTCTTTTTCCAAGGCCCGCAGGCTTTCGCGCTTGCGGTCGAGCGCGTTCTTCGCCTTGGTCGTGGCCGCTTGCGCCCGGTTAAACTCCGCCACCATCTCCTTGGTCGGCGTGGTCGTTTGGCTCATCGCGCGGCCCAATTCCGCCACCCGTTGCTTCGCTTGTAGGTAGGTGCGCGCGGCTTCGCCCACCTCCTTGCGCATCGTGATAATGCGGTCGACTTGCGCGGCTTGCGCGTTGATCTTATTCAACTCGCCGCCAAAGCCCTTCATCGCGTTGGACGCGGCCTTGAAGGTGGCGGCAAAATCGCCGGACAGTTGCCCCGCCAACTTGAATGCTATCTCGTAAACCTTGCCAGCCATCTCATCGCCTCTCTTGCAAACAGGGGGGCCGCGAAACCTGCCCCCCTGTTGGTCTTCACTTCTTCCGGCGTTTCGCCTGCTTCTCTAGCCGGTTCACGGCTTCCGCCCACTCGGGCAAGTCCAGTATCGGCCGCTCGAACCAGTCTAGCGCCCCGGAGTGCGTCTCCGCCCGCGCAAGGCTCAAACACCAGTCAAGCACCGGCGCGAGCGGGTCCTTGCCGTCCAGCCCTAGGCGAGCAAAAAATTACTCACCTTTTGCGTCAAGGCGAGGTATTCCTTCGCGGGCAACTCGGTGAAAAACTCCAGCGGCAACTTGCACACGCGCGCCAACATCATCGCGCAGAAATCATAGTCAGCCGCAGGGACCGCCGCGAAGTTGCCAGCCGAGGTAAACTGCTTCTTGACCGCCGCAATGTCGGACCCCTTCAACCCTTCCAGGTTGAAGTCCAATTGCTCGTAAGTCTTCCCCTCAAAGTCGTAGGGGGTCGCGAAAACATGCACCATACTGGGAGCCTCCTTGTTTGTGTTTTCTTGGTGTGAGATACGCGCGTCAAGGCGCTTCAACCCGTGACAGGCCGTCACGCCTTGACGCCGCATAGTCTATCACATTCCCGTCGCGGCCATCACGCTGTTGACCACACTGGCAATCTTGCCACCGCCGGACAGCCCGAGGTCCTTGCGAACCGTCTCAAGCGCGTCCTTGCCGCCAAAGTTTGCGACAAAGTTATACTTATCGATCTCGACAACGGGAATGCCGTTGACAAAGAGCTTGAGGTAGAGCACCTCGAACTCCTGCTCCGTGTCCGTGGTCGAGCCGGGCTCGAAGGAGCCGAGCGAGACGGTCTTGGGGATCACGCGCATGGTCGCACGCACGGGCACAGAGGTATATGTGCCGCTGGCCGCGTCGTAGACCTGCTGGGACCCGCGCACCTCGACCACGTGGGCCTCCTGCCGATTGAGCACCATCGCGGCCAACTCAATCGTGCGCCAGGTAAAGGTCGTGGTCATCGAGGAGAAGTGGCCGAGCACGGGGCTCTCCACTTCACCGGCAATGCCTGCACCGCTCACGGTGTCGCTCATCGCCTCAATCTCGGGAAGGTCCACCGTGGCAATGCCGAGCAGGTCATTGCCCGCGTTGTAGACGCGGAAGTTGATCAGCCGTTCGGGGACATTATTCGCACCTGCCATAATCGTATCCTCCTTTCAAGGTTAGGCAAACAGGTTCTGCATATACGAGGTGTCGTATTCCAGCGTGAAGTCGATTTCGCGCGCCGGAGAAGGCGGCGTGATATAGACGTGGAACTTCACCTTGCCGTCCATCAGGTCGGTCTCGGTATTCTCGCTGTCGAGAAACTCCACCCGGCCACCGAGGATATACTCCTTGGCCGCGAGCCCATTCAGCCAGATGTTCGCGCTGTCCACAATCGTGTCAATTAGGCGGCGATTGAGGGGCGCGTCGAGTTTCTGCCAAAAGGTCTGAATGAGGGCGTTGCCGATCCACGAGAACATCCGCTTGATACAGATGAAAGCGTCCTTCACATCGGTGTTGCCGGGATAGCACGCCGTGCGGTTGCCCCAGCACTTCCAGCCGCCGATAAAGTTCAGCGCGGTGACCACGCCCTCGCCATTGAGGTAAGCGGCCTGTTCCGTGCCGAGCCACACCTCCGTGCCGTCCTGCAACACGGCGGCGGTCATCTGATAGTTCTTGTTGGACGGGGACACATAGGGCACGTCGCCGTTGTTGCCATCCGTCTGGCAGAGCAATCCCGCCAACTGCGTGGACTGGTGATACAGCACGCCGTCGAGCGCCACCATCGGCCAGCAAGCCACCTGCCGCGTGTCGGTG
>JBJEVY010000006.1:0-3333 GCA_051884775.1 Candidatus Spyradenecus sp. | reverse complement strand
CTTCTCGCCCTGCACCTCGGGAGCGCGGTGCGCTCCACCCCGGCCGACGCGCCCTCCGGGCACGTCGGCTTTTGTTTTGCCGTTCACAGCTTCCAGGTTGCGTAGCGGCAATGCGCTGACCGCGCGTTGCCGCAAGGGCCGTTGGGGGTGGTCCCCCAAGTCCCCCGCATTGCCGATTTTGCTGGCCGCCATCCCGGCGGCCAGGGTATGCCGCTAGAACCACCAGCGGGGGAAGATTCGGCGCAGGGAGGCGGCGATTGCCCAGCGGAGGTCTGAGGTAAGATAGTCCATCGTGGGCGAGAAGCGCATACCGAGAAAGGCGGCCTGCTGGCCTTGGAACCCGCGAAAGCGGGCTTCGTGGCGAAAGCGGAAGCGGCAAGTGGGATCGTTGTAATGGGCGTGGGCTACTTCAAAGACAATTTCCTCAACTGCACGGTATTCGGGGTGTTGCGTGAAATAGCCGTAGAAGTGTTTGCGCCAGAAGTCGACGCTCATAAAGATGTAGCGCATTTCGCCATTCTGCTGGCACCAATGAAGGCCGAGGCGGGAATAAAGACGGTGGTCCTTTTGGTCGCAGTAGAAGTCAACAAGGCCTGCACGATGGACATCTTTGATAAGGGCTGCGATATTAAGCGTTCTGTAACGACCAGTGACCTTGAAGAAGGCCGCATTGTCCTCGCGTAGCCACGGGCAATGGTCGCAGGCGTAGTCGATGAGCAGAAATTCGTTGCTCTTGCGCAGATAGGCCGGAAAAATCTCGGGAGGCACGCAGAGGAAATAGACGCGCTCGCGTAAGTTGGCGGGAACTAGGGCGCGGAAATCTGTCAGGTTATCACCGGAGTTTTCGCAGAAGAGAAGGCGGTCGTAGGAACCTCGGACAAGGTGTTGGAGGTAAAAGGCGAAGGCATCAAGGTATTGCCGCCGCCGTTCGGTAACCTTGAAGTGCGCATCGGGGTTGTTTTGCGGCGAAATCGTGGCCGTCATCAGGAGGGTGAGGGGGCGAGAGGGTGAGGGCATAGCGGCAAGTGCCTTAGGCTTGGGGGTGGAAGAGGGTGTCGAAGAGGGTCTCCCAGCGGGAGGTGATGGCGGCGGGGGAGAAGTCGGCGGCGGTGCGGCGGGCTTCGGCGGCCATTTGGGTGCAGACGTCGGGGCGGGCCATCAGGTCGGCGGTGGCGTGGGCAAAGGTGTCGACCTGGAAGGGGGGCGCGAGGACGATGCCATTGGTGCCGAAGACGAGGTCGTAAGCGGCGGGGTAGGAGCCGAGGACGATAGGAACGCAGCCAGCGGCCTGCGCTTCCACAATAACGAGGCCAAAGCCCTCGAAGTCGGAGGTGAGCAGGAGGAGGGCGGCTCGGGCGTAGAAGGTCGCGGGCTTCTGGAAGCCGTGGAAGGTGACGCGCGGGAGGTCGGCGGCCTGGGCTTCGTAGGCGGCGCGGTCAGGGCCATCACCGACGATGTCGAGCGACCACTCGGGGAAGCGCGGGGCGAGTTCGCGCCAGAGGGCAATGACGCGCGAGACGCACTTTTGGGTCTCTTCCAACCGCCCAACATAGAGGAGGCGCTTTTCCTTGGGGACCTCGGGGGCGGGCGCGAGGGTGAGGGGATTGGGGAGGGTGTGGAGTTTGGGCGTGCGTGGCAGGAGGGTGAAGCGGCGGAAGAGCGGCTCGAAGCGGCGCGAGAGGAGGAGGTAGGCATCCGACGCGCGGTAGACCAGGCGGATGTTGAGCGCGGAGACGGCCTTGTAGGCTAGGCGCAGGAGGGGATTGCGCGCAGCGCGGGTGCGGCCATTTTCGGTGGGGATGTTGTGGAGGGTGGCGATGAGGCGGAGGTCGAGTCCGGCCGCGGCGCGGCGCAGGAACTGCGTCATCTTATAAGGGAGGGCCCACTGGTTAACGACGAAGCGGATTCGTTCGGCGCGCAGATAGTCGCGCAACTTCGCCTCGGCCTCGGGCGAGAGCGCCGGCGCGGCGAGGTCAAAGAAATGTACCTGCGGCGAGAGAATAGTCAGGAAGTCCCGATTGCGCACCTCGAAGCACGCCACGGTGACAAACCAGCCGCGCGCGGCAAGTTCGTTGCCGAGCACTGCGGTGACGCGTTCCACGCCGCCGACATCCCACGCCCCCATAATGAAGAGCACCCGCTTCTCTTGTTCTGCTAAGGCCATAAAAAGGCACGCTCCCTTGATGTACCCAACGTGCGGCCCTAGGAAAGCCTAACCCGACTACATGCAAAGCCAGCGTGCCAAGACGGCACACCTTGCCTAACACTTCGCTCGGGTTGAGAAAGTTTCCTAGGTTTTCACGTTGAGCGAATAGTTATGCGCAAAGCGCAAATTAACTCCGGCCGCTCTCCGGCCAGACGCAGGGGAGTATATCACAAGTGGTGCTCGCTTCGCTCGCAGCTGTTAGCTGTTAGCTATTAGCGCGCGTTTTGAGATGGAGAGGCTGTGGGAGGAGTAGCGTGGAGGCCGGACCAAACCTCCAGCGAAGGGCGCTCCACCCCGGCCGATGCGCCCTCCGGGCACGTCGGCTTTTGTTTTGCCGTTCACTGTTCTCTGTTCACCGCTTCTAGCACGCGCAGCGGGGATGCGCTCCGCGTCTCCCCGCCAGGGCCGTTCGTTGGGTGTGGCCCCCCAAGCCCCCCGCGCAGGTTTTGCTGGCCGCCGTCCCGGCGGCCAGGTTGCCTAGTGGCTAACGCGCAAGCGTGCCGGGAGGCGGCGGAGGAGGGCGGCTTTGAGGCGTTCGCGGGAGCAGAAGGCAAGGCGCCCCCAAAGGTGTCCGGTAAAGAAACTGACTAACTTAGGAGTAGGCATCAGGAGGGAACCCCAAAGCCCAATTCTTCCCATAAGGGGGATGCCGCGCTGAAGCGAAAGGCGCCAATAGGCACGCCAGCCCGGCCAATAGAAGCGCCTTGGCGCATCGGCGAGGTGCCAGGTGTCCTGGTAGCGATAAAGGATGTAACCAATAAAGGACATTCGAAACGGACGGGCTAGGTTGCGGGGCTGCGGAGCGAAAAGCCGCAAAGTTTCCTGGAAGAAGAAGAGATTGTCCTGGTACTTCTTGACCGTCCACGCTGAGAAGGAGACGCCGCTTTGCCGGACGCGATAGCCGTGACCACAGAAGTCGGCAAGATAGCCAACCGTACGCGTTTGCAGGACGCACTGGAAGGCGTAAAGACGGTCCTCTCCGACGGCTAGTGCCTCTACGAAGCGATAGCGTTTGGCCAATTCAGCACGATAGGCCCACGCCCAGAACTGGGTCCAAATGACCTCTCCAGGAAGACCACGGCGCGTCTCATAGTAGCGGCAGGTGTCACGCTGGGATGGCCAAGCAG
>JBJEVY010000005.1:0-3364 GCA_051884775.1 Candidatus Spyradenecus sp. | reverse complement strand
ACCCCCTTTGTCCGCCTCCTGGAAGAGGCCGCCGAAGATCCCGAGGTCACCGCCATCCGCATCACCCTCTACCGCCTGGCCGCCAACTCGCGCATCGCCCAAGCCCTCGCCCGCGCCGCCGAACACGGCAAGGATGTCCTCTGCCTCCTGGAACTACGCGCCCGCTTCGACGAAGAGAGCAACATCAACTACGCCGAAATGCTCCAGGAAGCCGGCTGCACCGTCCTCTACGGTCTGCCCCACTGCAAGGTCCACGCCAAGGTCTGCCTCATCCTCTACCGCCCCGACAGCCGCGACGGCTCCCCCCGCGCCATCACCCAAATCGGCACCGGCAACTACAACGAAAAGACCGCCGCCCTCTACACCGACCTCTCCTACCTCACCGCCGATCCCGACATCGCCGCCGATGCCGCCGGGCTCTTCCGCGCCCTCTGCCGCGGCGAGAGCGCCCACAACCCCCGCCGCCTCTGGGTCGCCCCCGAAAGCTTCCTCTCCCGCCTCCTGGCCGAGCTCGACACCGAAATCGCCGAGGCCCGCGCCGGCCGCCCCGCCGCCGTCTTCATCAAGGCCAACGGCCTCAACTCCCTGCCCGTCATCGCCAAACTCATCGAATGCTCGCAGGCCGGCGTCCCCGTGGAGCTCTACATCCGCGGCATCTGCTGTTTGCGCCCCGGCATTCCCGGCCTCACCGACCGCATCTCCGTGCGCTCCATCGTTGGCGACCACCTCGAGCACTCCCGCATCCTCGCCTTCGGTCCCCCCGGCCACGAACGCCTCTTCATTGGCTCGGGCGACCTCCTCAACCGCAACCTCACCCGCCGCGTCGAGGTCTATACCCCCATTCTCGATGCCCCCTCCCGCCGCGAAGTGCTCGAGCTCATCGAGCTGCTCCGCGCCGACACCGCCAAGGCCCGCCAAATGTCCCCCGATGGCACCTACGCCCTCCCCCCGGCCCCCTCCCCGCGCCGCTCCTCCCAAGCGTGCCTACGCGAGCGCTTTGCCCAACGCAACGCCCTTCCCCCCGCGCCCCCCAAAGCCCCCACCTCCCTCCTCCGCCGCCTGCTCCATCTTCTCCGGCGATAACCGCACCCACAGCGCGCACGGTGCGGACTGTCCCGGTTCTATTGTCACGTGATTTGGCCACGCGCGATGCAGTGGAGACCACGACTTTGAGGTGCCAAACGGTCACCTCAAAGCGCGGGGGAAATCGAGCGGAGCGCTTGGCGCTTTACCCGCGAGAAAAAGCCCAAGAAGGTCCTCAAACTCTCCTTCGTCCAAAAACGCAAGGAGATGGGGTTATGAACGCGATTTGGCTCCGTTGGCCGTGCCGTTTTCGCTTTTTGCCCAGGTCCAGAGATAGCGGTCAATCCGCTTCATCGATGGGCCGAGGCAAAACTTGTCGCGGAGTTCTGTTATCGCCGCACAGAAGCCCTCAGTGGCGGGAACTGCGGAGGTACTTATTGGAGGCCGATTTGCTTAAGAAGCGCGTTGAGGGTGGTGAGGCAATGGCTGAAGTCTGGCGGGCGCTTTGCATAGGAGACGTTCTCGACATACCGCTTGAAGTCGTTGGCGTAGCGAGGGGTATCGACTAGATGTTGCAATGCGATATGAATGAGCGCCTCTGGGGCAAGAGGCGTCTTCAGGCGCGCAGCAATGTCGGCAGTAAAGGCTTCGTGAAAGGCTTGGGCAAACGCATCATCGAGGGTGAGGTGTTCGGCGAGGTAGGCGAGGTCGTTGAGATGGCGCATATCCGCAGGGTCATACCGAGAACTGTCGATGCCATTGGAATAAATGCGCCAAAAGAGTGCGCAAAGTTTATCAATGGCGGTTTGCTCCAGCGCAACGCACGGAACTATCGCTTCTGGCGGTTGCCCGCATGTTCGGCGGTAAATAGAGGTAAGCGGACGTAGGCGGGCTGGATAGGCGGGTCTGTCGGCAAAAAAGATTTCCAACTTGATGTGTGCACGCAAAGCGCTATGTGTCCAAAGCGTGCCGTCTACCGATTGCAGATGATACTCCACCTTACGGCTATCCGCTTTGGGCTCATCGACAAGCGTAAAACCGTCGAGGCTTGAGGCAATCTCTGTGAAAACCTGTCGAAGGAGGCGTGTGCTCTTGGGCTTTGGACAAAAGCGTAGATCGATGTCTTCACTGAAGCGCAAAATCAACTCATCATAGGCACAGACAAGACTCGTGCCACCGCCAAAGAGAAGTTCGCCCGCCCGACACTCCGAGCGCTCGGCAACCCGTCCAAAGAATTGCCGAACCACTTCAATCGCCTGCTTTTCTTTCAGCGGCAGGGCGATGTCGCAGCCCTTCTCAATGGCAATCTGTTCTAAGGTCTCAAGCTTTAAGGGTTCCATTGTGTGTTCCCTCCATCCGCTCAAAGGAAAGCGCATAACCGTTGTAGTTAATCTTCCGGCGCACACGCCTATCCACGGCAATGACGCGTCCATTGGGCAATTGCGTCGAGCGTCCCTCGTTATAATCCCGCCAGGCTTTAGACTCGCCCGTCTTGATTCCCAATTTGGAGAGCCCCTCCTTCGCCAACTCCGGCAACGGCGCACTCAAAGAGACCGCTCCACTCGGCAGCTTCTTCGTTTTGGCATACATCCCTCGCCCGATACGCACCAACTCCCCTGCCGCAATCAACATTCGCAACGCACGAAGCACCTGGTCATAACGATTATTCGCCGCAAAGTCCGCAAAATCCCCCACCACGAATGTGCGCGCCTTACACCGGCACACCCGTTGCCGAACACAGGTCAACAATCGCTTCTCGGCCATTACCTTCACCTCCGCAATTCACTGTCACTTTACGACAATCAACGAGGTCAATATACGACATCTCATGTGCCCAGTCAAGCCACAATACATTTCCCTGGGCAATGTCGTATTAAATTAGGAGTGATGGCCCTGAGCAGGAACGCAAGATGCGGCGGAGCCGTTCCGTTCACCGTTCTCCGTTTACCGTTCCCGCGCCTAACCTTCAACGATGCCGGCGAACCAGTGCTCACGCCAGATCCAGAACTCGCTGGCCGCACCTACACGCTCTACAGCAAACCCTCCCTGGAGGATGCCTGGACCACCGAGACCGATCTCTCTGACAAGCACTTCTTCAAGTATCGCGTCTCCTGGCCCGGGGGCTCCTCAACGCCCTAACCCTCACCCTCTCGCGGCGTAGCCGCACCTCACGGCGGCGTAGCCGTTTACCGTTCACGGGCGCGCAGCGCCCTCTGGCGGGTTGACCTCGCACCTCGGGCAGGTTCGCCTCCGCCCTCTGGCGGGTTGACCTCGCACCTCGGGCAGGTTCGCCTCCGCCCTCTGGCGGGTTGACCTCGCACCTCGGGCAGGTTCGCCTCCG
>JBJEVY010000004.1:0-39604 GCA_051884775.1 Candidatus Spyradenecus sp. | reverse complement strand
GATGAATACTCTCAAATTGTGCGTGAATGAGCCCAATTTTAACCAAAGGCGGCATTGGCGATTCATCGTAAAAGAATGTCTCCAAGTCTCCCAATGCCTTCTCCATATCCGAGACACTTGGCGGGACAAACGCGGCAGTCTTCAGCGTACACCCCTGCGCACCAATCCAGTTCTGCGAACGCCTAAACTCGCCAGGGTTACGGTCAGAACCTCGACCGCAAGCAAGCAACTGGGCATGGATTTCGCGAAGCAGACGAAGACTCAATGGCAACTCATTAACGCGAGCAATCCCGTAATTCAGCGCAGCGACATAGTTCGACACCTCGCGCTGATCTTCGGTCAACCCCGCCTCATCGTGGGTGATAATATCGGCGAACGATGCCTGCGTCCCCTCGATTTGCGAACTAAGCAAGGATTCTTTCTTGACATACATGTCCACAAAGAGGTCCGGGTTCGGCAGAATCCGCGTAATACCATCTAAACGCCCGAGAAAGCGATCCGCTAAGGACAACGCCTGCAACATCCCGTTATCCATCTTCACCTCCGGGCTCGGCGGCAAGGGGGCGGGCACAAACGAAGCATACCCTGTTGGCTGCTTAATAAACATTCCTGCGCGTGAAGAAGGCATAACAGTCTCCGATGGTTAACGACAATCGGCTTTCATTATACCGCTTTTAGGCCAAATTAGTGAAAGAAAATGGCCCTTTTCTTTCACTAATTCTGCGTTTTGGGCAAATAGTGAAAATCTACTTTCGTTATTTTGGCTCGCGGGGAGAGAGGCGGAGGTAGAGCCAGGCGCCGAGGATGAGGAGGAGGCCGAGGGGGAGGGCGGCGAGCATCTTGAGGAGGAGCGAGCGCTCGGCGAGGTCGATGAGGAAGACCTTGCCCAGGGTGAGGGCGAGGAGGCCCAGGGCGCACAAGCGCGTGGGGCGGTTGCGCAGCCAGAGGCCGAGGGCGAGGAGCACCAGCGCGTAGAGCCCCCAGGTGCAGGAGACGGAGACGAGCGTGCAGTCGGACTTCTGGAAGAGGAGCGTGGCGAGGGCGGTCAGGAGGAACCAGAGCGCGCCGCCGCCGAAGACCGCGCGGAGTTTGTCGCCGGTACGCCAGAGGCTGTGGGCGGTGAGGAGGAGGGCCGCCAGGCAGCGGAGGGCCGCGTTGAGCCAGATGGGGTTGCTCCTGGGGTCGGCATAGGCGAAGCAAGTGCCCAGACCGCTAAAGGCGAAGAGGACGAGCAGGCAGAGGGCGGCGAAGCGGCCAAGGGCGGCGAGAATGGGGTCGCGCAAACGGTGGCCGAGCTCGACGATGGCCATCACCAAGCCCGCATGGAGGAGGGCGATGAAGCCGAACTTCGCAACAAAACTGGGCAACCAGAGGGGCGCACTGGCCGCGAGGAGGATTGCCAGCGGCCCGGTCACCCACAGCACCTGCCGCTCGCCGCGCACCCAAAGGAGGGCGCTCAGGGCCGCGTAGGTGCCGGCCAGGGTGAGGGCGCAGGCGAAGTTGGCGTAGTCCCCGCACGTAAAGAGCAGGCGGCCAATCCAGAAGAGCCCCTCGGCCGCGGGCAGGGCCGCGTAGGCCACCACCGGCACGCGCCACTGGCGGCGCATAAGGTGCCCAAAGCACGCCAGCAGCCAGAGCAGGTGAAGGGCTAGGGTCCAGGCGCTCGAGAGCGCGTGCTGCCCGGCAACCAGGGTGATGCCCCACGTCAGCAGGCAGGCAAAGGCGGTGAGCGCCTCCCACTTCCGCCAGAGGGCCCCGGCGATGATGAGCGAAATCAGAATGCCAAGATAGAGGTAGAGGTGCGCGAGATTGGGGTTGGGCGCGGGCAGAAAGGCCGGCGTCAGCAGCCCGCCGGCGGCGACAAGGGTGGCCACCGAGGGCAGGCGCAGCCCGAGCGCCATCGCCCCGGCGCCGAGAGTCAGCGCGCCCATCAGCCCAAAGCCCACCGCCAGCGGCACCAACCCAAAGCGCATCGTCGCCGCGTAGACCGTGAAGTAGAGCAAGACCGTGCCGACAGCCGCGCTGCCTTCGCCCAACAGCCGGTAGCGTCCGCGCAGAAGCCGCAGCCCCACGCCAATCAACGCCGCGCCGGCCGCCGTCAACAGCACCACCCGCCCAAGCGGTCCCAGGAGGCTATGCTCAATCAGCCAGCGGACAAGGAAGGAGGCGCCGACGATGACCGTCAGCACGCCCGCGCGGATAAGCCAATGGACCGCCAGGGCCGCCTCGTAGGGCATCGCTTGCTTGGGCGCAAAACGGCCGCGCACCAGCAGCCAATCGAGGACGAAGTCGCCCACCTTGGCAATGAACTCATCCACAGCCCCCTCCGCCCCCTCCGCCACCGGCGCCGGTGGCGGGTTTATCTTGGTCTGCGCGGGCGTTGCCCCGCGCGTTGGTGCCGGCGCAGCAGCCACGCTTGGGGCCGGGCTGCTCTTGGGCTGCGCGGGCGTTGGTGCCGGCACGGCAGCCACGCTTGGGGCCGGGCTGCTCTTGGGCTGCGCGGGCGTTGGTGCCGGCGCGGGGGCCACGCTTGGGGCCGGGATGCTCTTGGTCTGCGCGGGCGTTGGGGTCGGCGCGGGGGCCACGCTTGGGGCCGGGCTGCTCTTGGGCTGCGCGGGCGTTGCCCCGCGCGGGGGCTGGGGCGGCAAGCGCATCAGCAGCACGCGCAACAAATCCCGGTTCTCCCGGGCAATCCGCGCGGCCGCAATGCTATTGACGATGATGGCGACAAACCCGGCCAACACGCCAAGCGGCAGCAAGAAAAGTAGCAATTCCATCACAGACTCCTTTTCAACACCTTAATCTAAGCCGTAGGTTTTGATGCGGCGATAGAGGGTGCGCAGGGGGATGCCCAAGGCCTTGGCCGCGGCGGTGCGGTTGCCCTTGTGCTCAGCGAGGGCCCGGCGAATGCGCTCGGCCTCCTCCTCGCTAGCCGGGAGCGGAGTGGACGGCTCGACCGCTTCGGCGGCGGGGGCGCGGTTCGCGCGGATGGCCTCGGGCACATCCTCGGCGGTCAGCCGGTCGCCCTTCGCCAGCACCATCATCCGCTCGATGGTATTGCGCAGTTCGCGGACATTCCCCGGCCAGGCATAGCGCTCCAAGAGCGCCATCGCCCCGGCGTCAATCCCCAGAATGCTCCGCCCGAGCAACGGATTGAACTCGCGCACAAAGGCATCGCACAGCTGCGCCAGGTCGCCCCCACGCGCGCTCAGCGGCGGCAGGGTGACGTCGATGACATTCAGCCGGAAGTAGAGGTCTTCGCGGAACTTCCCGGCGTCGACCCACGCGCGCAGGTTGCGGTTCGTGGCGGCCACCAGGCGGATGTTGACCGGCCGCGCCTCAGCCGACCCCACCGGCTCGACGGTCCGCGTCTCGAGCACGCGCAGGAGCTTGACCTGGGTGGCCAGGTCGATTTCGGAGATCTCGTCAAGGAAGAGGGTGCCGCCGTCGGCGAGCTCAAAGCGCCCCTTGCGCTCCTCGTTCGCGCCCGTAAAGGCCCCCTTCACGTGGCCGAAGAGCTCGCTCTCGAGCAGCGACGGGGCCAAGGCCGCGCAGTGGACCGCCACAAAGGGCCCCTGGGCGCGCGGCGAGAGGGCGTGGATGGCGCGGGCCACCAGCTCCTTACCCGTGCCGCTGGGCCCCTGGATGAGGACCGTGGCGGGGGTGGGCGCGGCCTGCTCGATGCGCTCGCGCACCTGGGCCATCGCCTCGGAGGAGCCAATCAGCCGCGCCAGCGCGCTCTGCCCGGCCAACTGCGTCTTCAGCCGCGCGTTCTGGCGCTCGAGGGTCTTCTGGCGCAGGGCGCGGCGGCAGACCAGCTCCAGGTGGTCGAGGTTCACGGGCTTGGTAAGAAAGTCGTAGGCGCCATCTTTCATCGCCTCGACGGCGCTCTCCACCGAACCGTAGGCCGAAAGGAGGATGACCGGCAGGGCGGGATGGGCGGCAATGATCTCGCGCAAGAGCGAGAGGCCGTCGCGCCCGGGCATCCGCAGGTCGGTGAGCACCAGGTCCACCTCGTGGTTCGTGAGCGCGGCGAGGGCCTGCTCGGCATCGGCGGCGGTCAGGACGGTATAACTTTCGCCCAGGGCCAAGGCCACCCCCTCGCGGGTGGCGCGGTCGTCATCAACCACCAAGATTGTGCTCATCGGCTGCTCCTTTCTGCGGCGGAACCCAGGGCGCGGATGCGGCGTTCGGCGCGCGGGAAGCGAAGGGTAAAGCAGGTGCCCTGACCCGCGTGGCTGGCGCAGGTGATCGTGCCGCCATGCGCCTGGACAATCCGCCGCACAATCATCAGGCCCAGACCGTTCCCCTTGGCCTTGGTGGTCACATAGGGGTCGAAGATCCGCCCGAGGAGCTCGGCGGGAATGCCCGCGCCATTATCGAGAATCGAGACATCGACCGTCGCGTCGTCGGTCGTCACCGTCACGCCAATCCGCCCGCCATCGGCCACCGCGTCCATCGCGTTCTTCAGGAGGTTAAAGAAGACCTGCTCGAGCTGCTGGCCATCGAGGAAGATATCCGGCACCCCCTCGGGAATCGCCGCCTGCACGGCAATGTGGCGCTGCTCGAGGTCCGGCCCCAGCAGCCGCAGCGTGGCCTCGAGCACCTCGCGCACCGATCCGCGCACCAGCGTCGGCTTGGCCGGGCGAATCGCCGTCAGGAAGCGGCGAATAATCCCATCCAGCCGCCCGACCTCCTGCTCGGCCACCGAGACCAACCCCAGCAGCCGCTCGCGCGTGGCCCCCTCCGCCTCCTTCTTCAACGCGCGCGCGAGGAGCTGCAGATGGATGTTGAGCGCATTGAGCGGGTTGCCAATCTCGTGCGCCACCCCGGCCGCCAGCGTCTTGACCGCCGCCAGGCGCTCATCGGCCAAGGCATCCTCCTCGGCCCGATGCTCGCGCGTGACGTCGCGCAACATCAGCAATAACGCCGGCTGCTCGCCCACCGAAATCGGCCGCGCATAGTAGGAAATAAAGCGATGTTCGGGATACGAGAGCTCCACCTCCCGCGCCTCCACCTGCTCCCACGCCCCCGGCTTGGCGCCCAACAGCCCCTCCACCCCCCACTCGCGCAGATGCCGCGCCAGACTCTGCCCCCGGCTCTGCGCCAACGAAAAGCCCACCATCCGCTCCGCCGCCCCATTCGCATACAGCGCCACCAGCTGACCATCCAGCACCAACACCCCCTCGTCAATCGATTGAAAGAGCGTCTCCAGCAACCCGTGCTCCCGCGCCAACTCCGAAATATTGGCCGACAACACCGGCGCGTCTATCCGGTCCAGCCGAGAAACAAACTTATCCAGAAAACCCTTGCGCATACCCCTAGTGTAGCATAATGAGCCGTTAGCTGTTAGCGGCTAGCCGTTAGCCTGTGCGGGCTGCGCCCGCGAGAGGTGCCGCTTCGCGGCGTGAGGGTGGCCCTTCGGGCCGAGAGGGGCGCCTCCGGCGCTGTCACTTTGCAAACAGCGTTGGCTCGTTCGCAAGGAGGTCTTCTGCAAGATACTTGTAATCCATATTTTCAATCCCGTAGAGCCCCCTTGCAATCTGATCAGCAAGGCGACTACGATAATAGGCATCCATCGCCTGTTCAACGGAAACGCCCGTTATCTCGGACAAGTACGCGATAATTCGCTCCTCCAGGCGCTCCTTATAGGTGTCGATCGTGACATTATACTTCACCTCGCACATATCACACCTCGCCTTCTAACCGATAGGATTGCACAAAGCGCAACTTGGCGGCAATGACACGCTCGGTGCGTAAAGCCAACTGGTCGTTTGGATGGGCGAAGCTCAAAAGCTCAATCGCTCGCGCCTTCGGAATGTCCCCTTGGCGATAGCTCTGAATTGTCCGAAAGACGTCATCATCCGCCACGCGCCCGATAATGACATCGTACCGTGAATAGACTTCCTTGCCATCTCGACAGTCGCAGACAAAATCAAGCCACGCCTCATTCACTCCACCAAAGCGCAACACCGAAAACGCCGAAAGGTCGTCATCCAACTCATAGGCATTCACCACGGGCGCAAAGGGAGAGCGCGCACGCGCATGCTTCCTCCTCGCCCACCGTTCTGCCTGGGGACGGAAGGTGGTGACGTAGAAAGCCGGGCCAAAGTCCAGAAAGCGCTTGGAGCAGGTCAAGTCCGGCAACTTGATTTCGAGCGTGGAGCCGTGATAGACCCTCATATCTCAAACCCTCTCTCGCGAATATAGCCGGTAATATCTTCGATGAGCGCATTGGCCCCCATCGAATGCAACACATCGTAATGCGGAATAAGGTAGTTATCCAGCGCGCCGGAATGCTTGCAAAGCTGATACGCCTCTGGCGGCGACTTCCCCCACGCTGCCGCGAGGAGATGCACCATAAAGACCACGAAAGTCAACTCTTTGCCGACGCCCATAAGCCTCTCCCTTCTCTCGTCCAGAAACCGTTGCGCATACCCCTAGTGTAGCATAATGAGCCGTTAGCTGTTAGCCGTTAGCTGTTAGCGGCTAGCCGTTAGCCTGTGCGGGCTGCGCCCGCGAGAGGTGCCGCTTCGCGGCGTGAGGGTGGCCCTTCGGGCCGAGAGGGGCGCCTCCGGCGCGTAAAAGGAGGCCATTAAGCGTTTTGCCTCGCCCGTTCTGACGGGCCGCGTCCCCGCGGCCCACCTCTCGCGCCGCAGGCGCAGCTAACCGCTAGCCGCTAACAGCTAACCGCTCCTTTTGCTAACATAACGCCATGACGCAGACAGAGTTTTCCTTTCAAGGCTGCCGCGTGGTGCGGCTGGTACCCAAGGTGCCGATGCGCGGCACGTTGGTGTGGTTTCACGGCGGCGGGTGGATGATTGAGCTCGGCGAAGATGCCCTCTCCTGGGGGCGCGACCTGGCCGAGCGCTGCGCCCTCGAGGTGCTGATGCCCGATTATCCCCTCGCCCGCGAGCACCCCTACCCCGCCTCCAACGCCTGGTGCTCGGCCTTCTGGCGTCACTGCTTCCAGACCCTCCCCGGCCCCCTCTACCTCGGTGGCGACTCCGCCGGCGCGCACCTGGCCCTCTGCGCCCTCCCGGCCGGGCGCCCCACCAAGGCCGCCTTCGTCTACCCCGTGACCACCCTCCTGCCGGTGCGCGACGCGGGCTCCTGGAAGGCCTACCACAAGCCCTGGCCCCTCTCCCCGCGCCTGATGGACTACTTCTACGACGCCTATTGCCCCAACCTTGCCGAGCGCTATGGCGCCTCCCCCCTCGAGCAGCTCGAGGCCATCCCCCCCACCCTCCTCATCACGGCCACCGACGACATCCTTGCCGACCAGCAGACCGACTTCGCCCGCCGCTTTGGCGCCCGCCAACTTCTCTACCACGGCGCGCACCACATCTTCCTCTCCCGCCCCGACGGCGCCCCCTTCCGCCAACGCGCCCTCGATGACTTGGCCGAGTGGCTGGCGGAATAGCTGACAGCGGACAGCCGACAGCGGACAGCGCTGGCGCTCGATGTGGAGTGCCCGTCTGAGCCGTGGAAAATCACCTATTAGGCCATTGGATTGCCCGTCGCGTTAGCGGCTGTCAGCTGTCGGCTGTCAGCTGTCCGCTATTTCCCAACGCAAAACCGCGAGAAGACCGTATCGAGCAAATCGTCGCTATAAACACGGCCGAGGAGCTGGCCAAGGGCTTCGGCGGCGCGGCGGAGAAGTTGCGCGGCCGGGACATAGCCCAGCTCGCCGCGCGTCAGGCACGCCTGCGCCTCCCGAAGCGCAGCGTGGGCCTCGGTGACGCCCTGGAGCTGGCGCTCGTTGGCCAAGGCGGCGTGGACGGTCTCGCCGGCCGAGAGGTTGAGGGCCTGACGCAGCAGCGCGCAGACGCGCTCGCGGGCGGCGGTGGGGTCGGCCAGGGCGCTGATGGGCGTGGCCCCGGGCGGGAGGGGGGCGCGGGGGGCGAGCTCGGACTTCGTGACCAGGACAATGGCGCCGGGGGGCGGGGGCGCGGGGTCGGGATCATCGGCCGCGGAGAGATAGAGCACCAGGTCTGCGCGGGCCAAGAGGTCGCGGGCACGGGCCACCCCCTCGCGCTCGATGGCGCCGGGGGCCTCGCGCAAGCCGGCGGTGTCGGTCAGGCGCAGGGGAATGCCATCGAGCAGGAAGCTCTCCTCAATGGCATCGCGCGTTGTGCCGGGCTCGGCGCTGACAATGGCGCGATCGTAGCCCAGCAGGAGGTTGAGCAGGGTGGATTTGCCGGCATTGGGCTTGCCCGCCAGAACCACAAGGGCCCCTTCGCGCACCAACCGCGCCTCGCGCCAGGTGCTGCGCAGGGCGGCGAGTTGCACTTCCAGGTGCGCAAGCTGCTCGGCCAGGGCGCTAAAGAACGCCTCCGGCAGTTCGCCCTCCTCGAAGTCAAGGGCGTGCTCGAGGTCGGCCGAGCGGGCCAGGAGCGCCTCGTAGAGCGGAGAGAGGGTGGTGCCGAGGCGGCCCTGGAGGTTGGCGCGGGCAGCCCGTTCGGCGCGCGGGGTGCGGGCGGCAATCAGGTCGGCCACCGCCTCGGCCTGCGTGAGGTCGAGCCGGCCATTGAGGAAGGCGCGGCGGGTGAACTCGCCCGGGCCGGCCGGGGTCGCCCCCAGCTGCCAGAGGCGCTCGAGGACGCGCGCGGTGATGACCGGCGAGCCGTGGCAGCAGAGCTCGACGGTGTCCTCGCCGGTGTAGCTGTGCGGGGCGCGGAAGAAGAGGAGAAGCGCGTCATCGAGCACCTCCCCGGCCTCGCCCAGGAGTTTGGCGTAGGCGAAGGTGCCCGGCGCGCGCGCACTCGGCGGCGGCGAAAGGCGCGTGAGCCCATCGGCAATCGCGTAGACCCCCGCCCCGCTCAGGCGGATGACCGCCACGCCCCCCACCCCGGGCGCCGTGGCCACCGCAGCGATGGGAGCAGCGGAGTCGACAGTCGACAGAGAACAGTCGACAGGACGCGGCGAGCCGCGACGGAGAGAGGGGGTGTTAGCAGGTGCATCCTTCACGGCTTCTTCCTTCCATTGACCTGTCGCGGAACGCGCCCTGTCGACTGGCGACTGGCGACTTTACCAGGTTATCTTCCAGCCTCTTCCACGGTCCCCCACGCGCCAAGGACGAGCCCCCGGGCATAGGTTCTCAGCGCTTCATCAACGGTTTGGCAGGCGGCGACAGCACGCGGCTCGAGGCCGGCCGAGCGCAGGACCCGGGCGGTCGGTTCGCCCATGCAGACGAGGTCGGGCGCGGGCCCCGGCAGGTCGGCGGCGAGGGCGAGGTAGGCCTTGGCGGCGGAGGCGCTGGCCAGGAAGACCGCCTCGCACGGCGGCGGAACCACCTCCGCCACGGGGACGGTCCGATAGAGCGGCAAATCCTTGACCTTGGCGCCGCGCGCGCGGAGGGCCTCGGCGAGGGCGCTACCGGCCTCTTCGCTGCGGACGCGCAGGATGCGCGCGCCGGTAAGGTCCTCGGGCAGGGCGGCAAGGAGGCCGCGCGCGGAGAAGTCGGCCTCGGGCACGAGCGTATCGATGCGCAGGTGGGCGAGGGCTTCGGCGGTGGCCGGGCCGGTGACGACCAGGCGCTTGGGCAGGTATTGGATGGGCGAGCGCATCTGCTCGAGGAGGAAGCGCGCGGCGGTGGGCGAGGTGACGACCAGGTGCGTGTAGGCCTTACTCGGGCGGATCTTGTAGGTGGCCACGGCTTCGAAGCGAATCAGCGGCCGGACGATGGGCGCGCCGCCCAGGTCGAGCACCGCCTCGCGCGCCTTCTCGGCCACGCTCGGGCTCCCGGTCACCCAGATGCGCCGCCCGGCCAGCGGCCCCAACGCCGGGAAGGCCCGTTCGGCAGCCGGCCCCACGATAACGAGCCCCGGGCGCGGATCGGCCGCCCGCGCCACGAGCTCGCCCAAGGGCGCGCGCACAATCTCCTGGGCCGGGCCGCCGGCATCATAGACAATCGCCGCCGGGGTCTGCGGCGGATGGGCGGCGGCCACCTGCGCCAGCGCCCCCAGGGCCATAAAGTAGACCGTTGGCGTTGCTTCGCCCTGGCTGCGCGGGGTCTCCACGCGGAAGCCCTTGCTCTCGCCCCGGCGCGTGAGGAGCATCCCGGTGGCGGTGGTGGCGGCCATCAACGCGGAGATGCCCGGCCAGACGCGGAAGGGGAGGCCATCGGCGGCCAGCGCTTCCACCTCCTCGGCCAGGCGCCCAAAGAGGCCGGGATCGCCCCCCTTCAGCCGCACCACCCGCTCGCCGCGGCGGACCCGCTCGCCGATGAGCCGGGTAATCTCCGGTTGGCTCATCGCGTGGGCTCCGGCGCGCTTGCCCACATAGAGCCGCTCGGCGCGCAGCCCCTCGACCAAGCTCGCATCCATCAGTGCGTCGTAGATGACGCAATCGGCGTGCTGCAGTTCGCGCGCCCCGGCCACGGTGCAGAGTTCGGCCGCGCCGACCCCGGCCCCGACAAAGCGCACGGCCTTCAGGTAGAGGCCGCGCAGGGCCCGGAGCCGCGCGTCATCGCGCCGGAAGGTGACGGCCAGGACGCCCTGCCCGGGGGGCGGGGTGAGGTCGGTAAGCGCGATGAGTTCGGTGATGCGCCCAGCCAGGTTCAGCCGGTGGAGAGCCGCAGCGGCCACGAGAATGGCGTCATACTCCCCGCGATCGAGCTTGGCCAGGCGCTCGGGAATGGCCCCACGCAGGGGCAGCAGCGCGGCCCCCGGGAAGCGCTGCCGCGCCCAGGCTTCGCGCCGCGCCGAGCTTACACCAATGCGCAGCCCCTCGGCCGCGAGGTCGACCCCGGCGCGGGCCACCACGCAGTCGCGCGACTCTTCGCGCCAGGGAAGCCAGAACCAATCGAGCCCGGGACGCAGACCCTCGGGAGGGAGGTCCTTGGCCGAGTGGATGGCCAGGTCGAGGGAGCCGGCGAGCAGGGCGTCATCCAGATCGCGCGTAAAGAAGTCGCCGGGGGCGGTGCGCAGGTCGGCGCGCTGATCGCGATCGCCAGGGGAGGAGAAGGGGATGAGCTGAAAGTCGAACCCGGAGCTCTCGCGCAAGTGCTTGAGGGCCCCTTCGGCCTGAATGAGGCTTAGGGCGCTATCGCGTGCGCCGACGCGGAGGGGTGCGGCCCGGAGGGCCGAGTCGACAGTCGACAGTCGACAGTCGACAGTCCGCGGCGCGCCGCGACGGAGAGAGGGGGTGTTAGCAGAAGTGTCCTTCACGGCTTCTTCCTTCCATTGACCTGTCGCGGAACGCGCCCTGTCATCTGTCGACTGACGACTGTCGACTGCACGCTGCGACAGCGGCGTACGCCGCCTCGGCGCGGGCGAGGATGGCATCCAGGGCGCCGGTGCGGCGGAGGTAGTCGCCGCGCAGGTCGTCGAGGTCGCGCACGTTCGCTTCGCCGTGGATATTGCGGGGGGCGCCCAGGTCGTAGGCTGGGCAGGGGAGGTCGGCGGCCTCAAAGAGCGGTTCGCGCACGGTGAGGGCGGCGAGGAAGCGATCGGCCCCGCGCACGGCTTCGCGCCACTGCGCCAGGGGGCGACACTCTTCGCCGGGCAGCGGGCGGCTGTGATAGAGCACGGTCACTTCCAGCCCCTGCCGATGGGCCTGAGCAATGGCGGCCTGACCGAGCGCGCCGGTGCCGGCGATGACGACTCGCCCCGAGGCCCCTTCGAGCGCCAGTTGCTCCACCTCCACCTGCGGAATGAGCGGGGCCACGGCTTCGCGCACGGCCTGGGCGCGGTAGAGCGCCTCGGCGTAGACCCGCTGCAAGGGGCCGTGGGCCCAGCCGGCGGCGCGGGCGCGGTCGAGCGCATCGCGCACTTGGCCCACGATGTGGAACTCGCCAATCATCTTGGCGCGCATGCCGGCGAGGACCATCACCAGGTGGTGCATCGCCTCCTCGCCGCGCAGGGCGTAGGCTTCGCGCGGGAAGTGGAGGGCGTGCTGAAGCAGGCCGCTCTCGATGAGCTCGGGGGCACACCAGGCGATGAGCTCGGTGCGGTTGCAGGTGCGCAGGAAGCACCAACCGTAGAGGCCGTTGAGGAAGGAGAGGCGCCGGGAGAGCGCCTCCTCGCCCGGGAGCGCCACCGCGCGGTCGATGCCGTGAATGAAGAGCACCCCCGGCGAGCAGCGCTGCAGACTCCGCGCCAGGGTCTCCTTGACCTCCTTGGCGGTGCGGCAGCTGCGGCCATTGGTCGAGATGGCCACCTGCACATTATCGGTCTTAAAGGAGGCCGGGACGATGAAGTCACCCTCGGCCCAATGGCCATCGGCGCAGCAGCACCAGATGCCGCGCTCGCGGGCGGCGGCCAGCACCGCGCGGTTGACGTGCTTATCATCGGTGCAGGCAATGACCACCTTCGCGCCGGCCACGTCCGCCGGATCAAACCGCCGCGCCACGCGCGTCACGCCCAGCTGCTCAAACTCCGGCAGCGCCTCCGGGCAAATCACCTTAACCGCCGCGCCGGCTTCCAGGAGCGAGCGCGTCTTGCGCAAGCCCACGCGCCCGCCGCCCACCACCACCGCCGGCTTACCGGTCAGCAGCAAGTTCGCGGGAAAGGTGGCCGCCACGCCCGGCGCGGCAGCAGGCGGGCGCACCGGGGCCGGACGCGCCGGGGCCAACGCAGGGGTGCAGGCCGAGAGGTCATCGAGCACGGGCAGCTCGCGCCACTGGGCCTGAGGGAAGAAGCGCGCGGCGGCGGCGCGCAGATAGGCGCACGATTCGTCGTCGATAGTCAAATCCTTGCGTCCGGGGAAGCGGTTGTAGATGACCTGCGCCACGGTGAGGCCGCGCGCGGCCATCGCCTCGAAGGCCAGGAGCGTGTGGCTAATCGAGCCAAGCACCCCGCCGGTCACAAAGAGGATGGGCCACCCCTGCGCGCGCACAAAGTCGATGGTCAGGAGCTCCTCGGTCAGCGGCACGGAGAGTCCCCCCGCCCCCTCCACCAGCACAATGTCGTAGCGCGCGGCCATCTGCTCCACCGCGGCCACAATCCGCTCGGGCTCCACCTGCTTGCCCGCCAGGCGCGCGGCCAAATGCGGCGAGCAGGGATAAGGAAAGACCTGCGGCGCGGTGAGCCCCTGCGCATCCTCCGGCAGGGTGACCCCCATCATCGCACGATGGCGCGCAATATCCTCCGACGCGCCCACATTCCCCGTCTGCACCATCTTCACCGTGGCCACACGCCGCCCCTCAGCCAGCCACTGCCGCGCCAACCAACCTGTCGCAATGCTCTTTCCGGCGTCCGTATCCACGCCACTCACAAAGTAAATCATAGGCCGATTATAGCACAAGCGCGCGGCCCTGGCTGGGACCGCGCGCTTGTGTGAGGTGCTCGCTACGCTCGCGTGAAGTGGCCCTGCGGGCCGTGAGGGGCGCGGCAAGCCGCGCGTGAGGGGGCGGCAGAGCCGCCGAGAGGAGCGCCTTCGGCGCGGGAAGGGAAAGGTCTTGCAGCGGCCTGCTCTCTTCACGCCGCGGAGCGGCCCCTCACGGCGGCGGAGCCGCCACCTCACGCGGGCGATAGCCCGCACCTCTCGGCGGCGCAGCCGCCACTCTCACGCGCCAAAGGCGCACCTCACGCGGGCGCAGCCCGCACCTCTCGGCCCGCAGGGCCACCAGCTGCTCACGCTCGCGTGAGGAGCTGGCAGAGTTCGGCAGTGGGGAGGCGGGCGAGGAGGGAGGCAGGCGTGGGGGCGACCATTTGGTCGGCGAGGGTGCTCTTGTCGCGCAAGAGGCGGTCGATGCGCTCTTCGAGGGTGCCGCGGCAGAGGAGGTGGTGGACAATGACGGTGCGCTGTTGGCCGATGCGGTGGACGCGGTCGGTGGCTTGATTTTCGATGGCGGGGTTCCACCAGCGATCGAGGTGGACCACGTGATTGGCCTTGGTGAGGGTGAGGCCGAAGGCGCCGGTGCGCAGGGAGAGGATGAAGGGGAGGGGCTCGGTGGCGGTGTTGAAGGCGGCGATTTGGGCGCGGCGTTGTTTGGGCGTGAGCGCGCCATGGAGGAAGGGGACGCTGCGGCCGAGGTGTTCGGCGAGGAGGCGCTGGAGGCGCTCGCCCACGCGGGTGAATTGGGTGAAGAGGAGGACGCTTTCGCCGCGGGCAAAGATGTCATCCAAGAGTGGCAGGAGGGTGAGGGCCTTGCCGCTGGTGGTCGCGAAGTCGCTCTCGCCATCGGGGAGGAGGCCATCGCAGATCTCTTTCAGGCGGGTGAGGAGGACGAGGACGGCCCCGGCGCGGTTGGTGGCGCCCTCATCTTCGCGCGCTCGGGTGTAATCGGCGAGGGCAGCATCGTAGGCGGCGGCCTGAAGGGGGGTGAGGGGGGCGTAGTGGAACTGGAGAATCTTGGGGGGCAGGTCGGCGCGGACGGCGGGGTCGCGCTTCAAGCGGCGGAGAAGGAAGTGAGCGGTGGCGCGGCGAAGGCGCTCGGGCTGGGCGTAGCGCGCGAGGAAGTCGCGGCGAGTGCCAAAGCGGTCGGGGTTGAGGAAGTCGAGAAGGCTCCAGAGGTCATCGAGGCGGTTTTCGATGGGGGTGCCGGTGAGGGCGATGCGGCAGGCGGCAGGGAGGGAGCGAGCGGCCTGGGATTGGCGGGTGGCGGGATTTTTGATGGCCTGGGCTTCGTCGAGCACCAGGGTCTGCCACGAGACGCGGCGGAGGGATGAGAAGTCGCGCCACAGGTAGCCATAGGCCGTGAGCGTGAGATCGGCGGCTTCGGCCTCGGCACGGAAGGCCAAGTTGAGGGCGCGGGTGGGGCCTTCGTGGCGGCGGACCTTCAGCCCCGGAGCCCACCGCGCAAGCTCGCGCTCCCACACCGGCAGAACGGTCAGCGGCGCCACGACCAGGGCCGGACCGGGGCGCGAGCGGAGAAAGGCGATGGTCTGAAGGGTCTTGCCCAGACCCATCTCGTCGGCCAAGCAGACGCCCAAGCCGTGGGCGGCGGCCTGCATCAACCAGCAGACGCCCTGAGCCTGATAGGGGCGCAGCACCTCGCGCAGGGGCAGTTCGCCGGTGGGCGGCTGCGAGAGTTCGCGCAGGAAATCCTGCACCGCCTGGGCGTTGGGGGCCACACGCACGGTGCCGGCCAGGAGGAGGGGAAGGGCCGCCAGGCGGGGAAGCTCGGCGGGGCCGACCGCCTCCAGCAGGCGACGCAGCTCGGCCAAATCGAGGAAGCGCCAATGGCCCTCTAGGCAGACGAGCGCTTCGCCGGCATCGACCAGCGCCTGCGCCTCGGCGAGGGTGAGCTCCAGGTCGCCCAAGCGGATGCGCTGCTCCAGGCGGACGACCTGCGCGGTGGCGTCGATGGCCGTCTCTTCCAGCTGCGGCACCTGGGCTTCGAGCTCCGGAGGCAGGGCAACGGTGAAGGCGGCCGCGCGCAGCGCCGGCACATCGCGGCGAAGGAAGTCGGCGAAGGCTTGGGCCGACCACGGTTGGGGCTGCGCTAGGATGGGCGCCAGGGCAATGGCTTGGCCCAGCAGGCGTAAATCGCGCGGAGAGAGGGGGGCCTCCGGCGGCGAAAAGTCGAGAAACCACCCCGCTTCCGTGGGGCGGGGATGGAGGTGGAGGCGACCGCGCGAGCCTTCGTAGAGGGGCGTGGCCCAGCGATCGAGCGCCGGAGCGAGATGGGTCGGGACCTCCATGCGCAGGGTGGCGCAGGGGGCGCGCAGGGCGGCGAGGAAGGCGTCTTCGGCCGTATGGAAGCGGCCTTTGGCGGCCTGCGCGCGGGTGAGTGTGGTCGAGGCCGTGGTGCGCATCCAGCAATCGAGCAGGGCGTTGAGGAGCGCGGGGTCGGCCTCCTCGGGCAAGACAGTGGCGCGCCAGCGCGCTTCGGTGCCCTCTAGCCGGGGCACGACGCGCCCGGCGGCCACCAAGCGCCAGACTGCGCGCAGCAAGTCGGCCGCGTGGCGAAAGTCGGCCCCAAAGAGCACCAGCGGCTTTTCCGCGCCGCGCAGGAAGCTCTGCAGGGCGGCGAGCACGCCGCGCCCTTCAAGCACCGGCGCACGCCATCCAGGGAAGAGGAAGCCAATCGCCGCACGCACGGCCTCGGACTCCATGCGCACACCAAAGCGCTCGCCCCACAGGGAGAGTTCATCACCGGAGCGCTCAAGGTGGAGGAGCATGGGGGGTGCTCGCTACGCTCGCAAGCGGACAGCCGACAGCGGACAGCGGACAGCGCTGGCGCTCGAGGAGGAAGGCCCGTCTGAGCCGTGAAAAGCCCGCCCACTAGGCCAACGGCTTATCCGTCGCTTTGCGAGCTGTCGGCTGTCCGCTGTCCGCTGTCGGCTTACCACGTTCTCTCCCCACATCTTCCATAGTTTCTTGAACGGTGGTTTAGAACCCGAAGGTGGCGGCGATGGTCTCGGGGACGGCGGCTTTGGTCGTCACCTGGGCAAAGCGGATGGGGGCGGATTCGAGGGCGAGGAGTTCGGGGGCCTGGCCGGTAAGCTCGCCCAGAGCGCGGGCAGCCTTGAAGTCGTCAGCGGCTTCCGAGCGCGCAGCGCTCCCTGTCGACTGTCGACTGTCCACGGACGCCTTCCCTTCGGTGAGGGCGCGGAGCATGGTGGCGGGGAACTTCCAGGGCGAAGCGGTGGCCGCGATGACGGTGGGCCGGCCGGTGGCGGGGAGTTCTTGGAGGACCTTCCAGCCAATGGCGGTGTGCGGATCGGCCAAGTAGCCAAAGCGCTGCCAGAGCTCGGCGATGGCGCGCTCGGTCTCCTCGGGGGTGGCCCAGCCAGAGGCGAAGTCGCGATGGAGCGCTTCGAGGGCGGCGGGGGTGAGGGTGAAGGTGCCCTCGGCCTTGAGTTGCTCCTCCCAGGCGCGGACCTGCGCGCAGTCGCCGCCGGTGAGAATCCAGAGCAGGCGCTCGACATTGGAGGAGACAAGGATGTCCATCGAGGGGGAGTTGGTGACGTGGAAGTCGCGCCGGGCGTTGTAGGTGCCGCTCTGGATGAAGTCGCAGACCACGCGGTTGGCGTTGGAGGCCACGGTGAAGCGGCCGATGGGTGCGCCCAGAAGCTTGGCGAAGTAGGCAGCCAGGAGGTTGCCGAAGTTGCCGGTGGGGACCACCACATCGAAGGGCTGGGCCAACTTGCGGGCGCACTCGAGGTAGTAGCAAATCTGGGGGAAGAGGCGGCCGATGTTGATGCTGTTGGCCGAGGAGAGGAGGCTGCCGTGGGCGCGCGCGCGTTCGGCCAGGGCCGGGTCGGCAAAGGCGGCCTTGACGGCGGCCTGCGCGTCATCAAAGTTCCCGGCGATGGCGCAAGCGGCCACATTCTCGCCCTGACAGCAGACCATCTGCCGGCGCTGAATCTCCGAGGTGCCCACCTGCGGATAGAAGGTGAGCACGCGCGTGCCCGGAACCCCGGCAAAGCCCTCCATCGCCGCGCTGCCCGTATCGCCCGAGGTGGCGGTGAGCACGCACACTTCCCCGGCGTTGCGCGCCTGGGCCGCGTAGCTCAACAGGTGCGGCAGGAGCGTGAGGGCCACATCCTTAAAGGCGTAGGTCGGCCCATGAAAGAGCTCCAGGAAGTGCACGCCCGGGGCCACCTCCTTCAGTGGCACCACCTCCGCCGAACGGAAGCGCGCAAGCGACGAGGCCACTGCGGCTTCACGCGCTTGCGCATCCATCTCCGGGAAGAAGCGCGCGAGCAACGCGAGCATCGTGCTGCGGTAGTCGGCCTGCGGGGGCAACGGCTCAAGGGCCCCCTGCGGCACATAGAGCCCGCCATCGGGCGCAAGCCCATGCAACAGGGCCTGCAGACTATCAACCGCGTCCGCCTGGCCGCGCGTGGAGACATACTTCATCGTAAGGTCCTTTATCAATGCTCGCTATGCTCGCAGATGACGGATGGCAGACGACAGCGCGCGTTTTGACATAGCTCCTCGCGTTGCTCGGACTTCCGCGGCGGATAGGCCGGAGGCCTTCTGTCATCTGCCATCTCTACGCGGTCACCTCGGCTTACCCCAACACCTCGTCGAGAGAGTCGGAGATGATCTCCAGGGCCTCTTCAAGGTCCTTCTCGGTGATATTGAGCGAGGGGAGGAAGCGGACCACGTGCTCGCCGGCCGTGCAGCAGAGCACGCCACCCATGCGGCAGGAATCAACGATCTCCTTGGCCGAGCCTTCCACCTGCATCCCGATGAGCAGCCCGCGGCCGCGCACTTCGAGAATCTGCGGATAGCTCTCCATCAGCGCCTCGAGGCCCTCCTGAAGGAGCGTGCCCATCTTCTTGGCGTGGTCAAGCAGGCCTTCCTTCTCGATGACGTCGAGCACCGCGAGGGCGGCGGCGCAGGCAACGGGGTTGCCGCCGAAGGTCGAGCCCAGCGCGCCGGGGTGGAGCAGGTCGGAGAGGTCGGGCCGGGCCAGGCAGGCGCCGAGGGGAAGGCCGCCGCCGAGGGCCTTGGCCAGCGTGAACATGTCGGGCTTGACGCCGAGCTGCTCCCAGGCGAAGAAGGTGCCGGTGCGGCCCATGCCGGTCTGCACCTCGTCCATCAAAAGCAGGAGGTCGTGCTCCTTGCAGAGCGCGGCAACGCCTTCGATGAACTCGGGCTTGGCGGGAATGACGCCCCCCTCGGCCTGGACGGGCTCGAGCATGATGGCGACGGTCTTATTGCAGAGGGCGGCCTTGACGGAATCGAGGTCGTTGTAATCGGCGTAGGCAAAGCCGATGGGCATCGGGTCGAAGCCCTTCTGGATCTTCTCCTGGGCAGTGGCCGCGCACATGGCCAGCGTCCGGCCGTGGAAGCCCTTGTTGAAGGTGATCACCTCGTAGCGGCCGCCGCGCGTCGAGCCCCAGAGGCGGGCGATCTTGACCATATTCTCGTTGGCCTCGGCGCCGGAGTTGGCAAAGAAGGCGCGGTAGCCACCCGAGAGCTTGGAGAGGCGCTGGGCCAGGAGCACCATGTTGGTGTTGTAGTAGAGGTTCGAGCTGTGGACCAGGTTGCGCGCCTGGGCCTCGATGGCCTTGACCACCTCGGGGTGGCAGTGGCCGCAGGCGAGGGTGGCAATGCCGGCGGTGAGGTCGATATACTGCATGTTGTCGATGTCCACCACCTTGCTGCCGGTGCCGGACACCAGCGCCACGGCCGGGGCATACGTGGGCATCAGGTACTGCTTGTAGAGGTCTGCAATGTCGTCGGTCTTCTTACTCATCGGCTTTAATCTCCGTTCCTACGCCTTGTTTCGTGAAAATCTCCAACAGGAGCGAATGGGGCATCCGCCCATCCACCAGGTGGACGCGCTGCACCCCGGCCTCAATCGCCTCCACGCAGCTCTCCATCTTGGGAATCATGCCGCCGGCAATCACGCCTTCGGCCTTCAGCTTGGCCACGTCGCTCACGTGCAACGTGGAAATCAACGAGCTCGGGTCGGCCACATCGCGCAGCAGCCCGGGCACATCAGAAATAAAGACCAGCTTGCGCACGCGCAGCGCCTTGGCAATCGCCACGGCCGCCACATCGGCATTCACGTTGTAGAGCGCGCCATCCTCTTCGCCAATGCCCAGGGGCGTGATCACCGGGATAACCCCGGCATCGGCCATCTGCAAGATGGAATCGCGCTTCACCGCCACGGGCGTGCCCACAAAGCCCCAATCGAGCGTTGCGCCGGTCTCGGGGTCGGTGCCCGTCTCCTTGCGCACGGTCAAAATCCAGTCGCCATGCAAGGGGCGCGCGAGCACGTGGAAGTTGTGGTTGAGCAGGTTGAGAATATTGGCATTGACCTCGTGCTTGATGACCTGCTCGACCACCTCAATGGTCTGCTCGTCGGTCACCCGCAGCCCGCGCACGAAGTTCGGCGGAATCCCCGCCTGCTCCATCGCCCGGCTAATCGCCTTGCCCCCGCCGTGCACCAAAACCACCTTGATGCCCACCGTGCGCATAAAGGCCACATCGCTCATCAGGCGCAGCAGGTTCTCCGGCGACTCCATCACGCTGCCGCCGAGCTTGACCACCACCAGGCTCCCGCGGAAGTCCTGAATGTACGGGACCGCCTCGATGAGCACATTGGCTTTTTCGATAAACTGCTTCATCAGGTTGTATACTCCGCATTGATCTTCACATACTCAAAGGTGAAGTCGCACGTCCAAATCGTCTCGGCGCCCTCCCCGAGCCCCAGCTGCACCTCCACCTCAAAGGCCCGTGCGCGCATCAGCTCCTGCATCTGCGCCAAGGTCGCCTCGTCGGCCACGCGCCCGCAGTCATACGCGCACACCCCGCCATAGAGAATCCGCACCTTGCGCTCGTCCACCTCGGCCCCCGAGTAGCCCGTGGCGCAAATCACCCGCCCCCAATTCGGGTCCAGCCCGAACCACGAGGTCTTCACCAACGGCGAACGGGCAATCGACCGCGCCACCAAGTGCGCATCCTCCCGCGTCCGCGCCCCGGTCACCTTCACCGTCACGAACTTGCTCACCCCCTCGCCATCCATCACAATCTGCTTGGCCAGCGCCTGGCAGACCTCCCGCAGCGCGGCCAAAAAGACCCCCGCCTGCGGATGGCTCCCATCAATCACCCGGTTCCCGGCGAGCCCATTGGCCAGGCAAATCAGCGTATCATTCGTCGATTCATCGCCATCGACCACCACGCGGTTGAAGGACGCGTCCGCCGCCTCCTTCAGCGCGCCCTGCAGCCACGCGCGGTCCACCGCCGCATCGGTGGCCACATAGGCAAGCATCGTGGCCATCTTCGGCTCGATCATCCCCGCCCCCTTGCACATCCCGCCCAGGGTCACCACCTTGCCATCAATCTCGCAGACCGCGCTCGCGCGCTTGGGCTGCGTGTCGGTGGTCATAATCGCCCGGCTCGCCGCCTCATCCGCCTCCGCGCCACGCGCCAACACCCCCGCAGCCTTCTGCACCCCGGCCACCACGCGCTCAACCGGCAGCAACGCCCCAATCACCCCCGTGCTCGAAACCAACACCTCCTCCGGCGCAAGGCCCAACGTTTCCGCCGTCGCCGCAGCCACCTGCCGCGCATCCGCCAGACCCTGCTCGCCCGTGCACGCATTCGCGCAGCCGGTATTCACCGCCACCGCGCGCACCGTCCCCCCCAGCGCCAGACGCTCGCGATCGACCACCACCGGCGCCGCCGCCACCAGATTCGTCGTAAAGACGCCCGCCCACACGCACGGCGCCTCCGAAACCACCAACGCCACATCCCGGCGATTGGCATACTTCACCCCAGCCTCAACGCCCGCCGCGCAAAAGCCCTTCGCCGAAGTAATACCGCCTGATGCCATCTCTTCTTCCTCCAATGAGCAGTGAAAGCGCAAAGTATGCCACAACCCCCTTGAAAATGCAACGCGGCTGCGCTGCGCGCGAGGCCGATGGCTACGCAGGGGGAAACCACAAAGAACACCGAGAGCACACAGAAAGGCACGCAAAGGCGCCTTGAACGGTTTTGCCGTGCCCGCCCCGCAGGCCACACTCGCCCCGGGCCCAAAACGAACCCGGGGCGGGGGGCGGGGGAGGGCTAGATAGAGCGCTTTTGGTAGACGCCTCTCGATTGGAACTCGAGAAGTCCGCGATCCCGTAAGCATTGAAGTTGTTGGCGTATTTTGGGCAGAATATGCCGATTGGTGGGATGCCGCTGGGCGAGCCACGGTTCAAAGCGGTAGAGTTCTTGAAGCGTGAATGTGGAGCCTGGAATACGATTCATGCACAAGAGGACATCCATCAACCAGCCGCGCTGGGTAAGATTGTCTGTGGCCAAGGCATCCGCTTCCCGCATATTACGCAGGACGACCTCCCGTTGCACCGCTTCCCGGCGATGAAGGAGACACACGCGGCCTTGTTCAGGAATCTGGGAAAAGAGGATATTACTCCCCACCCATCCCGCGCGCCGGGCTGAAGATGTGAGGGGCGAGCGTTTCTCAATGACTGACGGCACAAAGAAGTGTCGCGGAATGAGCCACAGATTCTCCACGCACCAATCCTTTAGGCTGTAGGTCATGACAAAGAGGTCTGGATTCCGGGCACTTGTGATCCGTTGAAGCAAGGTATCATAGGCACCATTTACAATCTTTCGTGCGCCTGCGTTCTTCGTGCTCTTCAATTCATAGACAATCTGGCACTGTGGACAGGCCAGATCTGCCGCTGGCAGATTATTCTTCAGATGCGCCAAGGCCTCACACCCACAATGCGGGCAATACATATTCTCCACCATCCACGCTTCGGTCATTATGCGCACCTGCTGTGACAGTGCACGATACCCCCTGGCAAGCTCTCTATTGAAGTAAATGGTCATCCGCCTTACCTCCTGCAGGATATTCTACCACAAACCTTAAGTGCTTCGCTCGTTTGGGGCGCGGCAGGTCTATCGGATTGCCCCCTCCGGCCGCCCCCAAAATGCACCTCGGGCAGGGGGACCCCGGACCTCGGGTGGCCTGAGCCTCACCTGGGCCGCGAGGACGCGGCCCGTCAGAACGAGCACCCCCACCCCGCCCCTCACCCGCCCTGGGGCCAAAACGAACCCGCCCCGGGTCGAGGGTCAACCCGGCCCTACCTCGAGGCCAACCCGGGGCGGACAAAAATGTAACGCGCCCCGGGCCCAAAACGAACCCGGGGCGAAGCGTGCAGGAGGAGGATGGTATTAGGTGTTCTCGGGCGAGGGGGCATCATCGGCGAGCTTCACTGGCCGAACCATTTGCTCGATGAAGGCAATCTCTTCGGGGGTCAGGCCGTATTTGGCATAGAGCTCAGCGTCTGTCCACGCCCGGGAGAAGTCCTGCACCGGCACGAGGCTGTAGACTCCCTTGGCCGCATTTTGGGAGATCTTGCGCTGGCCAACAAGGAAGTAGAAGAAGGCCGTTGCGAGATAGTTGCGGAGGTTTCTGGCCTCGGCCTCACTGCCCATTGCCCCGGCAACCAGATAGGTTTCCGTGCAGACACTGGGCCCTGGCGCGATAAACGCCGTGTTGAGTTTCCCAAACTCAACGCCTCCGCGCCCCCAGGCTTTGGGAATGAGCACCTTCCAAGTGTCAATCCACTGGCAGTTTTGCGAGACACTCGCTCGCGAGACATAGCCGGGATGGCCCACCTTTCGCCATCCATTATAATAGAAGGCAACCGGGTGTTCGCGATCGGCTTCTTGCTGAAAGACATGTGGCGCACAGCGCATCGTCCCCGGCAAACGAATGTCGTAGCCAAACGGATCGCGGGAACTAATCCAAGTATCAAGCGTTGGCTCTTTGAGGGCTCGGACCTTTTGGAGAATGGGCAGCACGCGTTCATCCTGGACAAAGGCACCGATGGTTTTATCGGCAAGGTAGCGATGTGCGTGCGTTGGGGGGTGGCCAGGGAGATTGAAGGTAAAGAGATCGGCTTTGCCGTGATAGCTTGAAAGCCAGAGGAAGTAGTTAATCCCGCCTTTGATGTCGACCGTTGGGAAGAGCGCGTGTGCGTCAGGGAAATGGTAGAAGAGCCGTAGGCGATCATCCTCGAAGCGCTCTTTACGAAAGGTGCCTAGCCCTGCGCCGGTGGTAAGCCAGCGCGAGGGCGTAATCATTGAGATGCAGTTCGGTTTGCAGGCCACCGCGAGTCTAACGAAAGCGTGATAGATAGGCAGAGGCGCTGCGCCACCGATGTTGGCCTGATAGGGCGGGTTGCCGAAGATGGCGTTGAAGTGCATGGGGGCGGCTCCGGAAAGGGACCAGGTGGGAGGAAACTTGAGGTGGGTGGCGAAGCGGTGGTGGGCAACATCGCTCTCGCGCAGGGTGGCAACGAGGTTCGGGATGTGGAGGAGATTGGCGGGGAAGGGGTTGCCGGCGCTGTCGCGGGCGTAACCCAGGAGCGTGCGTCGGGTGATGGCCCGGGCCATCGGGGTCTGACAGAGAACGAAGAGGTTTTCGGCAACGACCTGGCGCCAAAGGCGTTGCTGCGCGTCGTGGTTGGTGAGGTCTTCCCCGGCCTGACGGGCGGCTTCCAGGCGGCTGCGGAAGAGGCTGTAAGCGGCGTAGAGGGGGTAGAGGCCGGACTTGGAGTTGATTTCCAGGAGGCGCTTGGGGCCGGGGGTGGAGAAGAGGTCACACTCCGGGCGGTCGACGCGGCGGGGGAGGTCGAGGGGGGTCTGGAAGGTTTCGTCGAAGAAGGTGTAGCCGCCGAGGGTCTGGGCGAGGTGTTCGTTGACCACGCGCCAAGGGGTGAGGACGGTCTCTTTGGTGGGGTTGCGGAAGTAGCTGAAGATGCGAGCGATGGCGATGACGCGCTCGGTGGGGGCTTCGTGGTCGGCGGCCTGGGCGAGGCGCTGGATTTGGAGGCCGGCGAGGCGGAAGGTCTCGGCATCGTAGTATTTAAGGTAGGGGCGGAAGGCGTCTTTAGTGAGGCCTTTGGGCATAAACTCGGCCCAGGAGGCCGCGTCGACGCGCTCAACGAAGTCCTCGAGGGAGAGGCCTTCCTGCGCGTCGATCTCTACCCCGAAGAGGAGCAGCGGCATGCGGATGGAGACGGTGCGCAGAATGCTGATGGCGGCCTCACGGGCGGACTTTTCGGCCTTGCGCTGCTCGAGCTCGGCCTTCTCTTCGGGGGTGAGGGGGTGCGCGGTGCGCTCTTTCTTCTTTTTCTTATCGCGCTCCTCCTCGGTGAGGTTGGTCTTGGCGAGCGAGACCTCCGGGAGCTTTGCCCCCCGAATGGTTTGGCCGACGAGCTTGCCCAAGGCGTTGAGTTCCTGGGCGTTGAGTTTATCAGCGCGGAGCATTTCGGGGTTGTAGAGGCAGCTATCCTCAAAGCCCGAGTAGATGGCGCGCTCGATGGAGGCGCGGCGGATGACCTTAAAGATGTCGTCGACCGCGTAGGGCACTTCGCGCCCGCCGTTCATCGCCAGGATGGGCAGGAAGTTAAGCAGCGCGGCAACGGCAGGGCGCTCCCCGCCGCCGCTGTCCTCGCCAGGGGTGCGCTTGTTGCAGGTCTTGGCCATCGTGGAGGCAAGGGTGAGAACGCGGTCGGGGGCGAAGTCGAAGGCATAGCAGCGCTGCTTCATCCCCGCCTGTGGGTGGGTGTAGGGCGACTGCACGCGGAAGAGGGTCTGCAAGTAGGCCGCGGCCGAGACCTTTTCGCCGCCGGCTAGCAGCAGGACGCCGGTCCACTCAGGCACGGTCACGCCGGTGGTCAGGCGGCCGCAGGAGAGGGTGATGGTGTAGTCGTGCTGTTTGATGGCCGCCCGAACATGGGCGAGGGCCTCATCGCCGCCCACCTCCTCATCGCCCGCGCCGGCCACATTGACCACCTTGAAGTTTTGGAAGACCGGATCCTCCTGCAAGAGGCGCTGGAGGGCCCTGGCCGCGTTCACGCCGGGCAACTTCCAGAAGGTGTGGCGCAGCGCCTGGCGAAAGGCTTGGTTGGAGAAGGGGAAGTTCGTCTCTTCCCGCTCCTCGCGCAAGAGGGCGACAAAACGGCGGATGTCCTGCACATGGACGAAGTCGCCCACCTGGGCGGAGTCGGGCATCCGCCCTTCATCGAGCACGGGGTCGCCGCGCCAGGTGCGGAAGAACTCCTTGAAGTTGAAGCACTTGCCCTCGAGGGTCTCGGTCTCATAGCCCTTGAAGTGGTCGCTCAAGGCGTAGACGAACATCATCAGTTGCGGGAGCGCTTCGTAGGGGTTGTCGTCCAACCCGTGGAGCTCGGCCCACTCGCGCTTGGCGCGCTGTTCATCCACATAATCCCAGGTGTAGATATTCTCGGGCGAGAACTGGTCGCTGATGTTGAAGGGCGTGCCCGAGAGGTAGAGCGTATGTTTGCGGCGCAGGCGGTCGATGACCTCGTGGCCGAGCTCGGTCTGCGTGCCCTCGTGCGCCTCGTCGATAATCAGCAAGTCCCACTGGGTCTGAAAGAGTGCCTCGTTCTTGCTAAAGTTCCCGCCCACGGCCTCCGAGCCGCGCATATCCTGGAGCGAGGCAAAGTAGATGAAGCTCGCTTTGGGGTCCGCCGGCAGCCCGGTCTCCTTTGTGCAGAAGGTCATGGGGCTCTTCGGCCCAAAGACATGGCACATATCCTCCTGCCAGCCGCGCTTGACCGCCGGGCGGTGGGTCATCAGCAGCGTCCGCTGGAACCTCTTTTCCTTGATGAGGAAGAAGGCGGCAATCGTCTTGCCAAAGCGCATCTTGGCATTCCAGAGCACCGGCTGCTTGGCGTTTCTCCCCGAGAAGCGCTGGCAGGTCATCTTGACAGCCTCGGCCTGATTGGGGCGCATTTGCCAGAGCGCCTCCTGCTCGCCCACCACCTCGTGCGCGCCCAAGACGTTTCTCCCGGCTTTCAGCGCGGCAAGGGCTGCGCTCGCCGTCTCGAGGGTCGTCCGAAACCACTCCTGCGCGCCACAGGTGGAGTCGAAGTTAAACCGCTGAATGCCGCTATTGAGGAGCACCTGGTGGAGGGCGTGGTCGCGGAAGGTGTGCCCCTGGTTATCGATGGCCAGCTCGGCGTGGAGCAGCGTGGGCGAGAGCCCGGCGGTGTTGGACCAACCGCGAATGCGCGCCAGGGCGCAACTGCGCAACGCTTCACAGTTCGGCGGGAAGGCCTCCTGCGCCTGGGCCGGCGTGAGGCCATCGGTCAGGCGGCCAACCGTGTGGTCGCCAATCTTGAGCAGCCCCTCGTGGTCAGGCGTATCCAGGCGGCAGATATAGATGAGCCGACGCTCATAAGGCGTGGTGAGCGAGGTCACGGGCATCGGAAGGCCTCCTTGAAGAGCTTGCAAAAGGGCATTGGGCGAGCATAGGCATCGCGCGCGAACCAATCTTTAACCAAGCAGGGAATGCCATTGTGTTGGCGAATATCGCCCCTCTGGCAGCCGGCGCAGGGTCGCGTCTGGGCGTAGCCTTCGCCAAAGAGGTCGACCGCCACCACCTCCTCGTGGCAGCTCCCCGGCACCACGCCGCGCAGCCCATCCATCTGCCAGATATTCCACGAAAGCACCTCGGCAAAGCGCAACAGCTCCGTGTGCGTCAAGGGAGCGAAGGCCGGGAAGTAGTGGTGCTGCGCCTCCACCACGGCAAAGAGCAGGTTCTTGCGCGCAAGCAGCACATTGTCCCCCTGCCAATCAAAGCCATAGCACGCCTGCACAGCCTCCAACGCCGCCTGCACCCACGCCCGGCGCGTACGGCACGCCTGGGCGCAGACCCGCAGCTTGCGATCGAGCATCCCAATGCGCTCGCGCACCGGTATCGGCGCCTGGGTGGTCACATCGTAGCGCGAGGTCAGATAGGGCGCCTCGCCGCAGCAAATCTCCAGCCGCCGCAAGCGCACATACTGCCGCCAACGCTTCCCCGCTGGAAAGACAATCTCCCCCGGTGTGGTCTGCCACTGCCGCGCCTCCGGGGCCTGTGTGTTAAAGACCCCCGGGCGCCCAAACCACGCTTCATCAATCAAGTTGTTCTGCGCATTACACACCCACGCCGGCGTAAAGACCTCCGCCCGCGCTCTTGCCCGCGCCCGCTGAACCTCCGCCGCCTTGAGCACCCGGGGGCGGATAAGCCCCTCATTCGGGCCGCCTATCGCCTCCTCGCTCATCTCCTCATCGGGCGCGTGCCCAGCGTAGTCCGCCGTCCCCCACAACAGCCGCTTCCCGGAACTACGGTCGAGCAAGAGCGGCGTCAGGACCTCCCGAGCCGCCCTCCTGAGCTCCTCTTCAACTGTTTCACTCCCACGCGCTGCGGGCATAAAAAAGGCGTGCCTCCGGGCTTTGCTGTTCCCGTCAGAAGGCCTACCACAGCCGCACCAGAGAACAACACGCCAAAAGACACGCCGGGAAACAGTTCCCGGCACGTTCCTTCGCGTGAAGCTTCGTCCTGGTTCGAAAGGTGGTAGTTTTCTGACGAACGAAGTTTCGCGTTAAACGCGCATATAGCGCCCAAGCAACCGGCGAGTCGCCCCGCCGCCACTTGAACTATGTGCCCACAGTATACGCCAACCCCACCCAGAACGCAAGCCACTTCGCCGCCGCGCAGCACCCGTGCAGCACCCGCGAGCCAATAACCTCGAAGCGTCGCTCACGTTAGCATAGCGCCTCGGCCTTCTGGCGGCAAATGGCGGTAAAGGTTTTACAGCGGCCTGCTCCGCCAGGCCATCGGGCCGCCCCCAAAAATGCACCTCGGGCGGGTGGAGGGCGGACCTCGGGCGGGTGGAGGGTGGACCTCGGGCGGGTGGAGGGTGAACCTCGGGCGGGTGGAGGGTGGACCGCTAACAACTACCGCGCGGCGCGTGCGCGCGTGAGTGCGCGCTGTGCTACACTATGGGGCGTTATGAGCTTGATTTGCAAACACATTGAGGCGTTGGCCGGGTATGTTCCGGGTGAGCAACCGAACTTCCCGGGGATGGTGAAGCTGAATACCAACGAGAACCCCTATCCGCCGAGTCCGAAGGTGGGTGAAGCGTTGGCGGGGGTGGATTGGCAGGCGCTGCGGTTGTATCCGGACCCGGTGTGCCACGCGGCGCGCGAGGAGATTGCGCGGATTCACGGGTGCAGTCCCGAGCAGGTCTTTGTGGGGAATGGGTCGGACGAGGTGTTGGCGCTCTTTACGCGGGCCTTTGTGGAGGTGGGTGGCACGGTGGGCTATTTTGAGCCGACCTACTCGCTCTACTCGGTGCTGACGGCCATTCGCGACGCGCAGCCTAAGCCCTTGCCGCTGAATGCGGACTTCACTTGCCCGGAGGTGCCGAGCGACTGGGCGGATGTCTTTGTGTGGACGAACCCGAATGCGCCCACCTCGCGTCTGGCCGAGCCGGAGGAGATTGGGGCCTTTGCCAAGCGTTTCCGGGGCGTGTTGTTGGTGGATGAGGCGTATGCCGACTTCGCGCCGCGCAACTGTATGGCCCTGGCCACCGCGCCCGAGAACACCAACACCTTGGTGATGCGTACCCTCTCCAAGAGCTTCTCGCTGGCGGGCATTCGCTTTGGCTACTGCGTGGGGCCCAAGCCGCTGATCGAGGCGCTCTATAAGATTAAGGATTCCTACAATATGGACCGCGTGACGCAGGCGATCGGCCTGGCCGCGCTTCAGGATCTGCCTTATATGCGCGCGAATGTGGAGAAGATCCTGCGTACGCGTGCGCGTCTGGCCGAGGCGCTGAGCGCGCGCGGTTGGCAGGTGGTGCCGTCCGCCACGAACTTCCTCTTTGCCGCGCCCCCGCCGCCGACCGAGGCCGCCGCGCTCTTCGAGGCGCTGCGCGCGCGCCACCTCTTTGTCCGCTACTTCCCCGGCGAGAAGACCGGCCGTTTCCTGCGAATTACCATTGGCACGGAGGCGCAGACCGATGCCCTCCTCGCCGCCCTTGCCGACCTCGGCGCCTAAGGAGAGAGCTATGCGCACTGCCCAGATCACCCGCACCACGCGCGAAACCGACATCCAGCTGAAGCTCAACCTCGATGGCACCGGCAAGCACGCCATCTCCACCGGCATCGGCTTCTTCGACCACATGCTCGAGCTCTTCGCCCGCCACTCGCTCATCGACCTGGAGCTGACCTGCCGCGGCGACCTGCAGGTGGATTACCACCACACCGTCGAGGATGTGGGGCTCGTGCTCGGCTCGGCCCTCGACCAGGCCCTCGGCGAGCGCAAGGGCATCCGCCGCTATGGCTTCTTTATGCTGCCGATGGATGAAGCCCGCGCCGATGTCCTGGTCGACCTCGGCGGCCGCCCCTTCTTGGTCTGGAAGATCTCCCACCCCGAGCAGCACATCCGCGACTTCAACGTCCAGCTCCTCGAGGAGTTTATGCGCGCTTTTTCCACCAATGCCCGGATGAACCTTCATGTGGTCCAGCCCTACGGCGCGGAGGTCCACCACGCCTACGAGGCCGTCTTCAAGGGCTTGGCCCGCGCCCTGCGCACTGCCCTCGAGCCCGACCCCCGCGATAGCGGCATCCCTTCCAGTAAGGGTGTGCTGTAAAAGCAGCCGTTAGCGGTTAGCTGTTAGCAGTTAGCGGGTGGCTGTTAGCGGCTAGCCGGTGGCGCGAGGTGCGCCTTCGGCGCGTGAGGTGCGGGCTGCGCCCGCGTGAAGGTGGCCCTGCGGGCCGAGAGGTGCTCGCTCCGCTCGCGATGATCGGTGGGAAAGTTGTCGCCAGAGGTGGAAAGCCCGGTCAATCTCAGAAGGTTGTCCGTCGCGGCACGCGCGCTAACAACTAGCCGCTAGCCGCTAACTGCTATCTTACGTTGAGCCTAATATCCGCGCTGGTCTGCGCCTTGAGGAAGCTCTCGGAGAGGCCCTCGACGGAGCGGACTTGGCGGCAGGCTTGGAGGGCCTGCGCATCCCACGCGCGGTCACCCGAGCCCTGCTTGAGGGTGATTGAGCGGATGGTGCCGCCGGGACCAAAGGTGAGCGTGAGGATGGGGTCGCGCCCGGTGGGGGGCGACTCGAGGCCATAGCGGTCGCAGGCCTCCTTGAAGGCGCGGGAGATGAGGCCGTAGCAGCGGGAGGCCTCGTTGGCGGGGATTTGATTCTTGTTGCCGGGCTTGGCGCCGGCGGCGAGCAGGCGGCGGATCTCCTCGGGGCTGGGGGCCTTTTGGGTGGCGGCCTTGGTCTTATCCTTCCGGCCCTGGGTGACGGGGCCAACGCGCTCGCCGATCTTGATAACCGGCTTCTTCTTCTCGGGCTTCTTCTCGGGCCTCTTTTCCGGCTTCTTCTCGGGCTTGGGAGGCTCGGGCTTCTTCTCAGGCTTCTTCTCCGGCTTGGGCTCGGGTTTCTTCTCGGGCTTGGGCGGGGGCGGCATTGGGATGGGGTCGGGATCGGGCAATGGCGGCGGGGGGAGCGGATCGGGGGCCGGGGGCTCGGGCTGGGGCGGCTCGGGTTCGGGCTCGGGCTCGACGGCCTCATTGGGCTCCTCGGCCAGGCGGTCGGCGGCATTCTCCTCGGTGACCACGAGGAACTCCATCGGGATAATCTCCTCCTTCGGCGCAGAGCAACCGCCGAAGGAAAAGCCCATCAACAACAGCACCAACGCCGCGTTAACCAGCAGCGAAAGCGTCCAACAGGGGGAAGAGAAGCGCGAGGACATGGCCTTAGTGATCGTGCGTGCTTTCGCCGTGCCAGGGCTCGGCGGGGGGCGGGGTGACTGTGCCGGCGCAGATGCGCTGGCGGACAACTTCGGAGAGGAGGATGGTGGCCGCCGCAGAGACGTTCAGCGAATCGGCCACGCCGAGCATTGGGATGCGCACGCGCAGCCCGGCATCGTTCATAAAGGTGTCGGTCAGGCCATACTGCTCGCTGCCCAGGCAGAGGGCCACGCGGCCGGTGAGGGGTTGCTCGAAGTAGAGCTTCTCGGCGTGCGGGGTGGCGGCCATAATGGCAAAGCCGTTGGCCTTGAGCCACGCCACGGTCTCCTGCGCGCTGGCCACGGCCACGGGCATGGAGAAGAGGGTGCCGGTGGAGGCGCGGACCACATTGGGGTTGTGGATGTCGGTGCACGGATCGCAGACAATGACGGCGGCGGCGCCGGAGGCATCGGCCGAGCGGAGCATGGTGCCCAAGTTCCCGGGCTTCTCGATGCTCTCGCAGACGAGCAGGAGCGCATCGGCGGGCAGCTGGAGATCGGCGAGGGTGACGGCGATTTGCGGGCCCACGGCCAGGAGCCCATCGGGGCGCTCGCGGTAGGCAATCTTCTCGAAGACGGGCTTGGAGCAGGTGTAGAGCCGGGCGTTGAGGGCTGCGCACTGCGCCACCAGGGCGGGCTCGTTCTCGTGCTTGAGCCACAGCTCGGGGCAGTAGAAGAGAGCGGTGGGCTTGTAGCCGTGGGTGAGGGCGCGGTGGATCTCGCGGTAGCCTTCCACGAGCATCAGCCCGGCATCGTCGCGGTGGCTGCGCTGGCGCAGGCGGACCACATCCTTAATCTTGGCATTGGCCAGGCTGGTAATCTCAACGGCAACAGGAGGGGTGGTGTTCATGGGGCAGAGTATAGCATATTGCGCCGGAGGCGCGTGAGGGGGCCCTGCGGGCCGTGAGGTGCGGGCATAGCCCGCGAGAGGATGGCGGCTTCGCCGCCGTGAGGTGCGCCTCCGGCGCGAAAAAGGTGGCCTTTCACGCGAGCGTAGCGAGCACCTCTCGGCCCGTAGGGCCTCCTCACGGCGGCGGAGCCGCCACCTCACGCGAGCGTAGCGAGCCCCTCGCGCGCCTCCAGCGCTTATGCTATCCTACCGCCTATGAAACGCTTGCTTCTCCTCCTTGCAGTGCTGTGCCTCGGCGGGGCAATGGCCCAAGATGCGCCCCTGGCCGAGCGCTACGCCCCGGCCTTCTACGGTCTGCCCCTACCCGAACGCGGCGCGCGCGTGCTGCTAATTCTCGACACCTCCAAGTCCATGGGCCGCAAAGACCCCTCCCGCGACGATGGGGGCACCCGCTGGCAGACGCTCTGCGACGAGGTGCGCTCGATGGCCGAGCGGATGACCGAGCTCTCCGCCCCACCCCGGCGCGTCCCCTACGCGGTGGTCGTGCTCTTTGAGGGCGGGCGCACGCCTCACACCGGCTCGGTCTGCTACGATATGGCCAACCCCGGCGCCGCCGACAAGCTCGTGGCCGAAGTCGAGGGGCGCGCGCTCACCTCCGGCGGCAGCTTCGAGATCACCTTCGGCGACCGCCTCTGGCCGCTCGTCTCCCGCCACCACATCACCCACCTCTTCTACCTGGGCGACAACGACATCGCCAACCACGCCCAGGCCGTCCGCGCCGCCCTTGAATCGTGGTACGCCCTCTCCGAAAAGGCCGCCGCCCCCGAGCACAAGGTCCTCCGCCGCCAGAAGGAATCCTGGCGCGCCCCGTGGCGGAATTGGCGAGCCCCAAACCCCCGTCAGCCGCGCCTCTCGGGGCAAGTGCTCCTGCCCCCGCCGCCCAAGGAGGTCGAACTCTCCTGCATTGCCATCGGCCAAGCCTCGCCCACGCTCAAGTCCCTGGCCGAGCTCGGTGGCGGCCGCTACATCCTCCACCGCCCCACCGCCAAGCGTAAACGCAATCCGTGAGGGACGAGGTGGTGAGTAGCGGACAGCCGACAGCCGACAGCGGACAGCCGCTTACGCGACGGGCCGACGAAAGGCCTAATGGGTGCTGTTTTAACGGCTCAGACGGGCACTCCACCACGAGCGCCAGCGCTGTCAGCTGTCCGCTGTCCGCTGTCGGCTGCGCGCAGCGAGTGCTGCGCGCGCGCGTGGATCCGCCGGTCGATTGGGACATTCGCTGGGTCTATGAAGATGCGCGGATGTTGGTCATTGACAAGCCGGCCGATTTGCCGGTCCACGCCAGTGGCGCCTACCGCTTCCACACCCTCGATGCCTTCCTCAAAAAGCAGCGCCCCGGCAACACCATCCACTTGGTCTCCCGCCTCGACCGCGAGACCAGCGGCCTGGTCCTGGTGGCTAAAGACCCCCAGATGGCCGCCATCCTCGGCAAGGCCCCCAAGCGCAAGCGCTACGAAGTGATTGTGGAGGGCGACTTCCCGGCCGGACGCCTCTGCGCCGTTGGTGAAATCCACCGCTGCAACGCGCCGCCAGTCTACTCGATGCGCCGTCTGGAGCACGCCCGGCTCTGCACCGAACTGCCGCCCCTCTCGCCCGACCGCGGCTCGGCCACTTGGTTTGAGCGCCTAGGCCCCGGTCCCTGGCCCGGCACCACGCGCCTCTCGGCCGAACTCGTCACCGGGCGCACCCACCAAATCCGCGCCACCCTCCGCTCGCTCGGCTGGCCGGTGGTGGGCGACAAGGTCTACGGCCCAGACCCCGAACTCTTCCTCAAGTTCCGCGAAGGGCGCCTCACCCCCGAGGACTGGACGCGGCTGCGCCTTCCCAATCAAGCCCTCCGCGCCGTCGAGCTCACCGTCCTGGGAAAGACCTTCCGGACCGTGCGGGAGCCCTTCGCGCGCTAGACGCGCCCGGCCATCGGTTAGCTATCCTCTCTTCACCGCTTCGCTCGGGTCGATGGTCCCGCTGCCTTCGCCGCGTAGGGCCAGCACTTCGCCCACCAGGAAGAGCGAGCCGCAAATCAGCACCGTGCCTTGACACTCCTCGGCCCAGGCCGTGGCCGCCTCAATCCCCTCGGCCACCGACTCCATGGCCACCACGCGCGCAATGCCCGCCGCGCGCACCTCCTCGGCCAGCGCCTCACTTGTCAGCGCGCGCTCATTCTGCAGGGGCACCGTCCACGCGGCCGAGACCAGGGGCGCAATCTCCTTGAGCGCCGCGCGCACCGCCTTATCTCCGCAAAAGCCGCAGACCAGCGCCACGCGCCGGCGGATGTGCATCGATTTGAGCGCCTCGCGCAGGGCAGCCATCGCGTCGGGATTATGGCCGCCATCAAGGAAGGTGGGCGGATCCTGGGCGATGAGCTCGCAACGGCCGGGCCAGGAGACCGTCCGCAGTCCCTCGGCAAAGGCCTTCGGCGGCACGGGCAGCCCCGCTTCGGTCAGCCGCTCGAGCGCGCAGAGCGCCGTGGCTGCGTTCTCCACCTGATAGCTGCCCGCTAGACGCGTCAGGGCGGGCGGGTAATCGCACTGCGCCGTCGAGCACTGGAGCGTCTGCCCATGGAGCGTCCGGCGCGAGACGGCCACCCGCACCTCCTCGCTCGCGTCGTGCACGATTGCGCCCACCTCCCGTGCCCGGGCGGCGATAACCGCCTTGGCCCGCGCGTCCATCGCCCCCATCACCACCGGCCGTCCGGCCTTGATAATGCCCGCCTTCTCCGCGGCAATCGCCTCAAGCGTCTCGCCCAAGATGGCGCAGTGATCGAGCGCCACGTGGGTGATGACGGAAACGAGCGGGGCCTCAATCGTATTGGTGGCGTCCCAGCGCCCGCCCATCCCCACCTCGGCCACCACCAGCTGCACCCCAGCCTCGCGGAAAATCAACCACGCGCACGCGGTGAGCACCTCAAAGAAGGTCGGCTCCAGCCCCTGCTGCGCGCTCACGGCCTCCACCTGCGCCAGCGCCCGGTCCAACGCCTCGTCACTCACCGCCTGCCCATCAATCGCAAAGCGCTCATTCACCCGCACCAAGTGCGGCGAGGTGTAGCGCCCCACGCGCAGCCCCATCGTCCGCAACGCCGCCTCGCAAATCGCCGCCACGCTCCCCTTACCATTGGTCCCGGCCACGTGAATGACCGCAAACTCCGCCTCCGGGTTCCCCAACGCCGCGCACAACGCACGCATCGTCTCCAACCCCGGCCGAATCCCAAACTTCCGCCGCTGCGCCAATCGCTCCAGAAAGTCCCGCATCTCGCTTACCCTCTATAACAAAAGCACACCCGCACCAATCGCGGATGTGCCTTTAGGTGAAACCGGAAGGCCCGGCTTACTTCGCGAACGCGGCCTTCGTCTTGGCCGGCGTGCGCAGGTAGTCGCGGATCTGCACCGCGTTCAACTTCGAGACAACCGCCTCGTCAAGCCCCAACGCCACCAGGCGCTTGCGCTGAACCGCATCCCGGCGACGACGCTCGCCAGCGGACTTCACCGGCCGCGTCGCCGGCTTCTTATTGAGGGTACGACCAGTTCCCATATCAAAACCTCCAGTGTATACAAAGGGTCCAAAAGTCCCCATACAATAGCACGCACCGCCCCTTAAAGTCAACCGAAAAATACGAGCCTACCGCCGGGGCCTACCACTGCTCCGGTCCAAGAGCGAAACGGTCGGCGCGGCCCCTTGACAATCGCAAGCGGGGTGGTCTACACTCTCCCTGTGTGAGATGGTGGTAACGGTTGACGGGTGTCAGCATATGCCGGGTCCCACGCAAAACGAAAGGAGCCAGTTATGAAAAAGGTCCTCTCTATGCTCGCCCTTGCGGCGTTGGCGAGCGGGTGCATCACCGTCAACAAGAATGACGGTGGCGAATCGGGCATGACGCTGCCCATCATCAAGGATGTCATCCACGAAAAGATTACCGTGGCCGACACCCCTGTTGCTGCGCAGGATGAAGTCAAGTGCCTCTTCGGCCTCATCTGCTGGGGCTCCACCGCCACCCACACCGCGGATGTCACCGATGACCTCATCGGCATCGGGCCCCTGGCCAAGGCGAAGAACGGCGCCTACGCCAATGCTTGCGACCAGGCCAAGTGCGATCGCCTCGTTGGCACCCGTTACACCATCACCACCAACGACTACTTCGTCTATAAGGAAGTGAAGGCAGAAATCAGCGGTTACCCAGCCACCCTCGCGGGTGTGGAGGTGATCCCGGCCCCCAAGCCGACCGCCTCCGTTGGCAAGGTCGATGTACGCTAATCGCGTCTAACGCACCTTAAACGGCCGAGCCGGGGTCCACGCCCCGGCTCGGCTTTTACCCGCGCCCCCTCACGCGGGCGCAGCAAGCCACCGTTCACGGTTCACCGTTCACGCCGCGAAAAAAAACGCTTGCACTGCACCAGGGCCTGTGTTATACTTCGCGCCATCCTTTTCCGGGGGTATAGCTCAGTTGGTAGAGCGTTTGAATGGCATTCAAAAGGTCAGGAGTTCGACTCTCCTTACCTCCACCATAAAGAAGGACAACAGAAAGAGACCGGGTTATCGCCCGGCCTTTTTTGTTTCAGGCGTCAGGCGCAATCAAGCGACCGCCTAAGCTCCGAATCAAGGGGGCATTTCACCACTTGATTGGTCATCCGGACTTTTCTTATTCTGCCGTGAAACGCCCGTAAACACGGCACTTTACGCCCATCGTTTCGTACGGTGGGCTTTGTTGTCATTCCTACTTGTTGGCAAATAATTATCTTGCGAACCGTTTCTAGATATTGCCTAATGTTTCCCCGTCTGTTCCCTTCTGTGGCGGACATTTGAGTCTACGATTTTGTTCGTTATAGGCTTTGGATGGTTCTAAGATAGCAGAAAGTCTAATTGCAGAAGGACAAGGCTTTCCTTTTGACAACGCACTTAACCATAATTAGTTATGCAGACGGACAAGGGACGAGGTCAAGTGTTATGAATAAACGCTCTATGCCCTAATGACACTATTACGTCAATATTGTCCGTCTTATATTTCGGAAAGCAGGTAACAAAAGGGCGGTTGCATTGTCTTATAGGGGTAGAAAGGTGAGGAGGATAATGACAATGAGAAAAACCATCGGTCAGAGGCGGAGTGTCAAGGATATTCCCGAGAATGTAGCACAGGCAGTTCGTATCTTAGCAACCGCCATGCAACGATTACAAAAAGGTGCAAAATAGCACTGGCTATAAGGCGGATGCTACGCTTATATAGGGTCACAGAAAGGAACTGATATGAAGTTGTCACCTACAGTATTGAAGGAGATTTGTGAAGTCTTCACGCTTTCGGGACAGGCTCTTAGCGATAGGTATTACAACCTTTTTGGCGAACGACCAAGTCTTGCCAAACCTGATCCTGTGCGTAAAGCCATTGCATTCCGCTTACAGGAGCGGTTCTATGGATGTGAGGCAGCTCCAAGGGTTGAAGCAGTGGTAAAGCAAGCCAAGAAGGGCGAGCGCACGACGAAAGAAGGTAAGATGCTTCTCCCGGGAACACAACTAGTGCGGACATACAACAATGTTACTCATACGGTTATTATCCGGGATAGTAAGACCTTCGAGTATGCAGGGAGGCTCTTCAAGTCGCTTTCCGCTATTGCCAAGATTATCACGGGAACCAACTGGAACGGTAAACGATTTTTCGGAGTTACACAATGAACGAAATCAAACGGTGTGCTATCTATTGTCGCAAAAGTCACGAAGACGGACTCGACCAAGAGTTCAATTCGTTGGATGCTCAACGGGAAGCCGCGCAGGCCTACATTCTCACCCAACGGTTCAATGGGTGGAAAGCCATCAACAAACGATACGAAGATGGCGGTTTCAGCGGGGCGAACTCCGACCGCCCGGCGCTCAAAGCATTATTGAAAGACATTGAGGCGGGTGAGGTAGACATCGTCCTTGTCTACAAGATTGACCGTCTGTCCCGCTCCCTGTTGGACTTCACGAGCCTCTTCAGTCAGTTCGAGAAGTATCATGTCTCCTTCGTCTCCGTCACCCAACAGATTGATACGAGTAATCCGGCAGGGCGCATGATGCTCAATATTCTTATGACTTTTGCCCAGTATGAGCGTGAGGTCATCGCCGAACGTATTCGTGATAAGTTCTCGGCAAGTCGGCGTAAAGGTATGTGGATGGGCGGGTGTGTCCCTGTCGGCTACAAGATCATCGACCACCGCCTCACCATCGTCCCTGCAGAAGCCGACCTCATTCGTTGGATATTTCATCGTTACACAGAGGTTTCGTCTGTCTCTGCTATTGTCCACGAACTCAATGAACAAAAGCGTTATCACCCCAGCGGATGTAAGTGGCAATACGCAACGGTTCTGAAAATTCTCGGGAATGTTATCTACTGTGGCAAAGTGAGTTATCGAGGGGAACGCTACGAGGGCGAACACGATGCCGATTTTGCCGCGCAGTGCCATCCCCATCCCCAGTGGCAGTTGGCGTAGGCGGTGTAACCGCGGGGAAGTGGTGGAAAGGGTAGATCGAAAGTTTTGGAAAGGGTTGGGGAGGTGAAAAAGAGGCCTTTTGGGGGCCTCTTTTTGTTATTGGTTTTGGGGGGATGAGAGGTGTTTTTGGAGGGCGCGTTCGATGGCGGAGGAGAAGGCTTGGAGGACTTGGGCTTTGATGTGTTTTGGGGAGATGTCGCCGGTTTCTGTGATGGGGACGAAGGGTCTTACGGGGATGTGGTCTCGACCGAATTGGTGAGTGGCGGCGTATTTACAGGAGGATTGGATGCCGATGGTGTTGTTTGGGGCGTCGACGAGGCGGCGGAGGGAGTGTTGTTTGAGGAAGCCGGTGTTGACGAGGATGGATGAGTTTGCGGGATGGTTTTTGGGTTGAGTGGGGGCCAGGCTTTTTGGCGGTTGTTTGGGTTTGTGAAGGCTTCGTCGGTGGCGTTGAGGAGTTCGTTTGCGGCGGCGTTGAGGGCGAGGGGGAGGGCTTTTTTGGCTTCTTGCGGGAAGCGTTTGATGAGGGTTTTGAGGGGGGACCAATCGACAGTGATTTCAGTTTTCATTATCGCCTTTGTATTCTGGAGGGTTTGGGTCAGTGGCGGCGCTTGAGTAGGTGTTGAGTGCGCCGATGACGGCTTTGACTTCCTCGGAGAGTTTGAGGCCGCCCCAGCCGAAGACGCCTTTGATGCGCGGGTCGAGTTCTGTCATTATTCTTGCGCAGGCGCAGGCTTTTTTGCGCATCCGCGCCGAGTATTCGTCTGGGCTTTCGCCTTTGAGGCGATCGGTGTTTTCTTTGAGCAGTTCTTCGAGTTCCTTATCCATTGAGTTTCTCCTCGTTGATGAAGCCTTTGTTTTGGAGGGCCTTTAAGTCTTCGAGATATTCCTCATATTGCTCATACGAGAGCTTGCCGGTGGTTTTGATGATGGGTTGCCATTTGATGATGAAGTCGTTGATGGCGTTTTGGGCTTGAGTGGTTTTTGCGGCTTTGAATCGGCTGAGGATCATTTTTCCGTTTTTGGAGGCGACGATGGATGCGTTTTGGGTGTTTTGTTGGTTGATGATGAGGAGGTCTGCTGGGCTTGGGGTGTTGATGCCGTTTGGGTGGCAGTGGATGGAGGTGTGTGGGGCGTCGGGGAGGTCGATGTCGACGGCCTTTTCGTCTCCGAAGGAGGTGGTGTGCCATTCGCCGGTGTCATAGCGGCGGGTGATGGCCATTTCGTTGCCGGTTTGAGAGACGTGTTCGAGGCATTGTTTGGCATCGGCGAGGAG
>JBJEVY010000003.1:0-12460 GCA_051884775.1 Candidatus Spyradenecus sp. | reverse complement strand
CGGTGGGGGTGGTGTAGTGGAGGGTGTGGAGGCCGGGGGGAAGGGAGGGGGTGTCGGTGCCGGGGGGGAGGGGGCGGCCATCGCAGACCCAGGTGCCGCCGGCGGGTTTGGCTTGGAGGGGGAGGGCGTCGCGGCCGAGGCGGTAGGTGCCGGGGTGGGGGGAGAGGATTTGGCAGCGTTCCGGCGGCGGGGGGTCAGCGGCGGTGGCGCTGTGGGGGAGGGCGCAGCGGCGGAGGGGAATGCGGGGGTGGACGGGGCCGGCTAAGGGCGTGTCCGTTTCTCCATCGCGGCACGCGCCCAGTCGACAGTCGACTGTCGACTGCCGACTGGGTGCGCAGCACCCGGGGCCGGGGGTGAGGCCGCTTTCGGGGCAGAGGGGGGCGAGGGGGCAGGTGTTGGGCCAGAGGGGTGGGGGCTGGCCGGTGTAGAGGCGGGTGAAGAGTTCGCCGACGGCGGGGGCGGCGGCTTCGAGGCCGACGAGGGCTGCGGCGCGGCCGCCGCGTTTGTTACCGAACCAGACGCCGACGGTCCATTCGGGGGTCCAGCCAACGCACCAGGCGTCAGTGTTGTTGTTGGCGGTGCCGGTTTTCCAGGCGACGTCGAGGGTGGTGCCGGGAAGGGGGCGGCGGAGCATGAGGGCGAGGAGTTCGGCGGTTTCGGGGGAGAAGTGGGTGGGGAGGGCGTGGTAGGCGCGGGTGAGGGAGAGGAGGGTGACGCCGCCAGTGCCGAGGGCGAGGGCAAGGCCGCTTTGTTCGGCGGGGGCGAGGTCGAGCGCGGCGAGGAGGCGGAGGCAGCGCGCTTCGCCAAGTTCGGCGAGGAGGCGGATGACGGGGGTGTTGAGGGAGCGGGCGAGGGCTTCGGTGGCGGAGACGGGGCCGAGGAAGGTGCCGTCGTAGTTGCCTGGGGCGTAGGAGCCGTAGCGGATGGGGGCATCAAGGAGGCGGGTGGCGGGGGCGAGGAGGCCGCCTTCGATGGCTTCGGCGAAGAAGAAGGGTTTGAGGGTGCTGCCGGCTTGGCGGCGGGCGATGGCGGCATCGACTTGGCCGGCGGCGGGGGAGGCGAAGTGGAGGGTGCCGAGGTAGACGACGGGGTCGGGCGAGGGGGTTCGGAGGATGACGCAGGCGCCATCGGTGACGCCGGGGAGGCGGGCGAGGTGTCGGCGGAGGAGGGCGAGGGCGTCGGCTTGGAGTTCGCCATCGATGGGGTGGCCGGCGAGGAGGGCGTGGCGGTTTTCGTCGGGCTGGGAGAGGCGCTCGAAGCGGGGGCGGGTGGCGGGGTCGCGGAAGCGGAGGATGGCCGAGGCGTAGGCGGCATCGGCCTGCGCTTGGGTGAGTGCGCCGCGGCGGATCATCATGTCCAGGAGGCGGCGTTGGCGCTGGCGCGCGGCTTGGGGGTGGCGGTCGGGGCGCAGGGCGTTGGGGCGCTGGGGCAGGCCGCAGAGGAGGGTGGCTTCGCCGAAGGTGAGGGTGGCGGCGGAGGTGTTGAAGTAGGCTTGGGCGGCGGCTTCGATGCCGATGTATTGGCCGCCGTAGGGGGCGTGGTTGAGGTGGGCGGCGAGGATGTCGGCCTTGGGGTGGAGCTGCTCCATTTTGCGGGCGCGGGCGGCTTGGAGGAACTTGCCCCAGAGGCTACGGCGGCGCCCGGTGGCCAGGCCGGCGACTTGCATCGAGAGGGTGGAGGCGCCCGAGACGATGCGTAGGCTCGTCATGTTCTGCCAGAGGGCGCGCAGGGCTGCGCCGTAGTCGACGCCCCGGTGGCGGTAGAAGTTCGCATCCTCGGCGATGAGGGTGGCGTGGAGGACTTCGGGGGAGATGGCCGAGAGGGGGACGGGGAAGCGCCAGGCGTAGTTCTCGCCCCGGAAGGCGGCCAGGGGCTTGCCATTGCGGTCGTAGACCCAGCGGGCGGGGGCGCGCGCTTCGAGCACGGGGAGGGGATCTTCGACGAAGCGCGGGGCGAGGACCCAAGCGAGCGCAAACAAAAGCGCCCCGCCGCCGGCGAATGCGAGCAGCCGGGCGCCAAGACGGCGGAGGCGGGGGAAGCGGCGCGTCACTTCACGGTGAGCGTGCCGGCGGGGGCGTCCACGCCGGTGAGGTCGGGGTCGTACATCGCTTCGATGACGCACGAGCCCCAGGAGAAGGTCCCGCGCGTGGTGGCGCGGACGGGGTAGACAAGGACGACGCTCTCGTCGCCCGTCTGGGCCGCGCCGAAGAAGGCGACCTCGCCGGGGCGCTTGCGGGTGTAGGCCACACGCATGGAGTCGAAGCCCTTGGCCCAGTCGGGGCGGGTGAGGCTCTCGCGGGTGGCGAGGTTGCCATCTTCGTAGACCAGGCCGCCGGGGAGGAAGTCGCGCACCGCGAGATCGTTGACATCGCGCGGGAGGACGAAGTCGATGCGTACGAAGGCGAGGTCGCCATGGGCGAGTTCGGTGATGGGCTGGCCTTGGGCGTTGACGAGCGTGCGGCTGATGTCGCGGACGCGGGTGCCCTCGGTGGCCGGCACCTCGCGCACCTGCTTGGCGAGGCGGAGGCTCTCGGGGAGGGTGGTGGCCAGCGAGAAGGCGTAGCCGCCCCAGGCGTTGGCCTGGGTGGTGCGCCAGTCGGCAGCAAAGAGGGCGGCAAAGGCCTCTTCGCTGACTGGCAGGCCGGCTTCGAGGGCGAGGGCAACCTTGGCGGCGCGCCAGGCAGACGCATCCATATAGTAGGGCAGACGCCGGAAGATATAGTAGGGCTCTCGCGGCGCTTCGGGGGCGGCATAGGCGCGCTTGAAGGGCTCGATGCCCTCGCTGGCGTAGCCGGCGCGGATGAGGGCGGCGGCGGCGAAGAGGGCCGAGCCTTCGGTGGGGTGCAGCTTGGTCAGGTTGAGGCACTGGGCGAACTCGGTTGCGCCAAAGGCTTTGTCGTGCGCCAAAATCCAGGCGGCGAAGGCGGCCTCGGTGGGGGTGTCGTTCGCGCGGGCAACGTCGCGCAAGGTCTCGTGGAGGCTCTCGCGCAGATCCTCATCGTCCGGGACGGCCTGGGTGCGGATGGCGGTGAGGACGACATGGGCGGCCATCAGCGAGGCGGGGAGGTTGCAGTCGCCCGTCGGCCAGAGGCGGAAGAGGCCGCGGATGTGGCGCGGGCGCAGTTGTGCGACCACTTGGCGCAGCACTTCGCGGTCGAGGTCGCTGCGGTTGAGGAGGCAGGGCCAGGCCTTGGCGGAGAGCTGCTCGGTGCAGTTGAAGGGATAGTCGGCGAACCAGGCGTCGGTGCGGGCGCGGAAGTCCGCCAGGCTGACCGCTTCGGCGCCCTCGGGGAGGGGCTCGCCGGGGGCGAGGCGGGTGTAGGTGACGGCCCGGATGTTCGGGACGGCGGGGCGAACATAGAGGCGCTCGCGCTGGGAGACGGCGGTTTCGCCCATCGTCACGGTGGCGGCGATTTCGCTCAGGCGCTCGGGGACGGTGAAGCGGTGGGTGAAGGTGACCGGCTTATTGGGGGGCAGGATGCCGCGGGCGAGCTCTTGGCCGCCAAAGGCCGTGAGCGTGAAGGGGCCCTCGGGCAGGTCGAGGTTCGTGACGGTGAGGGTGAGCTCGGCGGTGTCGCCGGGGCAGAGGGCCTCGGGGGCGGAGAGGGCGAGGGAGATCGCCGCGCGGCAGGTGACAATCTGCTGGGCGCGGCCCACGCGGCCCTCGGCGTCGGTGGCGATGGCCATCAGGCGCAGCTGGCCCTGGAAGTCCTCGGGCACGGTCAGCGAGAGGCTCACGCGGCCATCCGGGCCGACGGCCACGGGGTCGAAGAGGACGCGCGCGAGGGGGCGGTTCTCAAAGGCGCCCATGTCGTTCCCCGCGCCGCCGCCGATGCGCCCCTCGGGCGAGATGGCGAGGTCGGGGAAGAGCAGGCCGTAGAGGTCGCCGCTGGTGAGGGTGCCGGGGAGGTCGGTGAGGTCGGCTAGGGGGTCGGGCAGCGCATAGCGGCTGACGGCAAGGACGCCCTCATCGACGGCCCAGAGGGTCACTTGGCGCGCCGTATCGGTGGTGGACTGGGGCAAGGTGAGGGTGATGGGGAGCTCGGTGCCGGGGCGGGCGAGGGCGGGGGCTTCCAGGCGCAGGTCGAGGGCCTGGGCGCTTTGGTCGACGGGGAGTTCGGCGCGGCCGGTGAGGCGGTTGTCGCAATCGGCGTTGGCGGTGGTGAAGGTGACGGCGATGGGGAAGCGGCTGCAGGTGAGGTCCGCCGGGAGTTGGACGGGGATGGTGTAGCGCCCGGCCTGGGGGACCTCGAAGGAGCTCAGGGGCTGGAGGCGCTCGGCGCCGGCAGCGAGCAGGAGGGTGCCCGGGCCAGGGAGGTCGAGGGCCACTTCGAGGCTTTCGCCGGGGCGGCGCGGGGCGGGGGCAAAGGCGAGGGTGAGGGTGTTCAGGCGCTTATCGCGCGAGGCGTAGGCCTGCGCATCGCCCAGCCAGCAATCGAGGGTGGAGCAAATCTGCGCTCCGTCGCCCACGCGCGTGAGGGTGATGAAGTAGTGGCCGGGCTCGAGGCCGGTGAGATCCACGGGCGAGACGATGCCTGGGCGCAGGGTCATCCGGCGCTGCGGCGCCTCGCGGGGGTCGACCTGCGCCACCCACTCGCGCTGGTAGGTGCCGCGGTCGGTGCGGCGGGTGATGTAGCGCCAAGTCCGCTTTTCCAGGGAGATCTCCACCTCCATCGCGCTCTCCGTGGAGCCCTCGGGGAGGAGGAGGGTGGCCTCCATGCCCGAGGTCTCGCTCTCGCGCAGGCCGATGTAGGCGCTCTCGGTGAAGAGCGTCTCGGTGGCGGCGGTGGCCGTGACGGTGCGGCCGCCGGGCTCGGTTAGGAACACGGAGGCACGCAGGCGGGCGGGCGCGCTGTAGCAACGATTCGTCATCAGATCGGTGGTGAGCGAGAACGCGCCGGCTTCGTCGCTGGTCAGTGTGTTTTCTTGGTCGTTGGCGGAGGCGTTGCGCTGGCCCACCTGCCAACCCTCCCACGCGGCGGGGAGGTTGGGGGCGCACTCGCCGCGCAGGGTGACGTGTGCCCGGGCGTTGGCCACGGGAACGCCGAAGTAGGTCTGCGCGGTGGCGTTGAGCTGGGTGGGGGAGAGGTCGAGGGCGAGCTTGACGCGGTCGGGGACGAAGTCAGCCACATAGAAGCGCTGATAGGCCAACTCCTCGTTGTTGAGGGCGAGGGCGATGGCGTAGAGGCCGTCGTTGGCCGTGCGCGGGAGGGTGAAGTCGGCCGAGAGCTGACCCATGGCGTCGGAGGTGGCGGTGGCGGTATGGAGCAGGCGCTCCCGTTCATCGTAGAAGTTGAGTTTGAAGGGCTGGTTCGCGAAGGGGCGCGTGGTGCCGGCTTGGCGGACGAGGGCCGTGGCGCGGAGGCTCTCGCCCGGGCGCACGGCCCCACGGTCGAGCCAGAGCGCGGCGGCGGGTTGCGGGGTACGGCCGTTCGCGTAGAGCCGGCCCTCGAAGGCGGTCTCGGAGAGGCTGAGGTAGACCTGTTCGCCGCCCTCGGCACGGACAATCATCTTGCGCGCGGGGAAGTCGTCGCTCTCCAAGGCGCCGGGCACGAGCGAGAGCATGGCCAGGCCGGCGGCATCGGTGGTGCCGCGCAGGAGGAGCTGGTTCTTCTCGCCGGCCACCTCGATGGTCGCGCCGGCAACGGGTTCATTGGTCGAGAGGCGGCGGACCGAGACGCCGAAGCCGGTGAAGTTGTCGCAGGCCCAGGCGATGCCCAGGTCGGTGACGATGAGGCGGTGCGCATCGCCATCCCAGGTGGGGCAGGGCGCGGAGGCCTCCAAGTGGTAGACGCCGGGTTGGTTGCCGATGAAGGGGCCCAGATCGAAGAAACGGTCGCAGATGACATTGCGCGGCAGCGGCTGATCGAGGAGGGGAATCTGGGCGATTTTGCGTGTCAGGTGGCGTGCGTCCCAGGAGGTGAAGCCGAAGGGCAGGAGGTTGTTCTCGTAGCCGCGCGAGAGCTGGATGGACTCGGTGGGATCGAGGTTGACGGCGCGGTAGGGCAGGCGCGGCCGGCTGAGCGGCAGGTAGCGGCCCAGGGTGAGGAACTGGAAGCTGGGTTTGTAATCGGGAATGGTGATTGCGCGCGTGACGGCCATGGGCAGGGTTCGCCCCTCGCTATCTTTCAAGCCGGCGTGGAGCGTTAGCTGATAGGTTTGCCCGGACTGCCACTCGCCCCTCAGGTCCAGCCGCCCGGCGTAATCCACCACAGGCGTCAGGTCCTTGACCTCCGGGGTGACGGTGATGAGGTCGAGCGCGGGCGCAGTCTCAAACTCCGCCTCTGGCAGGAAGCGCAGCATCACGGTGAAGTCGGTGCCGTGCTGATAGACGCTGCTGCTCGCCAGGAAAAAGGTGGCCTCTTGCGGCGCTTGGGGGGAGGCTTGGGGGGCTGCGGTCTGCGCTTCAGGGGGCGGCGGCGCAGGCACAGCGGGCGCTTCTGCCGAGGACAACAGCGCCTGGCCCGATTCGCAGGTAACTGGATGAAGTTGCTCAGATGGCGTTTCTGCCGAAGGTAATAGCCGCTGCACGGCGGCCTGTCGCCGCTCAGGCACGCGCCAAACATAGAGATAGACACTCAACGCGAGGAGAGCCTCGACCAACAATGCCATGGACGGCACCAGAAACAACCAGCTTTTCAGCGTCTTCAACCTGCACATGTCACACGCTCCTGAGGACTTGATGGAATGCCCGGAACATAACAAAAGGTGCGTTGAAATGCAAAAAGGAGAGAAAAAAGTGCAGGAAGCCCCTTGACATTTAGGGGGGGGGGTGTATGTTACAATTGCGCCCGTTTTCTAGATACCGGGTAATACCCGAACATTGAAAACCAAAGGAGAACCTATGAAATGTAAGCTATTAGCCACCCTCTGTGTGCTATCCCTGATGGGCTGGATCCACGCGCAAGAAGCCGTGTCCAACCCCGCCGTCGCCGCCATCACTGTCGGCGAGACCACCACCGAATACCCCACCCTCGATGAGGCACTCTCGGCCGCCAATGAGGCAGGGGCCTCTCAGACCGTGACGGTTAAGCTGCTGCAGGATGTGACGCGCACGACGGATGTCGCCCTTGGCGCGGCTTACCCCATCACCTTGGACCTCGCCGGCTATACGCTGGATTGCGGCACTGCCCAGTTCTACACCAAGAGCACGGGCCTGGTCACACTCACCGGCAATGGCACAGTCAAGAATGATAATGCCACGACGGATGCGAGCTACGCGGCCATTCAGGTCTACACGGGGAGCGCACTGAAGCTCAACGGGGTGACCGTGGAGGGCAATTACTGTGCGGTGAGGAATAATGGGACGCTAACGGTGGAGGCGGCGACCATCAAGGCCACGAAGTTTGGCATTGGCAACTTTGGGAATGGCGCGGCGACGATTGGGACGGAGAGCGGCGACAATACAAAGATCTCCATCACCTCCGGTTGGCCGGCGATTACCTCTGCCGCCGCCACCGGTACCGAAGGGGCAAGCGTGGTGGTTTATGGCGGAAGCTTTACCACCAGCGGAACGCAGTGGGACGAAGGTCCAATTTATTGGGCCGGGCATGGCTCGTTGACGGTTTACGGCGGCACCTTCACGAATACAGGAAGCAACACGGGAGCCGCTGGCTTGCTCCAGAAGAATGGCACGGTGGCTGTCTATGGCGGTACCTTCTCGGCTAAGGATGGCATTAAACTCGTGGCGCAGAGCGACAGTACGGAACTGACGACGACCCTCCAGGGCGGCACCTTCACCGGCACGCGCTCGGGCCTCTATATCGACGCAAGCAACGCCACCTATATGGGGCAATTGACGGCCTATGAGGTGACCGTTGCCAATGGCGAGACCGCAACGCCCACCTTCAAGGGCGGCAGTGAAAGGGCCCTCTACACCAAAACCAACGGCCTTGGCAGCCGCACGCTGATGACGATGACAGGCGGTCTCTATAACGAAGATCCCTCCACCTACTGCGCCGCAGGTTATATGGCCTCGGAGACGATGGTGGGCGGCGAGACCCTGTGGGCCGTCCAACCCGCCGTCGCCCAAATCGGCGAGACCTCCTATCCCTCCCTCGAGGCCGCCATCGCCGCCGCCGTGGCTGGCGACACGGTCACGCTCTTGCAGGATGTGACGCAGGAGGACGGCTTTGTGCTGACAAAGGATTTGACGCTCGACTTGGGCGGCAAGACCTTTACGGTTGAGACGGGCGCTTCGACTTCGAATCGCAATATCAAGGTGACCGGCACCGCGAACTTGACCGTTAAGCATGGCACGATGGTGGCCGGCGGCGAGTGTACGGCGGTCAATCACGGCACGAATGGGGCCAGTGCCGGGACTGGGTGCTATGGCACGCTCCGCTTTGAGAGTACGGGTAAGTTGGTGGTGACGGATGTGACCTTGAAGAACAGCCGTCCGTGGGGGATGAATCTAAAGTTGTTGTCGGGTACAGCGGAGTTGGAGAATGTGACCATCCTGTCTACATGCGGCGGCGGCGTGGAGGTCGCCGGGAACGAGGATGATCATACGCAGCACGCAACGGTGACGATGCGCAACTGCACCATCAAGCAGACCTACAAGCACGACCACACGAGTGCGTGCGTGGCGGTCTCGTATGGCGGCGAGTTGACGGTTGAGAGTGGCTCGTATACCTCCGATTTCGTGGCGGTCTATGTGTACAGCTCCGGCGGCATTCAGACAATCCAAGGGGGTACTTTCACCGGCGCGACCTATGCCATCAAGGCGGATAGAGCGGCCGACGCTTCTGCTGCCGAGGTCCACGTTTCGGGTGGAACCTTCGTGGGACCGCTTGCCGAATCCGGCGCGAAGATTTCGCTCACCGGCGGTCTCTACAACGAAGACCCCACCGCTTACTGCGCCGAGGGCTATTGCTGTGCAACGAATAAGCTGAAGATTGAGCAGACGGTCTTCTACGCGTTGCGCAAGCAGAGTGCCGTCTTTGAGGTGTGCTCGGCGTTTTCGAATGGGTATCAGGCGGCTTATGAGAACCTGACGGAGGCGTTGACAGCCGCGCAGACCTTCTCGACGAAGCTGGTTAATGTGGTGGGGGCCGGGACGGTGAGTGAAGATGTGGTTATTCCGGCGGATACCTACTTGGATATTTATGCCTCCGGGGCCAGTTTGACCGTTCCGGCGGATAAGACGTTGACGGTCTCTGCCAATTGCAAGCGATTGGGGGTGCGGACTGGCACGTTGGCGATTGAAGCGGGGGGCAAGGTGTTAATTGCCGGCGGGCAGTACACGGGTTCTTCGAATGCCGGCTTGGTGGCGGTGTGGAAGAGCGGTGCGAGCGTCTCTGGCGAGTTCTCGTTGCCGGAGGGGCATATCCTGTACTGCACGGAGAATGCCTCGATGGCATCTTATTGGTCTGCGCCGGAGGCCGATAAAGTGGCGGAAGCGACGCTTGCCGATGGCCGCGTGGCGAATCTCACGGCCTCGGCAATGTCCTATTTGCCGACGGGTTGGACGCAACTCAAGTTGTTCCAGGATGTTTCGTGCAATACGACCATTTCGACGGCCAATGCCGTGATCGATCTCAACAAGAAGACATGGACCGGGACGAGTAAGACCGCAGGGGTTTTCACGATTAAGGCCACAGGGGTGACGGTCAAGAATGGTACGGTGGCGGCCGGGGCTTCGCAGCCGTACGCCATCAATCTCCAGTCGGGCTCGCTGACGCTGGAGAGTAACGCAACAATTACAGGCGGAAGCAGTTGCGCGCTCTATTGCCAGGGAGATACATCGCTGACGACAGCCGGAACGATTACGAATACGGACGCGCCTGCGATTGCCGGCAACGGAACCAAGAGCGGAACCTCGATTACGGTGACGGGCGGGACGATTACCGCGACCAATAGCACGGCCATCTATCATCCGCAGAGCGGCACGCTGGAGATCCAAAAGGGCACCATCAAGGGCTACAATGGCATTCAGATGTGTGCCGGCGAACTGAAGGTCACGGGGGGCAGCACGGGTAAATTGACGATTACGATTACTGCGACTGGCACAGATATTGCGACCTCCAAAACAGGGACGGATGGCCCTATCAATGATGGCGCGGCCATCTCGGTGGTCAATCGTTCGTACCCCGGTGGCACGCCGACGGTGTCGGTCACGGCCTCATCTGCAACGATTACGTCCGATCAGGCGAAGGCGGTGTATGCGTATACTTGGCAGGATAGCGCCTCGACTAAAGTTTGTGAGCCATGGTCTGAAGCCGCGCAGTATATCGCGCTCTCTAACGGGTACTACTCGGAGGACGTGAGCGGCTACTGCGCCGAGGGTTATCACGCATACTATGTGGCAACATCGGCTACGCCGAAGTGGAGGGTCTTGGTTACGGATACCTTCGAGGCTTCGGTGACGCACGGGGATGTTGTGACGCAGTACGCAACCTTGAGCGCAGCGAACTATGCCTCGCAAGCGGGGGATACCTTGACGCTTAACCGCGCGCTGGAGAATGTTGGCTCGCTTTCCGTCAAGGTGACCAAGGAAAATCTGATGTGGGACTTGAATGGGATTACGCTGAAGTCTCCCCTAAATGTCCAGGCTAACGGCTTTAAGATCAAGAACGGTACGATGGCGCCCAGGAGCACCTATAACCCGCCGGCGACGCTGAAGACGACGACGGGGACACGGGTGGATGTGACGCTGGAGGATGTGAAGGTGTATCAGAACTACACAGCCTCGTCGACGATTTCGTTGGGGGTTCCTGGCACGCTGACGCTCTCTGGGAATACGCAGGTGCAAGCGGGAAATGGAACGGGCATTGACTGCTCCGCAACGGGCGTGGGGGTGACGGTGGCATCTAGCGCGAGCATTACGGGTGCTGTGGGTGTCAGTATCTGGGGCACGAAGCAGAGCGATGGCTCCTATGATGCCCAAGGCGTGAAGGTGCAGGTCGATGGCACGATTACGGCAACGGAAATTGGCGTGAATCTCTATGGCACGATTAAGGCCACGACGGGCACGGTGCCAGAGATTACGGTGGGCCCGACGGCACAGGTGACTTCGAGCGGCGTGGGCGCCTATGCTGCGGGTTATGGCAAGTGGACCGTGGCGGACGGCGCGCAGATTAGCGGTGCTCTCTCGGGCATTGAGATCCGCGCGGGTGAGTTGACGGTGGATGGCGGCACGATTAAGAGTCTTGCCGACAGCTACTCGATTGAGCCTAACGGCAGCGGAACGACGACGGTGGGCGCGGGAATTGCCGTGGCGCAGCACGGGACGAAGTTGCCGCTGAAGGTGACGGTCTCCGGCGGCGAAATCTCGGGCTATGTGGCCTTGAGCGAGGCGAATCCGCAGGGGAACGAGGCCGAGGCGATCGAGAAGGTTTCGCTGGACATCCAGGGGGGCACCTTCACGGCGCAGAGCGCAGCGGTGGTGTCGGCGGACTGCACGGGCTTTATCTCGGGTGGCAACTTCTCGAATGCCGTGCCGCTGGCTTACTGCGCTACGGGCAAGGTGCCCAAGACGCTGAAGGCGGGCGATACCGGCTACACGGCGGCAGCGCCGTATACGGTGGTCACGCCGACGAGCGAGAACTTCGTGGCGGTCAAGGCCGACGGCTCGGCAACGGTTTACGACTCGCTTACCGATGTGCCGAATGAGACGAAGGTCTACATTGCGCCGAGCGCGGAGACGGACGCGGCGGTTGCGGCGGCGCTGAATAGCGCCCGGGCAACGACGGGACCGGCGGAGGACCCGAAGGACGCAACGGCTGGGACCGGGTTGACGGTCAAGGAGGTGGCCGAGGTGCTTGGCGGAGCCTTCACGGTGAGCCAGGTGGAGGATGCCGAGGGGCAGACGACCGAGACGAAGCTGGTCTATCACTACAACTTTGGTGTGGCCGGGCTGGAGGTGAGCGCGAAGGACGCCAATGGCGCGCAGGTGCTTTCGGTGGTGGCGCAATTGACCGAGGGCGAGTTGCCGGCGAATCGCACGTTGACTGGGCGTACGCTGCAGGTGGTGGTGGAGAAGGGCGATGGGACGAACGCGACCTATAGCGTGGCCAATCCGGTCTTTGACATTCACGGGAAGTGCGCCGTGCCCGTGCCGTGGGAGGCCATGACGCACGGAACGAACGCCATTCGGGTGAAGGTGGTCAAGTAAGCGCCCGATAGACAATTTCTCATCCAACCAAAATAAGATATAACCCGGCCCCGTGCGCTTCATCCCGCACGGGGCTCTTTTGTGGGCAGCGCGCGCCCGCACCTTGAAGAACCTTGACCATCGATTTCCCGCAGCGCCGAAGCGGCTGTAAGCGGCGTTGCGGGAGGTCGCTGCGGCGGTAGGCTAGAGAGCGCACACTTTCCCTCGCGCCGTCCGGCGCACTGTGCTATACTACACGCGTGGAGGACCTTATGGCACGCATTGAGACGATGAGTTATGACTTCCCGGGTATGCGGGAGACGGGCGCAATCTACGTCGACAAGACGCAGGTGATGTACGACTTGA
>JBJEVY010000002.1:0-40200 GCA_051884775.1 Candidatus Spyradenecus sp. | reverse complement strand
GCGAGTGCGCAAAGCGCGCTCGCGGCGGGGTGGAGCGCACTGCGCTCCCGAGGGGTGTGGGGGCGAGCAAGTCCGAGCAAAGCGAGGAGCTATGTCATCGCCCCCGCGCGAGGTGCAAGGGGCTTAGTCCTCGCCCTCGTGGATTTGGCCATCGGCGTGGAAGTGGGCGGGCTTGGAGCCCGAGGCAGATTGTGCCAGGGCCAGACGTAGTTCGTACTGGCCGCGGGCGACGAAACGCCAGGGGTGTTCGCTCGGCGGGAGGTTGGTGAGTTGAACCCAGCCATTCGCGCGCTCGCCCAGTTCCACGGGGAAGGCGACAAAGCGATCGGCGTCCTCAGGATCCTGCAGGAAGAGGACCGGCTCGAGACCGATGCGGCAGAGGGCGCGCTCGGGCACCACCGGCAGCGCCGCCCCGGCGGCCCCCGACGACGACAGCACCACCTCCGCTTGATGGAGCGACCCCACCTGCCAGGTCGCCTCGCCCGGGGCGAAGGTGACCACCCCATCGACGCCCCCGCGCGTCTGACTCGGCTCAAAGGCCAAGGTGCCCCGGTGCGCACCCAGGCGGACCTCGGCCCCGGCGCGCAGTTCAGCGGCGGCCTCGGCGGTCAGACGCGTACGCCAGCGCAGCTGCGCCTCATCGCGCACCACAGCCAGGGCATCGCCTTGGTTGACCCACGCTCCCGCCGCCACCAGCCGCTCGGCCACCACGCCCGACTGCGGTGCGCGCACAAGCAAGCGCCCCGCCGTGACGGCCTCGGTCGCGCCCAGGGCCCGGTGGCGTGCCTGGGCTAGGGCCAACTGCGCTTCCAGATCGGCCTGACGCCGCCCCAGCGCGCGGAAGGTCGCCAGACGCGCGTCGAGCACCGTGATCTCGGCTTCGAGCAGACGCAGCTCCGGGGCGTCCACCTCGGCCAGCAGGTCGCCAGCCTGGACCCGTTGGAGGGGGCGGACATGGAAGGTGACGCGACCGGCGGCGGGCGCGATGGCCTGCGCAAGGGCCTCGGGGGCCGGCTCGAAGCGCCCCCAAAGGGGCTTGACGGCGGTCAGCGCGCGGTGCTGGAGCTCCTCGCAAGCCAGGCCAATCAGGCGCTGGGCGCTCTCGGAGAGCTCGACCGCCTGACCGGGCAGTTCAGCGTGGTCGTGGTCGTGTTCCTCGGCGGCCCGGGCAGGACGAAGGGCAACCAGCGCCACACAAAGCAAGAAGAGAGAAACGGAAAAACGGTTCATCGAAAAACCTCCTTACAGGGACAGGGCGCGCAACTGCGCCAGGGTGAGGGTGAGTTCAAGGATTTCGGCACGGCGCTCGATCTCGGCGAGCTCCTGGGCCAGGGTGTCATCGGCGCGCTCGAGGTATTCCAGTTCGGTGCGTTCGCCGGCGGCATAGAGCGCGGCGAAGTCCGCATCGCGCGCAGTCGCCTCGGCCGGGGCAGATGCTTGCAGCAGGGCCAGGCGCTCGGCCGCCGAGGCCGCCTGGCGCACCACCTCCTGCCACGCGGCGATGCACGCCTGGCGCGCCACCTCGCGATTCCCCTCGGCGGTGGCGATAGCCGCACGGTTGCGGTTCCAGAGCGGCAGAGAGAGGCCGAACGAGAGCCCCAACTTGTTCTCGCCCTCCTCGCGGTCAAAGGCCGGACCAAGCTCCAGGTCGGGATACTGCCGGCGGATCTCGGTGCGCAAGTCAGCCTCCGTGGCCTCCCACTGCGCCAGGGCGGCCTGGACCTCGGGGTGGCGCACGAGCGCCAACGACTCGGGCACGGCCGGCGGAGCAGGAAGGTCAGAGAGCGAGAGATCGCACGGTGGGGCGAGGGCGGCCTCGGCCAAGGGCGAGAGCCCCAAGCATGCCGCAAAGGCCTGGCGGGCCGCCAGCACCTCCGCCTCGGCCCGACGGCGCTCGACTTGCCGCTCACGCCGCGCCAGGCGCATCTGCCGCAGGGCCTCGGGGGCCACCTCGCCGGCTGCGCTCAGGCGCTCAAGGGCCGCTTCGGCCGCCTGACGCTCGGGGCTCTCGGTCGCGACCAGGCGCGCGTGACGCTCCACGGCCGCGCGCCACGCAATCGCCGCGCGCGCCACCTCCTGCCGGAGTGCCCACTCGGCGGCCAGCAGCCGCTGCCGCTCGACCTGGGCGTAAGCCTCGGCGGCCTCGCTCATCGCCCCATTCACGCCCGAGAGGGGGAGCGTGAAGCCGAGCGAGGAAGCGAGCGTGTAGGGATTGGCCCCGCCGCGCACCAGACGCAGAAGGTCGGCCGAGAGGGTAGGATCCTCCCACCAGCCCACCTCCTCGGCCGCACGGGCACTGACAAGGGCTTGCCGGCGCGCCTGATTGATGGCCGGATTGAGCCGAAGCGCCAGTGCTTGCGCCTGGGAGAGGGTCATCTGCCCCAAGGCCTCGGGGGCGGCGGCCGACTGCCACGCGGCGGCTTCGGCCTCCCAATCGAGGGGCTGACGCGCGTAGGTGTGGCAGCCGGCAAAGAGCAGCGCCGCCATAGCCGGGGCCGCGCGCCGGAAGACACCGCGCCGGCAGAGCAGGTAGGCCGTCGGCAAGACCAAGAGACTCAGCACCGTCGCCGAGATAAGGCCGCCGAATTGGACAATTGCCAAGGGCGCCAGGAGTTCGCCACCCGGACGATTGGCCGCCGCCACCAACGGCACCAACCCCAACACCGTGGTCAGCGAGGTCATCAACACCGGCACCAGCCGCTCGCACGAGCCGACCATCAGCGCCTCGGTCAGCGCCAAGCCGCGCGCCTCCAACTCCCGGTAGCGGCTCAGAAGCAGCAGCCCATTGCGCAGGACAAAGCCCACCACCGTCACAAAGCCGATCAGGGAAGCAACCGAGAGCACCGGCGTGGTCAAGCGCACCGCCACCACCCCGCCCACTAGGCAGAGCGGCACATTCAGCAGGGCCAGCACGGCCAACTTCGCCTCGCGCAGCACCCCGGTGAGCAGGAAGAAGAGCGCCAACAGGAGCCCGCCGCCCAGGAGTGCCAGGCGCCGACCGGCAGTCTGCCGCGCCTCGTAGGCGCCGCTATAGGCCACCGAGCAGCCCGAAGCCACAATCAGCGGCTCGACCGTGCGTTGGAGCGCCGCCACCAGGTGCCCGCTGTCCACGCCCTCGGCCGCGTTGCAGGTGATGAGGGCGGTGCGGCGGGTCTGCTCGCGGATCAGGAGGTTCGAGGTGCGCTCCAGGTAGACCTCGGCCACGGCATCCAGCCGCCGGCGCATCCCCGATGGGGCGACCAACTGGAAGGCGCGGACGGTCTCGAGCGTCGGCGCGGCCACGGCTTCGGCCAAGCGCACCACCACCGACCGCCGGCGCGGCCCCTCGCGCACTTCGCCCACCTCCAACCCGTTGAAGGCCGCAGCCACCTGCTCGCCAGCCGCCTGCAGGGTCAGCCCCATCTCGCCGAGCGCCTCCAGGTCGTAGCGAATACGCAGGCTCTCCACCAGGATTTCGCGCCCGGCATTGACGTCAGCCACCTCGGGCAAGGCCTCCATCGCGGTCTTGACCTTCGCCGCCGTGGCGCGCAGCACCTCGGGATCCTCCCCAAAGATGGCCAGCGAGAGCTCGGCCGAAGAGCCCGAGAGCACCGCACTAATCCGGTGCGCAATCGGGTGCCCCACCGAGACCGCCACCCCCGGCATCTCCCCCAAGCGGTCGCGAATGGCCTGCCGAAGCGCGGAGGTCTCCTGCCGCAAGTCCACCCGCACCACCAATTCGGAGGTAGAGACCGGCTCGGCGTGCTGATCGCGCTCGGCGCGTCCGGTCCGCCGCAGAATGCTCAGCACGCCCGGCAGGTCGCGAATAGCCTCGACCGCGTGGTCGGCCAGGCGCTCACTCTCATCGAGCGAGGTGCCCGCCGGCGCGGAGATGAGCACGGTGAAGGCATCTTCGCGGAAGGTCTGCAAGAAGCTGGCGCCAAAGCCCGAAGCCACCACCAGCGCGCCGGCAAAGAGCAGCGCCATCAGCAGCGTCACCAAGCGCGGCCAACGCAAACAGCCACGCAGGAAGGGGCGGTAGATGGCCAGCAGCAGGCGAACCGCCAACGCGGGGCGGCGCGCCTCCTCCCGCCGCCGCGATCCCTCGCGCCACAGGAGCAGGCACCCGGCCGGAACCACCGTCACCGCCAGCACGAAGGAGGCGCCGAAGATGAGCAAGTAGGCCAGACCCAACGGGGCAAAGAAGCGGCTCTCCAACCCCGAGAGCAGGAGCAGCGGCAGGAAGACGAGCACAATCATCGCCGTCGAGACCAGTACCGAGGGAAAGACCTCCCGCGCGGCGGCGGAGATGGCCTTGACCTTCGGCTCGCGCTCGTCCGGCGGCAGGGCGGCATTCTCCTCCAACCGCCGCCAGATGACCTCCACAAAGATGATGGTGCAATCGACCACATCGCCAATGGCCACCGCCAGACCACCCAAGGTCATCACATTGATGCCCAGCCCAAAGGCCGGGAAGAACAACACCCCCACCAACACCGAGAGCGGCATCGACAGGAGCGTCAACAACAGCGGCCGCAAGCGCATCAGCGTCAGCCCCAGCACCGCCACCACAATCAGCGCGGCATCGCGCACAATGGTCCGCCCCTCGCCAATAGCCAGGTTGATGAAGTCAGCCTGCCGGTAGGCCTGGCGATGGACCTCCACCGCCGGATTGGCCGCCGCAAAGGCATCCAACTCCCGATCCAGCGCCTGCGTCAGGGCCAAGGTGTTGCTATCCGGGCGCTTCTGCACGGCCAGGACCACCGCATCGCGCCCCGCGAAGGCCGCACTGCCGCGCCGGGGCGCACCGCCCAACCGCACCTCGGCCACATCGCCCAGGCGCAACGGCTCCTCCGCGGCCGCCGGCACCACGCACCGCGCCAACGCCTCCACGCTCTGCGCCCGCGCCTCCTGCCGCAGCGGCACCTCCTCGCCCCCGACATTCGGCAAGTAGCCCGCCCCGGCAAGCGTCCGCGAGGCCGCGGCAGCCTCGGCCACATCCCCCACCGTCAAGCCCAGTTGCGCCAACTTCTCCGGCTCCACCAAGACCTGCAGCTCGGGCAAACGCCCCCCGGTCACCACCACCTCCCCCACCCCGGCAATCCGCATCAAACGCAGCCGCAGGTCGAACTCCGCCAGCTCGCGGATCTCCCCAAGCGTGCGAGCGTGCCCCTCCGCCGCCGTCAGCGCCACGAGCATAATCTCGCCCGTCACCGACACCTCTGGGGCAATCTCCGCCTCCACCTCCTGCGGCAACTGCTCGCGCACCTGCGCCAGCCGCTCGAAGACGCGAAAGCGCGCCTCCTGCAAAGGCATCCCCCACGCAAAGTCCACCCACACAAAGCTCAGCCCCGCCCCGGAACTCGCGCGCACCTTCCGAACGCCCGGCAGACCATTCATCGCCGTCTCAATCGGAATCGTCACCCGCTGCTCCACCTCCTCGGCCGTCAGCCCCCCGGCTTCGCTCTGAATCACCACCCGCGGCTCGCGAATATCGGGAAAGACATCCACCGGCAGCGAGCCCATCATCCGCCAGCCCAGGGCCATTGCCACCAGCCCCAAGGCCATCACCCAGCGCGCTCGCGCCAGGAGAAACGCATACAATCGCTTCATCTCAATCGTCCAATCAAACCTAACTCAAACAACAGCACGCCGAGCGCCCCAGGGCACCCGGTCCTCGGTTTTGATTGAACAGCTTACGATCGCAAATACATCCGCGGCCAACGCCGCAACAGCGCGCTCCGGGCCAACGCCGGCGGCGCCCGCGCCCCGCGCAAAATCACGCCCCCCGGCTCCCCCCGCCGCACCTCGGGCCAACACATCGGCTCGCGCGCCGCAGTCAACGCCGCGTGCTCGGTCACCTCCACCTGCACCTGCGCGGCCACCCCCACGCTCAGCACCCAATCCTCGCACGCGCGCTCCACCGCCGGCCCCTCGGCCATGCGCCCCTCGCCGCACACGCGCTCCCCATGCTCGCATTGGCACACCACCCACCCCGAAAGCCCCGTGATCCCCAATGCCACGGCCAGTAGCCCCGCCGTTACCGCGCGGAGCCACCACCGTTTCACACGCTGGCAGAAGTTATTCATCGCGCGAAACCCTACCAAAGCGCTCGCACACCTGTCAACCGCGGAGCCGACACGCGAGCGCGGCACCACGGGCTTGTGGTATACTGGGCCTCACCTGCGGGGAGAGTCCGCAGGCTGTTTTGCGCTTTGCGCGAACAAGTTGCTTCAACTGAAACTTGGAACACTTCATTGGACAAGCAACGTGTTTGGGCGGGTGTGCTGTATCGGCACGCCTCCTTTCACCGTGATTGTCCAGGGCACGTTCCAAGGCCTCAGTTGAAGCACGTGAAAGGAGGCGTGCTTTTTATGGCAGGGAATGCCGGGCTCAACCGGGCAATGAAGGCGAAGAAGGACGAGTTTTACACCCAGCTCGTCGATATCGAGAACGAGGTGCGGCACTACACGGCGCACTTTCGGGGCAAGACTGTCCTCTGCAACTGCGATGACCCGCGGATCAGCAACTTCTTTCACTACTTTGCCAGCAACTTCGAGCGGTTGGGTCTCCGGCGGCTCATCTCCGTCTGCTACAAGAATCAGGAGCCCGATCTCTTCTCAATGAACCAGAGCGAACAGGCGATTTGGCTGGAATACTTTGGCGACCGCAATGGCAACCGCGTGCCCGACCCCGAGGAGATTGGGATTCGCCCGCTCAAGGGGGATGGCGACTTTCGCTCGACCGAGTGCATTGAACTCCTCAAGCAGGCCGACATCGTGGTCACCAACCCACCCTTCTCCCTCTTTCGCGAGTTCGTGGCCCAACTGGTTACTTATGACAAGAAGTTTCTGATTATCGGCCACCAAAACGCCATCACCTATAAGGAGATCTTTCCCCTTTTGGCCGAGAATAAGATGTGGTTGGGTTATGGTTTCAAGGGGGGCGCTGGCCACTTCATCTCTAAATATGAGGATGTCGCGACGGCTGGGGACCATCGGGAAGGAATGATTCGTGTTTCGGGCGTCACTTGGTTCACAAACTTGGATATCCAAAAGCGCCACGAGGGGATTGTGCTCTATGAGACCTACTCACCCGAGAAGTATCCCACCTACGATAACTACGATGCCATCAATGTCAATAAGACGGCAGAGATTCCTATGGACTACGATGGCGTGATTGGGGTGCCGATTACCTTTCTGGACAAGTACAATCCGGAGCAGTTCGAGATTGTAGGCCTGGATCGCTATGTAGCAGACAATCCTAAGTATGGACATCGGTTTACAATTAATGGGCGCGAGACTTACGCGCGCATTCTCATTCGGCGGAAACGTTAGGACACAAGGAGGCAAGAGGATGGAGATTACACTCCGCGAGGTGACGGTTCGGGAGTTGACGGCGGGGTATGCGGACCACGAGGAGTTGGGGGTGGTGGGCTTTGGGGGGAAGTTGGACATCCGCCCGGCCTATCAGCGCGAGTTTATCTACAACGAGAAGCAGCGCGCGGCGGTCATTCACACGGTGATGCAGGGCTACCCGCTGAACGTGATGTATTGGGCCGACCGCGGCAATGGCACCTTCGAGGTCATCGATGGTCAGCAGCGGACCCTCTCCCTCTGCCAATATGTCAATGGCGACTTCGCCTACGACATGCGCTACTTCCATAATCTGAAGGACGACGAGCAGGCACCCATCCTGGACTACAAGGTGATGGTCTACGTCTGCCGCGGCACCGAGAGCGAGAAGCTGGCCTGGTTCCGCACCATCAATATCGCCGGAGAGCGCCTCACCGAGCAAGAGCTGCTCAACGCGGTCTACTGCGGCCCCTTGGTGAGCGACGCCAAGAAGATCTTCAGCAAGCGCAACTGCCCGGCCTACCGCCTCTCCAAGGATTACGTCAAGGCCGATGTCATCCGCCAGGAGTTGTTGGAGACAGCGCTCGCGTGGATGGGCGTGGGCGCGGAGCCCTACCTGGCGAGTCACCAGTTCGACCCCAATGCCGCCGAGGTCTGGCTCCACTTTCAGGCCGTCATCGCCTGGGTCCAAAGCACCTTCCCGGTCATCCGCAAGGCGCTGAAGGGGGTCGATTGGGGAGGGCTCTACAAGCTGCACCACAAGCGCACGCTCGATGCCAAGGCGCTGGAGCGCGAGGTCTCGCGGCTGATGGCCGATAGCGATGTGCAGCGCCAGAGCGGCATCTACGCCTATGTGCTCGACCACGACGAGCGCCACCTCAATCTGCGCACCTTCGATGGCAACACCAAGCAATCCGTCTACGAACAACAGGGCGGCCACTGCGCCATCTGCGGCGAGCGCTTCCCGCTAGAGGAGATGGATGCCGACCACATCAAACCCTGGTCCAAGGGCGGCCCCACCACCCGCGAAAACTGTCAACTCCTCTGCCGCACCTGCAACCTCCGTAAAGCCGCCCGCGGATAACCTGGCGGCAAGCCGCCGTGAGGGGGCTTGGGGGCGGGCCCCCAAGCCCCTGGCAGGGAGGCGCGGAAGCGCATCCCTGCTACGCGTGCTGGCGTGTTCCGTGCGTGGCCTTCAGCCGAAGTGCCCACAGGGCGCTTCGGCCGGGGTGGAGCGCACCGCGCTCCCGGGGTGCAGGGCGAGCAGTCCTGCCGAGGGGCGTGGGGGCGAGTAGCCCCCACACCGACCCCACACCGCCCACCTGCCGCGCGGGAAAGAGGTGACAGCGCGGGGGTGAGTGTGGTATGATTGCGCCGTTCACACCGAGGGCCCTATTACTATGAATCGACTTCAGTATCTGCTTCGCCGCTTAATGTTGCTTGTGCCGACCTTTTTCGGGATTACGATTGCCTGTTTTCTGCTGACGCGTCTGTTGCCGGGTGGGCCGGTGGACTTGAAGTTGGCGCAGATGCGCGGGATGGGCGGTGGCGGCGAGGCCGGCGGTGGCGCGAATGCCGCGCTCATCAGCGAGGGGATGAAGAAGGAACTCGAGAAGCAGTTCGGCTTTGATCAGCCGATGTGGAAGCAGTATGTCACCTGGGCCTTCCGCGATGGGCTGGGCATGAAGATGAAGAGCTATGAGTATCCGGACCGGACGGCGTGGGAGCTCATTCGGCGGCGGCTACCGGTTTCGCTCTGGTTCGGCATCGTCTCGTTCCTGATGAGCTACCTGGTCTGTATTCCACTCGGCATTGCCAAGGCCCTGCGCCACGGTACGCCCTTCGACTTTGCCTCCAGTATCATCGTCTTTTCGGCCTACGCCATTCCCTCCTTTGCGGTGGGCATGATCCTCAAGATGTGCCTGAGCGGCACGGTCGATGGACTCTGGGACATCTTCCCGATTGGCGGCTTTGAGAGCGATGCCGCGGCGGCCGCGGGCGGTTGGACGCTCTTCTGCGACCGCGCGTATCACATGGTCCTGCCGGTGATTGCCTATGTGATGACCTCCTTCGCGCTGCTGACGATTATGATGAAGAACTCGCTGATGGAGCAGATGAGCGCGGACTACGTGCGCACGGTGCTCGCCAAGGGCGCCAAGCGGAGCCGGGCGATTTGGTGCCACGCGCTGCGCAATGCACTCATCCCGATTGCCACGGGCTTCGGCGGGGTGCTGGGCGTGCTCTTTGCCGGCTCGATGATTATCGAGACCCTCTTTGAGATCCCGGGCATGGGGCAGCTGTCGTTGAACGCACTCGTGGGCCACGACTACGCGGTCTTTATGGCAATGCTGGTGATGACCGCCTCGATTCAGCTGCTGGGCAACCTGATCTCCGACTTCTGCTATATGCTCATCGACCCGCGCATCCACTTCGATTGATGCGCTAGCCGATGAACGAGCGCCTGCGCGAGAAGCTTAAGCACCTGCCGGAAAAGCCCGGGTGCTATCTCTATCGCGACCGCGCAGGCACCATCATCTATGTGGGCAAGGCCGTCAACCTGCGCCGGCGCGTGCAGAGCTACTTCCGCGCCTCGACCTTGCGCACCGCGCCGCCGAAGTTGCGCAGCCTCGTCCACCACGTCGAAGACCTCGAGATCCGCGTGGTGCGCAGCGAGGCCGAGGCCCTGCTCACCGAGAGCCACCTCATCAAGACCTACCGGCCGCGCTTCAACATCCTCCTGCGCGATGACAAGCGCTACCTCTCCCTGCGCGCCGATCCCAACCTCCCCTTCCCGCGCCTGACCACCTGCCGGATTGTCCGCGAGGATGGCGCGCTCTACTTCGGCCCCTTCCCCTCCTCAACCGTTGTGCGGATGGCGCTGGACTTCACCGAGCGGCGCTTTGGGCTGCGCAAGTGTTCCGCCCGGAACCCTGGCCCGGAGGATCACACCCATTGCCTGGACGACATCGTCCGCTTCTGCTCGGCCCCCTGCCTCGGGCGAATTGCCCAGGCCGACTACCGCGCGCGCTTCGACGAGGCCTGCGCCTTCCTGCGCGGCGAAAAGCCCGAGTTGATTGAGGAAGTGCGCGCGCAAATGGAGGCCGCCGCCGAACGGCAGGATTACGAGCGCGCCGCGCGCTTGCGCGACACCTGGCTGGCCCTGAAGGAGCTCACCCGCGAGCGCGCCAAGGCCCGCCTCATCCCCGCCCTCAAGCGCCCCACCGCGCAGGAGGGCCTGGGCGAACTGGCCAACCTGCTCGGACTGGCCGCCCCGCCGCGCGTGATCGAGTGCTTCGACATCTCGCACCTGATGGGCACCCACACCGTCGCCTCGATGGTTGTGGCCTGCGAGGGGGTGCCCGATAAGCGCCGCTATCGCCGCTTCCACGTCCGCACCGTCACCAATAACGACCCGATGGCGATGGCCGAAGTCATCCGCCGCCGCTACACCCGCTTACGCGACGAGCACGCCCCCTACCCCGACCTCATCCTCTGCGATGGCGCCCAACTCCAAGTCCGCGCCACCCGCGAGGTCCTCCGCGAGCTCGGCCTCTTCGACCAGATTCCCGTGGCCGGCCTCAATGAGCACTACGAGGAGATTGTCCTCGATGACGGCCGCCCCAACCTCGTCCTCCCCCACGATTCGCCCGCCCTCCAAATCCTCATCCGCTTGCGCGACGAAGCCCACCGCTTCGCCATCACCTTCAACCGCACCCTCCGCCTGCGCGCACTCAAAGAATCGATCCTCGACGAACTTCCCGGCATCGGCCCCACCCGCAAGCGCCAACTCCTCTCGGCCTTCGGCTCCGTCCGCCGTCTTGCCGCCGCCCCCGAAGCCGACATCGCCGCCCAGCCCGGCATCTCCGCCGACCTCGCCCGCGCCATCAAGCAAGCCCTCCAGGCCCGCGTGAAAGATCCGGACTAGCTCGCCGATGGCGAGCACAGTCAGCAGTCGACAGTCGCGTTCCGCGACGGAGAAACCTTTGAGATTGGGCCGGGCCTACACCTCTGGCGCCAGCATGCACGTCTATCGCCTATCCGCGAACGGCGCGCAGCGCCGAGAGCCTTTTCAAAGCTCTAAGGGGGCCGGCGGAAGGCCACTCTCCAGGCCGATGAGGGAAATCCCCGCGCGATTGGCGAGCTCCACCACGCGCTCACGGTTGAGCATCACCAGCCGCCCGGCCTGGAAGGCCACCGCCGAAATCCCGCACTTGCGGCAGAGCTTGACCGTGTGTTCGCCAAAGACCGGGATGTCAAAGCGCATATCGTGGCCCGCTTTGGCCACCTTAATCATCACCGCCCCGCGCCCGCCGAGCTTTGCCCCGCGCCGCAAGGTGGCATTCGTCCCCTCAAAGGCCTCCACCGCCAGCACCATCCCATCCTTCACCAAGAGCGTCTGACCAATATCCAGCGCGCAGACCCCCATCGCCGCGCGGTGGCCAAAGTCGATATCCTGCGCTTCGCGCGCATCCGGCGCACGCGCCGTCAGCACCCCCACGCCCGGCAGGTGCGCCCCCATAAAGCACGAGGCCGGAATGACCTGCGTCCCGCGCGCCTCCACCTCCTGGATAATCCGCCCAAAGATGGTGTGCGCATTCTTGATGGGAAGCTCGGCGAAGATCCGGCGCGTTAGGGCGTCAAAGCGGGTGCAGAAGAGCGCGGCAGGGGTAATCTGCCCGGCCAGCAACATATAAGCCACGCGCCGCTGCTCCAGCCAATCGAGCGCGCGCTGCAATTCCCCCACCCCAAAGACCACCGCCTCATCGGCCGCACGCAAGAGCTTGCGCGAGGCCATCCCCCGCACCCCCGCCACCAGAATACGCTTCACCCCCGCCGCGCGCGCACCGGCAAGCACCGCTTCCGGATACTCGCCGCGCCCGGCAAAAATCAGCAATTCCTCGGGAATCATAGGGGCTTATTCGAAAACGAAGACAATCTCGTTCTCGGCCACACGGTGGTTCTCGCGCGCTAGGCGCTCAACAAACCACTTGGACGAATGGAACCGATCGACCTTTCGCTTCGTCTCGGAAATCTCGCGGCGAAGGCCATCAACCTCGTCCTGCAAGCTCTGGCGAAGCGCGCAACTCTCATTCCACGCGCGATAACGCGGCACAAAACAGCGAAACGCCACCGAGATGCTCACCAGCATCCCGATGAAGGTGAAACAAACCAACATTCGCTTGAGAAGTTCTTGCATGAAGCGCTGCGCAGTCCTTGAATACGCCCCTATTATGCGCTATCCCTCCCCCTTGCGTCAAGCAAAAAACACCCGCCCCCTAAAAAAGTTTTCCCGGGCCGCATTTGCCCACGCCCCGGCCCCAACCTCGACCCGCCCCGGGTGAAACCTCGACCCGCCCCGGCCCCAACCTCGACCCGCCCCGGGTGAAACCTCGACCCGCCCCGCTGCGAATCATTAACCCTCAGGGTTAATTGAATTATCCCTAAGGGTTATTTGAATTATCCCTCAGGGTTAATTGAATTATCCCTTAGGGATAATGATTCTCCTCGGCGCGGGGAAGCGTTGCCTCAAGCGCTGAGCGAAGATCGCGGCGGGGCAAAGGGAAAAACAATCGGCGAGCCCGGGAAGGACTCGCCGATTGGCATGCGGGGAAACCCGGCCTGGGGGCAGGGCGTTAGAAGTCGAGGTTCTTAACGTTGAGGGCGTTGTCCTCGATGAACTTGCGGCGGGGCTCCACGTCATCGCCCATCAGGAGGCGGAAGGTCTCGTCGGCGGCGATGGCATCCTCAATCTTCACCTGGAGCATCCGGCGGGTCTTGGGATCCATCGTGGTGTCGAAGAGCTGCTGCGCATCCATCTCACCGAGACCTTTGTAGCGCTGGATTTCCACGCCGCGGCGGCTGCGCTGGCGGACTTCGTCGATGAGTTGCTCGAGCGATTGGATGGCCACGGAGGGGCGGTTGCCGTCGAGGAGGGTGCCCAACTGCATCCCGCGGCCGTGGAAGTCTTCCGGCGTGAAGCCGAAGTTCAGCTCGGCCAGGGCGCGGAAGTGGTCGCGCAAACGCTGGGCGCGGAAGACCTCCATCCACTGGAAGGCGTGCAGTTGCTTGGGGGCGTACTCCGAAACGCGGTAGAGCGAGAGGTCGATGGGCTCGCCCAGGGCGGCTTCGGCCTGCTGGCGCGCGGCCTCGAGCTCGGCATCATCGCGCGGATAGAGGAACTTGGCCTCGTCGCCCGAGCCGATGACGGCCATATAGCGGGCGAAGGAGCCATCCTCGGGGCGATAGGTCTTGGCGTAGTCGGCGGTGTTAACGCCGCGCAGGCGCATACTCTTGAGGGTCGACTCAATCTCCAAAGCCACGTCGAGGAACTTGGTGAACTGCTCCTGATAGATTTCGGTGCCATCGGCGCGCTGGAAGCGCAGGCTCTCGCTGCCGAGAAGGAGGCGGCGCTCAAGGGCTTCGTCGTTGGCCACATACTCGGACTTCTTGCCGCGCTTGATTTGGTAGAGCGGCGGCTGGGCGAGGTAGACAAAGCCGGCCTCGATGAGCTTGGGCATCTGGCGGAAGAAGAAGGTGAGCAGGAGGGTGCGGATGTGCGCGCCGTCAACGTCAGCATCCGTCATAATGATAATCTTGTGGTAGTGCACCTTGGAGAGGTCGAAGTCGTCAGCCCCAAAGCCGCCGCCGATGGAGGCGATGAGCGAGCGGATTTCGTTGTTATCGAGCATCTTATCGATGCGGGCCTTCTCCACGTTGAGCACCTTGCCGCGCAGGGGCAAGATGGCCTGGGTGCGGCGGTCGCGCCCGTCCTTGGCCGAGCCACCGGCCGAATCACCCTCCACGAGGAAGAGTTCGGTCTCGGCCGGATTGCGGCTGGAGCAATCGGCGAGCTTACCGGTGAGGAAGCCGCGCTCAAGGCCGCCCTTGTTGCGCGTGCTCTCGCGGGCCTTGCGGGCCGCTTCGCGCGCCTGGCTGGCCAGGACGGCCTTGGCGATGATGGCGCGGGCAACGGTGGGGTTCTCGCCAAAGAAGTCTGCGAGCTTGGCCGAAACGATCGACTGCACGAGCCCGGCGACGTCCGAGCCGAGCTTGGTCTTCGTCTGCCCCTCGAACTGCGGCTGGGGAATCTTGACGGAGATGACGGCGGTCAGGCCTTCGCGGATGTCATCGCCGGTGAGGACGGAGTCGGCCTTCTTGCCGAGTTTGTTCTCGGCGATGTACTTGTTGATGGTGGCGGTGAGGGCGGTGCGGAAGCCGGTCAGGTGGGTGCCGCCCTCGATGGTGTTGATGTTGTTGCAGTAGGAGCTCTCGATGGTCGAGTAGACATCGGTATACTGCATGGCCACCTCAACGGCAATCTCGCCATAGGCGTTGCTGCCGGTGCCGGAGATGTAAATCACCTCGTGCAGGGGCGTCTTGCTCTTGTTGATAAAGGCCACATACTCGCGGATGCCGCCCTCGTAGTGGAAGGTCTCCTGGTGCTTGACCTCGGAGTGGTTATCGGTGAGGGTGATCTTCACGCCGCCATTGAGGAAGGCGAGCTCGCGCAAGCGGTGCGAGAGAATCTCCCACTTGAAGCCTTCGCGGTACTGGAAGATCTTCGGATCGGGCATAAAGGTGACCGAGGTGCCCGTGGCCTGCGTGTCGCCCACCTGCGTGACCGGCGCGCACGGCTTCCCGCGCTCGTAGCGCTGACGGTAGATGTGCCCATCGCGCTTGACCTGCACCTCCATCCACTCGGAGAGCGCATTCACGCAGCTCACGCCCACGCCGTGCAGACCGCCCGAGACCTTGTACCCGCTGCCGCCGAACTTGCCGCCGGCGTGCAGCACGGTCATCACCACTTCCAACGCCGACTTGTGCATCTTCTCGTGCTCGGCCACCGGAATCCCGCGCCCGTCATCCTCCACCGTCAGCGAGCCGTCGGAGTTAATCGTCACCTCGATGTGATGGCAATACCCGGCCAACGCCTCGTCAATCGAGTTGTCGACCACTTCGTAAACCAAGTGATGATAGCCGCGCTCGGTGGTGTCGCCAATATACATTGCCGGCCGCACACGCACCGCCTCCAACCCCTCCAACACCTCAATGGAACTGGCATTGTACTCACCATTCTGCTGCGGCTTCTCGTTCTCTTCTGACATGATGAACCTTTCTGGCAACCATCGATACGTAAAAACGCCCGTACTATACCAAAAAACGCGCGCGCGTGTGCGCGCGTATCACGCGATAAACAAAGGAGGATGTGACGCGTTGCGAGCCGCGGCGCTTTCCCCTGCGAACGCGGCGAGCCCCGGGGCTCAAGGGGTGAGGCGGGAGAGGGCGGGGAAGGTGAGCTCCTCGCGCAAGAGGATGGTGGCCTTGGGGTAGAGGAAGGTGGAGATGGCCGGATCGAGGGGAATGCGTTCTTCGCGGCGGGCGGTCGCAAGGCCGAGTTCGGACTCGGGGAGGTCGCGCGCGGCGAGGGTGTAGAGGCTCGTGGGCAGGCGCGAGGGAAGGGCGGGCGCGAAGCGCTCGAGGTGGGCGTAGGCGTTGAGTTGATGGAAGGCGTTCGCGCGATTTTCGGGAAGGCGCACGTCATCGACCCAGCCGGCGGTGGAGCGGCCAAGGGCTGCGGTGCCGGCTTCAAGGCGCACCTCGCGCCGAAGGGTGAGGCGTTTGAGGGAGAGTCGCGCGAGGAGGGTGACCCCGAGGATGAGCACAACCAGCGTGACCAGGCAGATGGTGAGCTCGGCAATGGCTTGGCCGCGACGAGAAGAAGAGTCGACAGTCGACAGTCGACAGTCGACAGGGCGCGTGCCGCGACGGACAAGGCTGGCGTTCTTAATCATCGGTCCTCTGTCATTTGCGAGCGAAGCGAGCACCTGTCCACCGTTCACTGCTCACCGTTCACTGCTCACCGGCTCGCGCAGCGAGCCTACTGGAAGAGCGCGCCCTTGGTGGCACCTTCGGCCTCGACCCACCACTGCGCCTTCTTGGTGTCGATGCGCTCGATGGCCTTGGGGGTCATCTGAATCCCCTTGGCGGAGGCCGAGGAGATGCGCGCTTCGGCGGGGTCGAAGACCTGCTGGGTGATGCGCTGGCCCTTCATATACTTGAACTTGACGTAGATGGCCTCGGGCGTGCCCTTGCAGAAGAGGATAATGGTGGCGCCCTCGGGGACGAGGGTGTACTCCTTGTTCATAATCATCCCGCCCCACGTGAAGCGCTTGATGTAGGTGAAGCCGTAGAGCGGCTCGTAGTAGACGCAGGTGAAGACATCGTCGCGGTTATAGATGCCGGCATCGAAGTAGGCGACAGGGGCGCGGGGCTTGAGGGCGTCGAGCCAGTCGCGGCCGGGATCGTAGGCGGCATCGGCCAAGAGCTTATCGGGGGGCGGCAGGAACTTGTAGCGGCCGTCGCTCCAGAGGACATAGAGCTTATCGCGGCTCGAGCAGGGGAAGAGGACCTGGCCCTGGCGGATGTCGTAGCCAATGTAGCGATCGTCGGAGAGGCGGATGGTGAGCTCGGTGGCGGTGAGTTCGCGTTCATCGATGGTGTGGAAGCCATCGGAGACGACGGTCAAGCGCGGGTAGGCCTTGGCATACTCCTTGATGACGCCCTTGAGGAACTTGACGGCGTAGCGGGCGAGGTGGGCAAGGTCATCGGTAATCTGCGCATACTCGGCGCGCAGAGCGTTCATCTCCTCGAGGTGCTTGTTGATGTCGTAGAGGGAGATGCGGCGGATGGGAATCTTGAGCAGGAGCTCGATCTCCTCGTCGGTGAGGTCGTGCTGGAGGAGCTTGCGGTAGGGCTCGAAGCCCAGGCGAATCTCGGAGGCCACGGCCTCGGCAGTCTTGACCTCCTCAATGCGCTTGTAGATGCGCTTCTCGATGAAGATGGCCTCGAGGGTCTTGCGGACGATCAGCGCGTCAATCTCGCCGAGGCGGACCTGGAACTCGCGGCGGAAGATATCCTGCAGCAGCTCGGCGTGGCGGGCGAGGAGCTCGGAGACGGTCATCTCGCAGGGGCGGTTGTTGCTCAGGACCACGATGCGGCTGGAGATCTTCCGCTCGCACTCGGTGAAGGCGTAGAGCGCCTCGCGCACCTTCTCGGCATTGGAGCCAGGAGAGAGGGTGAGCTCAATCTCCACCTTCTCGGCGGTAAAGTTGTCGATGTGGCGGATGGGGAGCTTCTTGGTCTTAATGGCCTTTTCGATGGACTCGGCCAGACGGTCAGTGGTCACGCCATAGGGCACGGAGGTGATGAAGAGCTTGTTACGCTCGCCCTTGCGCTCTTCAATCTGGGCGCGGACGCGGATGCTGCCGCGGCCGTCGTCGTACTCCGAGGCGTCCATCAAGCCGCCGGTGATGAAGTCGGGCACCAGCGTGGGGCACGGCTTGCGCTGGAGGATGGCAATCTCCGCCTCCAAGAGCTCGATGAAGTTGTGCGGCAGAATCGAGGTCGAGAGCCCCACGGCAATGCCATCGATGCCGAGCATCAGCGAGAGCGGCACCTTGGCCGGCAGGAGGACTGGCTCTTGGTTGCGACCGTCGTAACTGGGGACATACTCGGTCACCTTCGGCGAGAAGAGCAGTTCGCGCGCGAGCTTGGTGAGGCGGCACTCGATGTAACGGGCGGCAGCGGCCTCGTCACCCGTGAGAATGTTGCCGAAGTTTCCTTGACCCTGGATGAGGTAGCGCTTGTTGGCCAAGGTGACAATGGCATCCTTGATGGCCGCATCGCCGTGCGGGTGATAGTGCATCGCGTTGCCGACCACGCCGGCCACCTTGGAAAAGCGCCCGTCATCCTTCTCCCACATCGCGTGGAGAATGCGGCGCTGCACGGGCTTGAGGCCATCCTCAACCGTTGGCAGAGCGCGGTCGCAGATGGAATAGGAGGCGAACTGCAGGAAGTTCTCGTTCATCAGCCGCCCGAAGGGCCCGCGCGCCGTCACGGCGACATCGGCCAAGGGAACGGACTTGGGCGCATCTGCAGCGGCATCGGCCTCGGACGGCGTGCCGGAGGGGTCGGTTTCAGGTTCGTCTGGCGGCGTATCAAAGAGGGAGGGCTGCTTATCCAAGGGGAAAGCGGGCAAATCAGGCTCTGGCATAGACTTCTCTTGCGGGGACTAGTGGCTCTGGCAGCCGTCGCCGGGGGTGTGAGCGGGCTCGGTGACCTCGTCGTAGTAAACCTCGAGGGTGCGGCCGGGGAGCGGGAGCTTCTCCTGCATCGCCTGCTCAAGTTCACGGGCGGAATCGGCATCGAACCACCAATAGGTGGGCACGGAGAGCTCATCGCCATACTTGCCAAGAATGGAGTTGGGGGTGCCGAACTTATTCCAGTAGAGCAACCGGGTGGAATCGGTGTTCCAGGAGAGGATGTAAGGCACGGTGTGGGTGATCTCCTGATCGATCTCGCGCATAATCTCGTTGCGCTTGGCGGCGGAGAACTCGGTCTTCTGCGCCTCAATGAGCGCGTCGACCTTGGCATTCTTGAAGCCCGAGTGGTTGACGCCATTGGGCTCATTCACATAGCGCGAGCTCCACATTGCCTCGGGGTCGCGGAAGAGCGAACCGGAGAAGGCCGAGACGGTGATGTCGAAGTTGTAGTTGCCCACCTCGCGCATCCAGGTGGCGAAGTCCTTCTGCGTGATTTCCAGACCAATGCCCAGGCGGTCGAGCGATTCCTTGTAGAGCGCCAGATAGGTGGCATCGTTGGCCGAACGGGTGAGGATGCGCACCACGAAGGGCTGACCATCGCGCTCGAGCTTGCCGGTCTGCGGGTTGATCTGGAAGCCGGCTTCGTTGAAGAGGCGCATCGCCTCCTCGGGATCGTACTCAAAGAGCGGCGTCTCGCAAGGGTGCGTTGCGTCGTAGAGATCCGAGCAATAGGAGCGAATCATAAAGTAGGCGTTGTACATCAAGTCGCGCACCATCCGGCGGCGGTCGAAGAGGTGGGTCAGGGCCTTGCGCACACGCAGGTCATCGTAGGGCGCGCGGCGCATATTCATCACCAACCCCTGGAAGCCAATCGGCTCGTGGTTGTGCACATTCTGCTTGACCACCCAGTTCTTCTCAAAGCGCTCACCCACGCTCTCGGTATTCCACACCCGCGCAGAATAGACCGCAAAGACGTCCACATCGCCCTTCTTGAAGGCTTCGTAGGCGTTATTCTGGTCCATAAAGAAGCGGATCTTGATTTGGTCGAAGTTATAGACGCCGCGCCCACCGGGGGTGGAGAAGCACCACCAATCCGGCCGCCGCTTGAGCGTGATGCTCAGGCCTTCCTTGTGCTCGGCAATGACATACGGGCCGCCGACAATCGGCAGGTCGAAGTTGATTTCGTTGAAGTAGAGCGCCTCATCCTTCCCTTCGCGGCGGCACTTCTCCTTGGCCGCGTCCAAGAGCTTCTTGGGCATAATGTTGAGCGAGCCGCCCAAGCAGTTGAGGTTGCGCCAGTGAACCTCCTTGCAGGGGAAGCGGATGGTCCGCTCGTCGAGCACCTCGGGGCTCTCCAACGCGGCAAAGAGGACCTTGTACTGGCCCGAGAGGCTCTTGGGGGCCATCACGGCATCGAAGGTGGCCTTGACATCATGCGCGGTAACGGGCGAACCGTCGCTCCACTTCGCACGCGGATCGAGGTGGAAGGTGTAGGAGAGCTTGTCCTCGCTGATCTCCCACCAGTCGGCCAGACTCGGCCCATAGTCGCCGGTGCGGCTGTCAATCGCCAGCATCGTGGGATAGAGCATCCCAAAGATCATCATCGAGAAGGTGTTGTTATCCAAATAGGCATTGAGGCTCTTGGGCGGATTGTGCCCGGCGTAGTTCAGCGTCCCGCCCGGCTGGGCATAGGGCGACGCATCGGGGTCGGGCCCCTCACGATAGTCCGGCCCGGGCAACCGCTCGGCGCGGGCGGCCACGGCCCACGCGCAGATCCACGCACAGAGCATCCAAGTCATTCGTTTCATCGGCGGTTTTCCTTCCTGCGTTCGCTGAAAAAGTCCGTAAACTGCGCCCGGCACGCCGCTTCCAGGATGCCGGGAAGCAGCCTGGGGCGGTGGTTAAGCCGGTCGCTGGAGAGTATACCAAAAGCGCCCTCTCCTCCGCGCTCCAAATCATTCAATCCCCACACCACCAACGCCGGACGCGCCCACACCAGCGCCCCCGCGCACATCGGGCACGGCTCTTTGGTGACGTAGACCGCCACGCGCCCCAGCCGCCAATCGCCCACCGCCTCGGCCGCAGCCGTAATCGCAATCATCTCGGCGTGAGCCGTCGGGTCGCGCAATTGCTCGGTCTGGTTATGCCCCCGAGCGATGACGCGCGCTTCCAGAATATCCTCAATCGGCCGCGGCTTGGCCACCCCCGGCTCCAGGCACCCCTCCGGCAGCTGCACAATCACGCACCCGCACGGCACCTCACCGGCCGCAGCCGAGGCCTCCGCCTCGCGCATGGCCAGGCGCATAAAGTGCTCGTGAAAACGCCGCTCGCCCTCGGTCATGCCCGCGCCCCCGCTCCGCACAACTCCCGCCCCACGGCAAAGAGCGCCTTGGCCGTGGCCGTCCAGGTCCGCTCGGCCATCTGCGCCTGTGAGCGCCGGGCCAACCGCTCACAGAGCGCCGTCGAGAGCGTGACCGCCGAAAAGGCCTTCGCCCACTCCGCCGGATCGGTGGGGTGAACGCGCAAGACCGCATTCCCAAAGAGTTCCTTGTTCGAGGCCCCGGCAGCGCAAATCACCGGCGCGCCACAGGCCAGCGCCTGCGCAATCGTGGGCCGGAAGTCCGTCTCGCGCACCGGCTCAAAGAGCGCCACCGCTCCGCTCATCAGCGCGGCCAAATCCACCGCCGGCACCTCGTCAATCGGCAAAAAGCGCACCATGCCCTCCAGGTGACACGCGCGCACCGCCTCGCGCAGCGCAGCCGGCAACTCCTTGCGCCCCACCACAATGCAGGTGACCGACGAGACCTCTTCATTCTGCGCCAGCGCCCGCAACGGCACCTCCAGACAATCTGCCGTCCCCGCCGTCTCCACCATCAGCACATACCGCCGCGGCACCAACCACCGCCGCCGCACCGCCAGCACCTCCTCCTCGCTATACCGCCGAAAGATGGGGTGCACGCCATTGGCAATCACCCGCGTCCGCCGCCGCGCCCCCCACCCCGCCTTGGCAATCAACCGAACCGCCAATGCGTGGCTCGGGCAGAGCAAGGCATCCGCTGCCAGCAGCCGCGGCCGCGCCACAAAGTGCCACCGCAACCGCTCGCGCCACGAAAACCGCCGCGCCCCCAAAAAGTGCTGCAACTCCTCCACCGCGAAGATCACCTTCACCGCACGCCCCTTCACCGGCGCCGGCGGCCGCATCAGCGGATCGGCCGAGCAGTAAACCTCCACCCCCCGCTGCGCCACCAACCCCAAGAGCTCCCACGCGCCGGCCGCGCTCCGCGCCGAATGCTCGGTCTCCAGGTAGACCACCGACTGCTGTTCAATTTGCTGGAAGGGCCGCTGGCCCCCCTTCGCCATCAGCACCGTCACCTCATCCCCCGGCGCCATCGCCGGCAGAAAACTATCCACCACGGCCGCCAGGTAGAGCCTGACCGTCCGCGGCAGTTTGTCAAAGGTGCGCAGGTCGAAGAGGATCCGCATAAATCCCTCCGCCAGGGGGCGGAACGCAAGCGCGCCGCCAGGAGGTGTTTGCCTCCCGGGCGCGCGCCACGCCCGCCTCCGGGCGTACCGAGATTAGGCCAAGAGCGCGAAGGTTTCGCGCGCGATCATCAGCTCTTCGTTCGTGGGCAGAACAATCACGGGGATCTTGGAATCGGCCAACGAGAGCGTGGCCTCCACCCCGCGAACCTTGCGGTTGAGCTCGGCATCGAAGGTGATGCCCAGACCGGAGATGGCCTTCAGGAAGGCTTCGCGCGTCTCCCAAGAGTTCTCGCCGATGCCGCCGGTGAGGATGATGGCATCCACATGCCCGAGCAGGGCCACATAGCCGCCCACATACATCGCATACGAGTGCACCAGGCGCGCCATCGCGGTCTTCGCCGCCTCCGAGCCATCGACAATCGCCGAGCACAAGTCGCGCATATCGCTCGACCCGGTGCCGCCCAGGGCAAAGACGCCGCCCTGCTTGTTCATCAGCGCATCGACCTGCTCGGCCGTGTAGCCATTCTTCAGCAGATAGAGCACCACCGCCGGGTCGATGTCGCCCGAGCGCGTCCCCATCATCACGCCGGCCAGCGGCGTCATGCCCATCGACGTATCCCAGCACTTGCCCCCCTTCACCGCCGTAATCGACGAACCGTTGCCCAGGTGGCAAGTGACCAGGTTCACCTCATCCAACGGCTTGCCCAACACCTCCGCCGCGCGCTGCGTCACAAACTTGTGGCTCGTGCCATGGAAGCCATACTTGCGCACGCCCAACTTCTCGTGCAGTTCCTTGGGCAGACCGTAGAGGTAGCTCTCTTCCGGCATCGTCTGATGGAAAGCCGTATCGAAGACCGCCACATGCTTGGCGTTGGCCAACACCTTCTCGCACCCGGCAATCCCCTGCAACCCGGCCGGATTGTGCAACGGCGCCAGCGGAATCATCGCCGTCAACGCATCCACCACCTCCGGCGTCACAATCACCGAACCCGAGAAGCGCTCGCCGCCGTGCACCACGCGGTGACCCACCGCATCAATCTCGTCCAGGCTCTTCAGGCAAGCCCCCTTCGCCGGGTCAATCAACGCATTGCAGACCAACTGCACCGCCGCCGTGTGGTCCGGCGCCTCGCAGGGCGACTGCTTCTCCGAGAAGGCCGCATTCGTATACGAAAAGAGCGAGTTCCCAATCCCGATACGCTCAACCTGCCCCTTCGCCAACATCTGCTCGTTGGCCATATCAAAGAGCATAAACTTCAACGAACTGCTACCCGCGTTGACAACCAAAACGTGCCGAACTGCCATCTTCCAACTCCTTAACTATGAGATGAGTAAAGTGCATACAGTATAGCGCCTTTCCCCCATTTCTGTCAAAACTCGCCGCGCTTCGCCCGGCTCGGGTGGCCTGGCGAAGCAGGCCACTGCAAAACGCTTACCGCCCCTACGCGCCTTCCCCTGACCCTTTCTCCCGCGCCACCTTCCCCTTTGCAGTTAAATCCTGCGTATATTTCAGCGTGCCCGGCGTGCGTTTCTTTGTGTTTCTTTGTGCGTTTCTTTGTGTTTCTTTGTGTTTCTTTGTGGTTAAATCCTGCGTGTATTTCGGCGTGCTCGGCGTGCTCTCTGCGCATCTTTGTGGTTAAATCCTGCGTGTATTTCGGCGTGCTCGGCGTGCGTTTCTTTGTGTTTCTTTGTGTTCTTGTTGACATAGCTCCTTCGCTTCGCTCGGACTTGTGGTTAAATCCTGCGTGTATTTCGGCGTGCCCGGCGTGCGTTTCTTTGTGTTTCTTTGTGTTCTTTGCGTTCTTTGTGGTTGATAAACCCTACATGTTTTCCCGCGCGCGGCGGACCTCGTCGGCATCGCAGAAAGGATAGCGCACACCGTTGATTTCTTGGTAGGTTTCGTGGCCCTTACCGGCGATTAAAAGCGTATCCTCGGGACCCATCAGCGCGAGGGCGCGGGCTATGGCCTCACGGCGGTCGGGGACCACCAGCGGCTCGTGGCGCGTGAAGCCGGGGAGAATGTCGGCGATAATTGCCAGCGGCTCCTCGGTGCGGGGATTATCGGAGGTGACAATCGGCACATCGGCCAGACGGTCGACAGCGGCGGCCATCTTCGGGCGCTTGGTGCGGTCGCGGTCGCCGCCGCAGCCAAAGAGGCAAAGCAACCGACCGGGGGTCATCTCGCGCAAGGTAGAAAGAACATTCGCCAAGGCGTCATCGGTGTGGGCGTAGTCCACAAAGACGCGCGGGGCGGCCGGCTCCAGACGCCCCCAACGGGGCTTGGCCGCGCTGATTGCCACCAAAATCGCCTCGGGGCAGACGCCCAAGGCGTGGGCAGCCGTGGCCGCGCAGAGGAGGTTGGCCAAGTTGTAGCGCCCACAGAGGGCGGTGCGGAAAGCGAGATGACGCCCCCCAAAGGTGAACTCGGCCTCGATGCCCTCGGCGGAGAAGCGGGCGGTTTGGGCAATGGCCGCCGGCGAATAGGGATAGAGCGCGCGGTGACCGCGCTCGCGCAGCAGCTCAATCAGTCGCGCGCCATAGGGGTCATCGGCGTTGATGACGGCCGGGGCCTCCAGATGCTCCAGGAAGAAGCGGGCCTTGACGGCGAAGTAGGCCTCCATCGTGTGATGGTAGTCCAGGTGATCCTGCGTGAGGTTGGTAAAGGCGGTGAGGGCAAAACGGGTCGAGCCAATCCGCGCTTGGTCGATGGCGTGGCTGGAGACCTCCATCACCGCCGCGCGGCAACGGGCCTGGACCATCTGGGCGAGAAGCTGCTGAAGGGTGAGCGCATCGGGTGTGGTGCGGTCGGCCGGCGCATCGTGGCCGGGCCATTGCGTGGCCACGGTGGTAAGCAACCCCGGGAGCAGACCGCCCTGGGCGAGCATGTCGCGCAGAAGCCAGGCGGTGGTGGTCTTGCCATTGGTGCCCGTGATGCCGCAGAGAAGCAACTGCTCGGAAGGCCGTCCGCAGAAGTCGGCACAGGCCGCAGCAAAGGCCTCGCGCGGATGCTCCACCTGGCGGTCGCACCCCGGACAGGCGCCGATAATCACCGCCGCCCCCTTCGCCCGCGCCTCGGCAATATACTTCCGGCCGTCATCATGCGTGCCAGGAATGGCAAAAAAGGCGCAACCGGGCGTCACCCGGCGCGAATCACAACAGGGAAGCAAGGGGGCAGACATCGCGGTCTCACAAAAAGATTAGCGCCCTGCGCCGCCCGCGCGGCGCTGCTGACGCTTCCACTGCTCGCGCAAGTCGGCCTGCGAGGGCTGGGCAGACTTGGAGGCGGCGGCCTTGGCGGCGGCTGCGGCCTTGGCCTCCTCAAGCATTTCGCCGCCAACCTTCATCTCCTCGGGCTTGTCCCCCACGGAGATCGCCACCGGCTTAGCCTGCACAACTGGGGAGACATAGGTCCCCTCGCGATAGGCCTCCGTCTCGGCCATCAGGCGCTCAACATCGGCCACGGCACGCTCGGTGCTCGATTCACCCAGGTCAACATCCTCGGCGAAGGTCTCCGTGCGCTTGGTGACCGGGTCGTAGGTCTGCACCGTGGCCAGGGGGGTGGAGAAGAAGTTGAACTTGTAGTGGTTCGCGCGAATCATCTGATCGGTGATCAGGCGGCGCATCTGGGTCAACTCCGAACTCTCGGGGTCGCCGTGGAGGCGGATGAGGACAGTATCCTGCGGCCGGGTGGAGGAGCTGCGAACCACCCCCTCCAGCTCGCGCAGGGCAATCGGCTCGCCATAGACGCGCACTTCGCCTGTGGGATAGACATCGATCTTCGCCTCGCGCGGATTCAGCGCCCGCAATGTTGGCCCGGTGCAACCACAGAGCGCAACGAAGAGAGCCGCCCAAAGCGCCACCGAAAGGCTATGGCGACGGGAGTCGACAGTCGACAGTCGGTAGTCGACAGGACGCGTTCCGCGACGGGCACTGGTTGGGCTTTCTGTCATCTGTCCTCCGTCATCTATCATTTGCGAGCGCAGCGAGCACCCGTTCACTGTTCACCGTTCACTGCTCACCGTTCACTGTTCACCGTTCACCGGCTCGCGCAGCGAGCCTCACTTCACCTGCTCAAAGGCCTGAGCGAGGTCGGCGAGAATGTCATCCACATGCTCAATGCCCACCGAGATGCGGACCATCGTCGGCGAGATGCCGGCCTTGACCAGCTGCTCATCGGTCAGCTGACGGTGGGTCATGCTCGCGGGATGGAGCACGCAGGTGCGCGCGTCGGCCACGTGAACAACGATCTTGATCATCTTGAGCGCGTCCATCAGGCGCATCGCATCCTCGCGCGTACCCTTGACGCCAAAGGAGATGACGCCCGAGCAGCCCTGGGGCAGATACTTCTTGGCCAGCGCGTGATACTTGTCGCCCGGCAAACCGGGATAGCGCACCCAGTCGACCTTCGGGTTGTTGGCCAACCACTCGGCCACGGCCTGGGCGTTGGCGCTGTGGCGCTCCATGCGCAGGGGGAGGGTCTCAATGCCCATGCCCAGGAGGAAGGCATTCATCGGGGCGGCCTGGGCACCGAGGTCGCGCATCAACTGGGCGCGGGCCTTGACGATGTAGGCGGCCTTGCCGAAGGCCTGGGTGTAGATGAGGCCGTGATAGGAGGCGTCGGGCTCGGTGAACTCCGGGAAGCGCCCCGAAGCCGCCCAGTCGAAGTTGCCGCTATCGACAATCACCCCGCCCAGACTCATCGCGTGACCATCGAGGTACTTGGTGGTGGCGTGGACCACAATGTCGGCCCCGAACTCAAAGGGACGGCAGAGGTAGGGCGTGGGGAAGGTGTTGTCGAGAATCAGCGGCAGACCGTGGGCGTGGGCCACCTTCGCCCAGCGCTCGATATCCAACACCGCCAGCGCCGGATTGGCCAGCGTCTCGCCAAAGACCGCCTTGGTGTTCGGACGAATCGCCGCGGCAATCTCCTCATCGGTCGCATCGGGCGAAACCCAGGTGAAGTCAATCCCCAGCTTCTGCAAGGTGACGCCAAAGAGGTTGACCGTGCCGCCATAGATTGCCGAGCAGGAGACCACATGGTCGCCGCTGTGCGCCAGGTTAAGAATGGCCATCGTGCTAGCGGCCTGACCCGCGCTGGTGAGCATCGCCCCCACCCCGCCCTCCAAGGCCGCAATACGCTGCTCCACCGCATCAAGCGTGGGATTGCTCAAGCGCGTATAGAAGTGTCCCCCAACCTTCAGGTCAAAGAGGTCCGCCACATGCTGCGAGGAATCAAACTTAAAGGTGGTGCTCTGATAAATCGGCATCACACGCGGCTCGCCATTCTTCGGCTCCCAGCCAGCCTGAACGCACTTCGTCTCAAACTTCATCGTCGTCTCTCCCGAATTGGAACAAAAACGCCCACATTCTATCACAAGCCTCGCGCGAACGCATTCCACGGTGAGAGGTGAACGGTGAGCGGTTGCTCGCTACGCTCGCGTGAGGTGCGCCTGCCGGCGCGTGAGGTGCGGGCTACGCCCGCGAGAGGATGGCCCTCCGGGCCGCGAGGTGCGGGCTACGCCCGCGAGAGGATGGCCCTCCGGCCGCGAGGTGCGGGCTACGCCCGCGCGGAATGCCCGGCGAACGCGGGGGGGCTTGGGGGCGGGCCCCCAACGGCCTTGGCAGGGAGGCGCGCAAGCGCATCCCTGCTACGCGTGCTCGGCGTGCCCTGGGCCTACAAGCGAGTGCCCGCAGGGTGCTCGCGGCGGGGTGGAGCGCACCGCGCTCCCGAGGGGTGCGGGGGCGAGAAGCCCCCCGCGCGAGGTGCAGGGCGAGCAGCCCTGCCTAGGGGTGCGGGGGCGAGCAGCCCCCCGCGCGAGGTGCAGGGCGAGGAGCCCTGCCTAGGGGTGCGGGGGCGAGGAGCTCCCGTCCCCCGCCGGCGCCAAGCGCAGGAGGAAGCCGCCGCCGGGGGCGCAAGGGAGGGCGAGCTCCTCGCCTAGGCGGAAGGGGCGGGTGGAGAGGGTGTAATCGGTGGCGACGGCGTCGGAGGTCGGGGCATCGGCGGCGAGGGTAAGCAAGTACTCGGAGCCCGCGTCGAGCCAAGGCGGGGTAAAGACGAACGTGGCACCCTGCGCGCCGGCGAGCGCGGCGACCCAGACCTCGCGCCCCCTACGGCGAAAGACCAGAAGCCCGCGGTCAGGATCCTCGGGGACGACGGCGCGGGTGTCATCGAAAGTCGTGGGACAGGCGGCGAGCAGACGGGTGAAGTCAGGCTCGCGACGGTAGGCGGTGGGCGCATCGCAGAGCATCCGGATAGCCGAATCATAGACCAGGAAGAGGGCGGCCTGGCGACAGCGGGTGCCCATACTCATGGGACGCCGATAGTCCGCGCGATAGGTGGCGCGGGGGGCGTTACGCATGGCGCCGGGGGTGTAATCGGCGGAGCCGGCAAGCAGACGGGTGAAGGCGATACGCAAATCGTTGGTGACAAAGTCCATCTCCGGACCCGTCCACTTAACCTGCTCCAGACCAAAAACGCCCTCGTAGGAAAGGACATTCGGGAAGGTACGCGCGAGCCCGGTGGGCTTGTGGATGCCGTGATAATCGAGCACCAGGTGGAGCCGCTCGGCCACGGCGGCGGTGTGATAGAGAAAGCGGGCAATCTCGGCATCATCGCGGTCGAAGAAGTCAATCTTAAAGCCGCGAACGCCAAGCTTGGCGTAGTGCGCAAAGATCTCCTCCTGCCGCCCGATCAGCTGCTGCCAGGAGCTCCAAAGAATAATCCCCACGCCACGCGCCTGGGCGTGCGCAAGGATGGCCGGGAGGTCAAGCTCCGGGACAATCTTCGTGACATCCAGGTTTTGCGCCCACCCCTCATCGAGAATGACATACTCTACGCCGAAGTCGGCCGCGAAGTCGATATAGGCGCAGTAGGTCTCGGTGTTGACCCCGGCAGGGAACGGCGTGCCCTCCAGACCCCAATGGTTCCACCAATCCCAGGCCACCTGCCCGGGGCGAACCCACGAGAAGTCGCCCGTGGCCGGCTCGGAAAGTGCGAGGACCAGGTCGTTGGCATAGAGCTCGCCCAGGTAGCCAGCCATCATAAAGACGCGCCAGGGGAAGGAGCGCGTGCCGGCCGTGCGCACCAGATAATCGGCCCGCTGCGTCACGCGCGAATAACGCCGAGAGGCGCCATCCTGCGCCAGCGGCCAACGTGCCTGCATCGCCTCCAACGCATCGGCCGACGCATCCGGCCGACGCAAGTTCAGCCCCGGATAGTCGCGTAGCTCCGCCTCGGTCACCGCCAGCGCGCACTCCGGCAGCACCACCGTCACCGGCAGGTAAATCAGCCGCCCGGACTCAATCCCCTGCACATCCGAACGCTGGTGCGGACTCTCCCAGCTCTGCTGGAAGGGGTCCCCCGCCCACGCGCCATTGCCATAGCCATAAAAGAGCTCGGCCCCCGGACGCGGCTGCAACCCAAACTGCTCGCCGCGCACCTCTGTTTCGCCCGCCAAGGCGCTCAGCCACCGGAAGGCCACCCCCCAATTAGTGGCCACGGCCTCCAAGGCAAGCCCATTGCCCAACGCCAACCGCGCCCCCACCGCCTCAAGCTCAATCACCGAGCGCTTCGTCCCCAAGGGCACCGCCCCGCCCAACTGCCGCCGGAAGGGCTCCGCCGTCCCGGGCTTGAGCGCGCCCACCCCAACCACCTCCAACCCAATCGCCTGCGGCGCGAGCACCACCTGCTCCCCGCGAAAGACCGAGTAGTAAAGCGTATTGCCCGAGCGCGCAATCGTCAGTCGGTTAAGCCCATCGGGCGAAGTGACCGATAGCAAGGTCGTCAAAATCAGTCCGGAAATCATCCTCTCTCTCCTTCCTCGCCCATTATATCGCGCTCGCCGCCTTCCCTTCAACCGCGCCCCACCCGCCGCGCCATCCCGACTTTCCGGGACAACGCCTCCCGCGCAGGAAGCGAGGCCAAGGGCAGGAAGGGGCGAGAAGCACCATCGGAGGACGCGCTTCGCTTCAACACGCCCTGCTTTGCACCAGGACCGGGGGCTTCCCCTTCGATTAGGCCCTGCAACGACTTCTCCCATGCCCCGTGGCAACTTCCGTTCGCCCGAAGCTGAATTATTAAGCCTTAGGGTTAATTCAATTATCCCTTAGGCTTAATTCAATTATCCCTTAGGGTTAATTCAATTATCCCTTAGGGTTAATTATCCCATCCGCCCCGGGAAGAAGTTTCGCCTCGGCGTGAGCGCAGTCGCGCCAGGCCGAGGCGCAAAGCGCCCTGCGATGAGCGGTTAGCCAAGCGAGCGCAACGAGTCCCTGCCCGCCGTCCTCCTCTCCCTCCACGCTCCTCTCCCCCATCCGCCCGCCCCACGGACGGATATGGTATACTACCCCCTATGAAGAACGAAGAGATTGCCGGGGCCTTCTTGGCCTACTACCAGACCTTCCCGCACGAGGATATGAACGACCTGAAGCTGGCGCATACCCGGCGCGTGGTGGAGAATGCACGCACGATTATGGCTTCGCCCGAGTTCCCGGCCGCCCTGCGCGCGGCGGGCGAGACGGCCGCCTGGTTGCACGATCTGGGGCGCTTCCGCCAGTTTATGCAGTATCACACCTTTAGCGACCGCGTCAGTGTGAACCACGCCCTCTTGAGTTGCGGCGAGGTCCTGCGCCTAGGCTGGTTGGATGACCGCGAAGCGCGCGAACGCAACCTCATTCTCCGCGCCATCGAGTTCCACAATTTGCGCGACCTGCCGCCGAGCCTCTCGCCCGACGAAGCCGCCCTCGCCCACCTGGTGCGCGATGCCGATAAGCTCGACATCTTCACCGTCCTCGATGAGGCCATCGCCACCAACTATCTCCCCTCCCACCCCGAGGTCTACTGGGGCCTCCCCTTCACCGCCGCCCCCTCGCCCAAAATCGTCGAGGCCATCGAAACCGGCGCAACCATCGACTATGCCGACATCTGTTCATTTGCCGACTTCGTTTTCGTTCAACTCGCCTGGTGCAATGGCGGACTCCACTTCCGCGAAAGCTACCGCCTCGCCCAGACGCGCGGCGAAGTGGCCCAGCGGCGTGACTACCTCCTCCAAATCCTGCCGCAGGCGCGCGAGACCATCGAGCACTGCTGCCAGGTGGCCGAGAACGCCTTGGCGCGAGGGGCCGGCCATGACCGCTAACCTCGAAGGCGCCGCCAAGGCCTTGGCCCAACGCGCCACCGCCGGGGCCAAACCCAAAAAGGGCAAATCCAAACGCGCCCGCAAACCCGCTCCCGAAGGGCGCACCGCCCGGCGTTGGCGCTGGCTCGGCGTGGCCGCCACGCTCGTGGTGCTCGTGCTCGGAAACCTCTTTGCCCATCAGCCGACTGCCGTGCGCGCAGGCTATGGCGCCCTCGAGCCCACCCTGGAAGCCCTCGGCAGCATCACGGCCGACCTCACCGACTGCCTGGGCCTCACCGGCCGCGATGCGCAAATCCCCTACGCCAAGGCGCCCGGCAAGGGCCCCCTCCCCTTTGGCGTGCCGCAGGTCAAAGATCCCGCCCTCGCCCCGCACGATATCCGCCTGCTCAAGCGCCAAGGCTATTGGGTGGGCTACTCGCCCACGCTCGGCCACCCCGTCTGGGCCGCCTACGCCGTGCCCGCGCAAAAGCTCCTCTCCGGCTCGCCGCCGCGCCCACCCTTTGAGCAGGACAAGGAGGTCCCCGGCTCGCCCACCCCCGAGGCCTACACCGGCTCGGGCTACGACCGCGGCCACATGGCCCCCAATTCCGTCATCGCCACGCGCTATGGCAAAGCCGCCCAAAAGCAAACCTTCCTGATGACGAATATCGCCCCCCAACGGCCCGACCTCAACCGCGGCCCCTGGCGCGCCCTTGAGCAAATCATTGCCGACGACCTCTCCGAGATTGGCGAGACCGTCTGGGTCATCGTCTGCTCCGTGCCCGATGCGCGCAAACCCAAACTCAAGCGCGGCCGCGTGCGCATCCCCAGCGGCTTTGCCATGGTCATCGCCTCGATTCACCGCGGCCACCTACGCGCTATCGGCGCCTATATGCCCCAAGAAATCTCCGCCTCCAAGCGCCCGCGCTACTGCTTCCGCTCGATTCGCGACCTGGAAGCGCGCACCGGGCTCGACTTCTTCCCCGCCCTCTCCGAGAACGAACAAGCCGCCCTTGAAACGCCCGAAGTAACGCGCTTCTGGTCCGCCTGGGGAGGCGCACGATGACCCCGCCGCTGCCCCGCCTGGCCATCGGCTTTGACACCTCCCTGCGCTCGACCGGCATCGGCATCGTCGAAGCCCAGGGCTCCCGCCGCCTGGCCCGCTATTACGCCCCCGTGCGCATTCCCGCCAAACTCCCCCTCTCCGCCGCCCTCGCCCGACTCGATGCCGAGGTCGCCCGGCTCTTGGATGAGTTCCAACCCGCCGAAGCCGCCCTGGAAGGCGTCTTCTTTGCTCGCAACGCCCGCACCGCCATGATTCTCTGCCACGCCCGGGGCGTGGTGGTGGCCAACTGCGCCAAGCGCAACATCCCCATCTACGAATACTCGCCCGCGGAGGTCAAGCGCGCCGTCACCGGCATCGGCTCAGCCGAAAAGGAACAGGTGCAGGCAATGGTCGCGCGCATCCTCTCCTTGCCCCCGCCCATCCAAAACGATGCCGCCGACGCCCTCGCCATCGCCCTCGCCCACCTCAACCGCGTCACCGGCGTGCGCGCCCTCCAACCCAACACCCTCTAAGGCCCAGACTATGCGCTTACGCTTCTTTGCTCACTTCGCTCGCCAATGGTTAAAGTCGACAGTCGACAGTCAACAAGTCCGAGCACAGCGAGGAGCTGTGTCATCGTCGACAGGACGCGTTCCGCGACGGACTGACCAACGGCCATCTCTCATCGCGAGCGCAGCGAGCCACTGTCGACTGTCGACTGTCGACTGTCGACTCCTCTCCCTTTTCACTCGCTGCGCTCGCAATGACAGAGAACAGATGACAGATGACAGAAGGCCTTCGGCCTCTCCGTCGCGGCTTGCCGCGTACTGTCGACTGTCGACTGTCGACTGTCGACTATTCTCCCTTCCACTCGTTCTCCTCCTGGCGCTCCTTTCCGGCTGCCTCCGTCAGCCCTTCTACGATCTGCCCGAGGCCCTCGGACTGCCCCCCGGCACCGAACGCACCCTCACCGACACGCAAGTGACCCTACGCGGCGGCGGCCACACCTTCACCTTCGACCGCGGCAAACGCACCGCCACCCTCGATGGCGCGCGCTACTACCTCCACGAACCGGCCGGGATGAACGCCCTCGGCGCCAAGGATTGCGCCCTCATCCGCCAAGCCATCGTCCGCCCCACCCCTCCCCCCGCGCGCGCCACCCTCCTCCTCGATCCCGGCCACGGCGCAAGCGACACCGGCTGCCGCGTCGATAAGACCTACGAAAAGCACATCACCCTCGCCGTCGCCCTCGAAGTCAAGCGCCTCCTCGAAGCGCAAGGCCACCGTGTCCTAATGACCCGCTCGGCCGACGGCCCGCAACGCTCGCTCGAGGAACGCGCGCAGATGGGCGCCGCCAACGCCATCGATGCCCTCGTCTCCATCCATGTCAACTCCGCCGCCAATGCGGCCGCCCGAGGCATCGAAGTCTACACCCTCCCCGCCCCAGGCTGCGAAGGAACCGCCGCCAACTCGCCCGCGCGCCCGCCGATGGTCGGCCAAGCCCACCTCCCCGCCGCCACGCGCCTCGCCTTCTGCGTCCAACAGGCACTCCTCGCCATGGAGCCCCCCACGCCAGCCGATCGCGGTCTGCGCCACGCCCACTTCAAAGTCTTGCGCGATACGCCCGCCCCGGCCATCCTCATCGAAATGGGCTTCCTCACCAATGCCCAAGACTTCCCCCTCCTCGCCGAAGCCGCCGGCCAACAACGCCTCGCCGCCGCCATCGCCCGCGGCCTCAATGCCGCCTTCTCCGCGCCCTAACACCCCCCCCGACACAAAAAACGCGGCCCGGCAATCGCCGGGCCGCGCGTTTCGCAGGACCCATGCCCGCGTTAGGGCGTTACTCCGTCACCTTGACGGTGAAGTTGCTTGTGCCCGTGGTCGGGAGCAAACTCAGCGGCAAGGCAAACCACCGCACGCTCTTATCGCCATCGTTCACCGAGCTATCGATGGCCGAAGTCAACGGAGTGGCCGTGCTGCAGAGCGTGCCATTCAAGTAGAGCTGCACCTTGGCGCTCTCCTTGAAGGTCGCCGCCGTGCCGGTAACCGCGCTGCTCGCCACCTTCGCGCAGACCACCACGCACAGCTCGGGCGTGTCCGTCAAGGTCAACTTCTTCACCGTAATCGCACTCACGCCGAAGTCGTAGGTCACCTTCGCCGTATAGGTGAGGTCCCCGTTGTCCACGGTCTTGACCACATTCTCAAAGAAGAGCGCGCCCTCAACAACCGCCTTGGGCGTTGTCGTCGTATCCGCCGCCACCTCTTTCACCGAGACAGGAATACCAAAGTCGTTCACGGCCTGGTCGCGAACAGCCTCGGCCACGCCATCAGCCGTCCCCTCGGGGACCGACGGATTAGTGAGCACCTGCACAACATCGTAAGTGATCCCCCACGCCTCCGGATAACGATAGACCTTTACCCCGGCGTGAGCCGCCGTCAAGGTGCTCTCCTCCGCGAAGGCGAAGGCCGAGGCCGGCACATTCGCCGATGTCGCAGGATAGAGGAAGCCCGTGCTAGCGACAGCCGCCTTCAAGAGGATGTGTTCCCCCTCGCCGCTGGGTAGCGAGATCGTCGCCGCCGAGAGGTCGAGGTTGGTAGCCATCGTCACCTCAATAACCGAGTCCGCCTCAAAGGCAATCGGGCACTGGATAGCACCCTTGCCGCTCAGCGAGCACCCGGCCGCCAAGGTGAAGGAGGCCGTCCCAGTCTCGTCGCACAGCAACTGGCCGTCGCTCGAGCCGTGGCCATCGTCCTCGAAGCGGACATTAAAGCCCGTTGGTGTGTAGGTGCAGACGGCCGAGGCCGCATTGGTCAGCTTCAGGTTACCCACCAATGCCAGCGTGCCGGTGAAGCCCGTCAGACCCGTTGTCTTGTCGGCCGACCACGCCTCACCCTCCGGCAAGGCCGCCTGGCCAATCGCGAAGGTCAGGTCGTTCTGAACGCGAATGGTGCCCGTGCCCGTCGTCCGGCGGCAGTAGCTGCCATCGGCCAACTCCAGCGTGCCATTCACAATCACCGCCGAGCCATCGCCAAAGGCATCACTCAACACGCCCTCCCCCGCCAACGCCAGCGTCGCTTCCGCCGCCACCGTCGTCGTCCCCGTGTACGTATTCACCCCGGTGAGCGTTGTCGCGCCCGAGCGCTGGCAGAGCGAGCCCGCGCCCGTGATGGCCGTCGAGATCGTCGCGCCCGAGCCCGCCAGCGAGAGCGTCGCGCCCGCAGTGACTTCGGTCGCCGCCGGGATGGCCGTGTCCGGCAAGGTGACCCGGCCGCCAATCGTCAGCGCGCCCAGGGTGACCCCCTCGCCCAGCGTCACCACCAGGCTGCAGCTCTCCGCCTCGCCGCCAACAAAGGTCACGGCCTCGAAGGAGCCCTCGGGAATGGTGACCTCGGTCTCGGCCGTCAGCGCCGAGAAGTTGACCTCAATCTCGCCGGAGGTCGGCACAGTGGTAATCAAGGTCGTCCCCCGATACCAGTTGTTCGCCCACGTGGCATCCTCCGCCGTCGGCTTCCAGCAGGGATTGGAGAGGTAGATAGAACCCTCCGCCCCCGTCACGCCCGGGAAGTCCGTCACCGAGAGCTGCTCGGCCGAGAGCCTCACCCCATTGGCCATCGACAGCTCAATCCGCCCGGACTCGATCTCCTCCGCCGTCGGCGACAGGGCCAGCTTGGCACCGCTCTCAATGGCACTCACCGTAAAGCCACGGTTGGAGCCGACATTCAGGATGCCGCCCGTGATGGCAACATTGCCCAAGAAGTTGTTGTCCCCCGTGAGGTTCAACGTCCCGGCCCCGCTCTTCGTCAGCGTACCAGAGCCCGCCAGGACCGTGGAGATCGTCTTCTCCCCCGCCTCCACCGGCACCTCCAACGCGCCATTGATGGTAATCTCAGCATCCCACGAGCCCGTCAGCTTCACCGAGCCGCTCGCCGCAATCTCCAACGGCCGCGCCGTCGTCGTCGTATTCCCAGAGAGCGTCAGCGTCTTCTCCGTCGCCCCATCCGCCCCAGCCACAATCACCTTCGTCAGGCGACCATTCCCGTTCGAGTTGATGAAGTTGCCAGTGTGCTCGGTATTCTTCGACTGCACAATCCGCAACGACCGCGAGTTGTCTCCACCATTCCAATCCACGCGGAAGGTGCCACTACCCGAGACCGACCCAACAGCCGTCTCAGGCGAAGCCGTTCCCTGTTGCGAGATAATCAGACCCGCCGTCAAGTCGTTCCGAACCGAGATACTCGTCGGCAAACGTTTCGCCGCTGTATTCGGCAATGTGCGCCAAGCACTCCCCGAATACCAAACCGTGCCGGTGCCAGTGACGCGGCTATAGTCTGTTCCCGTCTCGTCCAGAGTGGCCGAGTTCACCAGCTTCAGCGTGCCGCCATCCTCCACCTGCACGGTGCCACTCGGACCCAACTTGCCGATCTTCTCGACAATCACCGTAGCCCCATCAGCAATCGTCGTCCCGCCGGTGTAGGTGTTATCGCCCGTGAGGGTGACGGCGGCCCCCGAGCCCGTCTGCGTCACCTTGAGGGCAAGCGTGCCATCCGCAGCGTTCGAGATGCTGCCGGAGATGGTGAAAGCATTCGCGTCCGTTTGGTCCGGGGCCTTCCGAATCTCCAAGGTGCCCTTGCCGGTGATTGCGCCTTGCAGGTTGGAGTTGTTGCCATTGCGCGAGCCCTGGATGATGGCGGGGTTCTCAGTCGTGGCATCCACGGTAATGGCCGTCTGGAACTGACGCGTTGCACTTCCGTTCCCATTACGTAGGTCGAGGATTGCCCCGCCCTCCAAGCAGAGGGTCGACGCCATCGAAGTCAGCGAAGTGGTCGAGCGCGTCAGGAAGGTGGCGCCGGATTTCACGGTAATGTGGAACTCGCTTCCGGTCTGGATTTCGCCGGTATCCAGCGTCCCCTCTGCCACCACCACCTGCGCCAGATACGCCGTGGTCGCGTTCTTGAAGGTCATATTGGCCGAGCCGCACTTGGTGAAGGTGCCCGTCCCCGTCAACGCTGGCAGAGACACTGCCGTGGTGACGGTGTAGCCCAGCGCGCTTTCTGCCTCCGGCAGGTCAATGGCAACCAGATTATCTCCAAAGGCCAATTGCGACGAGGTTGCCGCCAACTGTCCCACCACGAGAAGGCGATTGGTCACCGTCAGCGTACCGCCCGCCACCGTCAAGGTGCCGGAGCCGGTCACACGCAAATCGGCCACCAAAACATTCGCCGCAAGCGTCAACGTCGTATTCGCCGGAATCTCGACTGCGTCCGTGGCACTGGGCACCGCGCCATCCGACCAGTTGCCCACATCGGCCCACTGCCCATTTCCCGCCGCGTTCGTAAAGACGAAGGAGAGCGTCGGCAGGAAGGTCGAACCCACCGTTGTGCCCGTGACCTCCGTCAAGTTGCCCTCTGCGTCCGCCCGCCAGAAACTCACCGTTGAACCTTCCGCCTGGGTAAAGGAATAGGTGTAGCTCCCGGCAGCCAGTTGCGCCTCCGAAAGCACCAGCTTCAGCGTGGCCCCTGAGGGCACCTGCAAGTTTGCCGCTTCATTCCCCGCAGGCACAATCAGCGAGCCCGTGGTCCCCTCGGCAAAGCCAGCCGTCAGCGCAGAAGCCGTAGAAATCGCCGAGCGCATATCCAATTCGCCATTCCCCGTCAAGAGCACCGTACCGGCCGAAGCAGCGGCAAGGGTTGGGAGCGCAGAAGTTCCGGGCACTTCCAGAGCAGCCACGGCGCCCACCGTCACCGCACCCGCCCACGAGCCAACCGTCGCCGCGCCCTCTGCGGCCGCGAAGCGGACCGCGCCCGCAGAAATGGTTAGGCTTCCGGTATTTGTGTTCTTACCCGTCAGCGTCAGCGTGCCACTACCAACTTTAGTCAATGTGCCGGAGCCACTGACAACGCCGCCAAAGGTAGAATCCTCGCCCAAAGCACCGACTTCAAGCGCCAATGCCCCCATCGTGACTGAACCACTCGTCCCCACAAGCGTACCAATGCGGCTCGTTCCACTCTCCCCCAAAGCGACCTCACCCCCTGCCAACTCCACTTCCACGCGCGAGAGGGAGAGCGTGTTGGCATTATTGCCGGTGCCATGGTTCGTCTTATAGAGGTTGAGTGTGCCACTCTCAACCTTGATCTTGCCGGCTTTCTCGGTGCTATTCGCCGCATCGCTGGCGGTCTTCTTGGCATAGACATTGGCCAAGTAGAAGGTCTTGTCCGCGTTCATCGCCACCGTCAGCGTGCCGCCATTCAGATACATCGGCTGTGCATTATGGCTAGAGGCAACCAACCCAAAGGTATTGCCACTTACCTTTGCCGATGCCGACGCCTCCGAAAGCGTCAGATTCTTCCACTGTGTTTTCCCCACGCCTGCGTCACTCCCGCCATTCGTGACCGCCGCGTTGTTGCCAAGCGTCAAGGCGGACTTCTGATTATAGATACCATTAACATTCAGCGTCGCGCCCCCATCCACCGTCACGGCCGTAGTCATTGCAGACAAATCTGCTGCCGACGGCAGTGTCACTGTCCCTTCCATCACGCGCAACGAGGCTGGATTGGTGCTCAACGCCGAGTTCTTGCCAACATACGAGAAGGAGCCCTTGTTGACCAAGTTCGCCCCGACTGTAGTCGTAAAACTAGTCACCGTCGTATTCGCTCCCAACGTCAAGGTCTTACTTCTGTCCACCGAAACAGTGCATAAATAGGTTGCAAGATCCGCGAAGTCTGTATCGGCATTAATTGTCGCTGTACCCGAAACACTCAACCTTCCGGCTCCAGAAAAGGTTACAGGGGCCCCATCGGCAATTGTCAACCCGACAACGTCAATCGCCTCATTCTCTGCAACCGTAATCGTGGACTCCCCCGTAGCCGTCAAGATTGCCTTATCTGCCGCAGTCGGCTCGCTTGGATCCCAAGCCAAACTCGACCACGCAGAACTTCCCGCTTCGACCGTAGCGCTCTTCTCCTCCGCCCCATTCCCGCGCGCATCCACAATCCCATCGAGTTCTGTCGACACTGCGGTCGCATTCGCCAACCGGCTACTATAGAGATAGATGCCGTAAACGGTCAAGCCATTAAAGCCCACCGTGAGATGAGGATAGGTTTGCCCATTCCATTTAAGCCCAGACCAGGCCAGAGCCTGACTCTTATCAACATAGATGTATGTGCCCTCGCTCGATGAGTTGTGCGTCAAGGTAATGAACTGGCGTGTCGCCTCATCAAGCGTGTAGGTCGACCCCGTCCCCGTCTGCAGAGTGCCCGTACCTGAGCCGTGCCCCAACTGCAAGACCGAGGCGCTTGAGCAATTCAAGAAGCCGACTTTGGAGGTCTCCGTCGAGGAAATCGCGAAACTGAGCAGTCTTGAAGTGGCCGAGGGGGCCGGCTTGGAGCAGTCCAGGATCACCGAGAAGGCGGTAGTGCCCGTACCGGACAGGGTCGCAGCACTTGAGAGCGTGACGGAACCGTCGGCGTTCTTTGTACCGGTGGCGGTCAAGGTCCAGCCGGAGACCTCTATGGAGAAGGAGGTGGAGCCGTCGTCATTGGCGGTACCGCCAGTGAAGTCTATCCACTGGGCCGTGGGCGCAGCCGTCGCCACGCCAACAAAACACGCCACGGCAAAGCCGAGCGCGGAGCGCGAAGTAGGTTTCATCCCTGAATCCTTTCAGATGTCTGATGGTTCAGGCGGCACTCAGGAGGGCATCATTCTCCTCTCTCTCAGCGTAGCCTTGGCCATCACTTTGACTTTAGATTAGCAACTCCCGCAGGGGAATGTCAAGCGCCTCCGGCGCGTGAACGGTGAGCGGTGAACAGTGAACAGTTGCTCGCTACGCTCGCGTAAGGTGCGCCTGCCGGCGCGTGAGGTGCGGGCTCCGCCCGCGAGAGGATGGCCCTCCGGGCCGTAAGGTGCGCCTACGGCGCGCATTCCCCCTTCCCCGCGTGCCTTCCTGCGTGCCTTCCCCTTTCCCTGCGTGCCTTGCTTTGTGTCTCTTTGTGTCTCTTTGTGTTTCTTTGTGGTTAAAAACTGCGTAGCCTTTGCGCGCCATTCTTTGTGCGCGCCTTTCTTTGTGATCTCTGTGTTGGTAATGTATGTTGTCGTTGAAGGCTTACTGCGGAGTTTGAAGTCTTCC
>JBJEVY010000001.1:33131-40231 GCA_051884775.1 Candidatus Spyradenecus sp. | reverse complement strand
TCCTGCGCTTCTCTCGCGCTCACGGCACCCTCCTTTGGCCGGTCACCACATCGGCGATCAGCCGCTGCTTGTAGGCCTTGAGCCCCGCCACGAGGCCTCCAGCCCCGCCACGGCCGCGTCAATCTTTCCGCACCGCGCATCCAAATACGCCACAATCTCGGCCTGTTCAGCAGGCGGAGGGTGATGGCTAGGCCGCGCCGGGCTCGCATTGCTTGTTCGTTATGTGCGTTAAAGGGCAGTTAAGGGGGGAGATTTTCGTTTTTTTGCAAAAAGTACCCCCTTAACTGCCATTTTTCTCGCCCGAATGGAGCGCTATTGGGTGGCAAGGGTGTGTTGGCGGGCGGGGGAAAAGATGGTAGACTGGGGGTGTTTTGTGAATGAGCGGGCGGAGGCCCGGACGAAGCGCCGGCGATGCGCTTCTTCGTGGGGGATACGCGTACGGGCGAGGCGGTGGTTGGGGCGCGGGTGCGCGTGGTTGGTCGGGAGGGGGTGAGCGACGAACAGGGGGTGGCGTGTGTGTCGTTGGGGAGTGATGTAGCGGAGGCGCCGTGGTCGAAGGTGACGGTGGAGGCGCGCGGAGAGCGGGTGGTCTTTAAGCTCGATGGCGGGCCGATGCCGGAGAGGGCGAAGGCTGACGGCGCGGCGAAGCGCTTTGAGTGGATGGCGCAGCGCCCGCTCTATCGGCCGGGGGAGACGCTTTGCTTTGAGCTATTGGGGTTGCGGCAGAAGGTGGGGGCGGCGGCGGATGTGCTGGCGGGCGAGGAGGTGGCGTTGCGGCTTGAGTTGAGGGGGGAGGACGAGGAAGAAGACTTGGTGCTGTTGCAGGATCGGGTCAAGCTCTCGGCGTATGGAAGTTGGCGTGGGCAGGTGGTGTTGCCGCCGGAGCGGACGGGGCGCGTGGTGGCGTTTGTGGGGGAGAGCAAATGCGGGCAGGTGAAGGTGTTGGCACTTCGGCCGTCCGCTTTCGCAGTGGACCTGGAGTGCGCCTCGGTGGGGGTGCCGCTAGATTTGCCGCAACGCTTTGTGGGGCGGGCGGTGGAGCACAGTGGCTTGCCGTTGAAGTCTGGGGTGGTGCGTTGGCGCTCGGGGTCGCATCACGGGGTGTGTGCGGTGCAGGCCGATGGGTCGTTCGCCTTTGAGGTGCCGCCGGAACCAGAGTGGAAGCCGGCGAATGCGTTTCTTGAGGCGAAGGTTATCGTGACGCGGGAGAACGGCGAATGGCAGGAGGCAAGTTGGGGCGGATTGTGGTCGCGCCTGGGGTATAGGATGGAGGCGGTGATTCCGGAGCGGGTGTTGGAGGGTGTGCCCTTTGAGGTAGAGGTGACGAGCGCCTATGCGCAGGCGAGCGGGGTGTTGCGGTTTGAGCGGCGAGATTGGGCGGCGGAGGCGGTGCGCGTGCCGGTGGAGCGACCGGGCACCGTGCGGGTGACGCTGCCGGCGGGGAATTGGATGGTCAAGTTGGTGGCGGGAGAACAGGAGGAGTGGCTGGGTTGGTCGTGGGTGGTTCGGGTGATGCCCGCGAGCGGGGAGTTCCCCTTTGGCCCAGAGGCAAAGGAGGGGACCTTGCAGGTATCGCGCGTTGAGACGGATTACGCGGCCGGGGAGGTGGTGGAGGGCTACGCCGACATCCCGGGGGAGGGGGCGTGCTTCTTGCAGGTGCTGTGGCGGGAGGCGCAGCGGACGCGCGTGGCGGTGATGGCGCTACCGCCCTGGCGGCGCTTCCGGTTGGAGGAGGCCTTCGATGACGAACTGCCTTTCCTGAAGGGCGTGTGGCGCGAGCAACCGCAGAGGTTGGCCTGCCTGACGCTTTGCGAAGCGTTGCCCGCTCTTTCTCTCCCGCAGGCGCGCGCGTCCCGGCGGCGTCTGTGGGGCAGGCCGTGGGGGCCCCTCTTTGAGCAGGCTTACAAGCGCTGGGGGCTTGAGAGGCCGATTGTGCCGCCGAGGGAGCGTTTTGTGCGGAGCCCCAGCCCCGAGCAACCGAAGGAGGCGGATCCCTTTCCCGAGATTCCGTGGATAGACTTGTCGTGGGAGCGTGCGCGCTTCGTTCCGGCGGTGCTAGGGGAGCCCCAAGTATATGTGGAGAGCGAGCGCGCAGTCTTTCGGATGACCGTGCCTGAGTCAGCCACGTGGTGGCGGTTTTGCGTGTTTGCCCACACGCCCGATGGCCGTAGCGGCTTCTGGTATCAAGAGATTAAGGTGCGAGACTAGGCTATAGCCCGGCGAGGGCGGCGCGCATCCAGCGGAGGTCGCGGCGGCGCATGGCGGCGCGGAGGGGGGGCGTGGCGTCGTCTGAGCCGCAGAGGTGGTCGCAGCCGTGGGCGATGTAGAGGACGACTTCTTGCTCGAAGGTGGTGGTGCGGAGGCGTTGGCTGGTGCGGAGGGCGACGTCGAGGTTGACGTAGAGTTCGCCGAGGAGGCCGGGGGGTTCGCCGGGGAGGGGATCGTAGGCTTGGGTGATGACGTCGGTGGGGCCTTCGTGACCGAGGATGTCGGCATTGACGCGCGCGGAGAGGGGGTCGTGGAGGAGGTGGATGGTGAGGGTGCGCCAGGGGTGTTGGGGGCGGGACCAGCGTTGGGCGGCGGTGGCGCAGGCGCGGGCGGCGGCGAGGAGGCGGGCGCGGCGCAGGGGTGGGGTGAGGCGGCCGTGGAGTTGGAGGAGGACTTCGGTTTCGGGCATGGGGAGGGCTCCGAGTTAGGCGTGTTGGCGGTGGGCGCAGAGGGCAACGCCGAGGAGGGTGAGGAGGACGCCGAGGAGGATGGTGGCGCAGAGGGGTTCGCCGAGGACGAGGGCGGCGGTGAGGACGCCGATGAGGGGGATGAGGTAGAGGAGGAGGGAGGTGCGGATGGGGCCGAGGCGGGAGATGGCGTAGCCCCAGGCGGCGTAGCAGGTGGCGCCGGCGACGAGGCCGAGGGTGAGGATGCGCCAGAGGGTGGACCAGGCGGTGAGGGCGCGCCAGGACCAGGGAGCCGGTTCGCTGAGGCAGAGGGGAAGCATTGTGAGCAGGCCCCAGAAGAAGGTGCGGCGGGTGATGGCGAGGCGGCCGAGGGTGGCGGGGAGGCTTTGGCTGACGAGGGTGTAGCCGGCCCAGGCGAGGGCGCCGCCGGCGGCGAGGAGGGCGCCGAGCCAGGCACCGCGGAGGGTGGCGAGGTTGCCGCCTGAGACGGTGAGGGTGACGCCGAGCATCGCGAGGAGGAAGCCGGCCCAGTAGGTGCGGCCGAGGGGCGTGCCGCGGCCGTAGAGGCGCGGGAGGAGGGCGGTGAGGACGGGGGAGATGCAGACGACGACCGAGACCATCCCGGCGCTGCCGTGGACGAGGGCGAGGTTTTCGCCGCAGAAGTAGAGGGTGACGCCGAGCAGGCCCATCAGGGCGAAGCGGCCTTCGGTGCGCCAGCCTTGCCAGGGGAGCGGGTGGGGGTGGATGGCCCAGAGGGCGAGGTAGCCCACGACAAAGCGCGCCAGTAGCAGGAGGAGGGGCGGCACGCTGAGAAGGATTTGCTTGGAGAGGGTGAAGGTGGCGCCCCAGACGACGACGGCGAAGAGGGCGAGGAGCACGCCGGGGAGGGCTTTGCCGCGCAACCAGGAGGGGGTGGCCATCGCGTTCATCGGCGGGGGTTAGTAGTGGGGCGGGGGCGGCTCGTCGGCGAGGAGGCGGAAGTCGGCGGCTTCGTCTTGGCGGGCCTCGTGTTCCTCGAAGCGCTTGAGGAGGCGCTCGTGGAGGCGGTTGAGGCGGAGGACTTCGGCGTTGAGGTCGTCGAGGAGGCGCTCTTGGCGAGCGAGGAGGGATTCGAGGTCGACGAGGCGGGCCTCGGTGTCGGGATCAATCATGGCGGCGTTCGTTTGCGCGCAGGGTGATGAGGACGTCGTTGCCGAAGTGGTCGCAATCGACCATCCGTAGGGGCATGGCTTCGGGGAGGCGGCGGGGGGTGATGGCCAGGCCGGGGCGGGCGGCGGGGTCGCCGAGGATCTTAGGCGCGTAGAAGAGGAGGAGCTCATCGACGAGGCCGGCTTCTAGGAGGGCGCCGGCGAGGCGGCCACCGCCTTCGCAGAGGACGTCGTTGATGCCGCGCGCGCAGAGGGCGCGGAGCATCGCCGGGAGGTTGGTGCCGTTGTAGGCGAGGTCGCGCGTGGCCAGGAGGGTGCGCGCGTCGCAGGCGGCGGGGGGGATGGGGGTGGTGCGGTCGACGAAGACGCGCCACTTGGGGTCGGCGCCGGGGAGGTGGGGCTGGAGGGAGGGGGCATCGGCCAAGACGGTGCCCGAGCCGACCATCACGGCATCGACCTTGGCGCGCAGGTGCTGGACGTAGTCGCGGGCTTCGGGGCCGGTAATCCAGCGCGAGGAGCTGTCGCGGTCGGCAATGTAGCCATCGAGGGTGAGGGCGAGCTTGAGGCGGAGGTAGGGCAGGCCGGTGGTGATGGCCTTGGCGAAGGGGGCAATGAGGGCGCGGCAGGCGGCTTCCACCGGGCAGACGCGCGGGGCGAGCTCGACCTCGATGCCGGCGGCCTGGAGGAGGGTGACGGCGCGCCCGGCGTGGCGGGGGTTGGGGTCGAGGCAGCCGATGACCACGCGGCGGATGCGCTTTTCGCGCAGGAGGTCGCAGCACGGGGGCGTGCGGCCGTAGGTGGAGCAGGGCTCGAGGGTGACGTAGAGGGTTGAGCCGGCGGGATCTTCGGTGCAGGCGGCCAGGCAGTTGACTTCGGCATGGGGTTCGCCGGCCTTTTGGTGGGCGCCTTCGCCGAGGATGCGCCCGTCGCGGACGCAGAGAGCGCCGACGGGCGGGTTGGGGGCGGTGCGCCCCACAAACTGTTTGGCCAGGGCAACGGCCCGGGCCAGGAAGACTTCGTCGCTACTCGTCATATTGCTCGGTCATGGAGAAGGGGAGACTGGCGGCGGCGTTGGAGCGCTGGGGCTGGTTCCAGGGGATCTTGGAGCGGCGGGCGGCGATGCTCTGATTGACGCAGCCGCAGAGGGCGAGGGCGGCCAAGAGGGCGGCCAAGAGCGAAAGGCGTTTCATCGGGGAGGGGTCCTTTCGGGGCGCGGGGTTAGACGTCGGTATTGTCGACCACGAGGTTGTCGAGGATGTACTGGCGGCGTTCGGAGGTGTTTGCGCCCATAAAGAAGCGCAGGGTCTCCTGGACGTAGACATCGTTGTGGATGTTGACGGGGGTTAGGCGGATGCCTTCGCCAATGAAGTCCTTGAACTCCTTGGCGTTGATTTCACCTAGGCCTTTGAAGCGGGTGATTTCGGCCTTGGCGCCACAGGCCTTGATGGCGGCCTCGCGCTCGTCATCGGTGTAGCAGTAGAAGCTCTGCTTGGCGTTGCGGACGCGGAAGAGGGGCGTTTCGAGGATGAAGAGGCGGCCGTCACGGATGATGTGGTCGAAGAAGCGCAGGAAGAAGGTGATGAGGAGGTTGCGGATGTGCAGGCCGTCGACATCGGCATCGGTGGCGAGGACGACCTTGCCGTAGCGCAGGGTGTCGGGGGTCTGCTCGATGCCCAGGGTCTTGACCAGGTCGTAGAACTCCTTGTTCTTGTAGATGGCATCGCGCTTCAGGTCGCAGACATTGAGGGGCTTGCCGCGGAGCTTGAAGACGGCCTGGGTCTGCGTGTCGCGGGCGGTGGCCACGGTGCCGCCGGCGGACTTGCCTTCCACGAGGAAGATCATCGTCTCTTCGCCCTTGCCCTTGGCCTTGTCGAGGTGCTGCTTGCAATCGACCAGCTCCTCCACGCGCACCGCGCTCTGCTTGGCGCGCTCCTGGACCATCTTGCGCAGGCCCTTCATGTCCTCGCGCAGTTTGCGCGTCTCCTCAATCTTGTTGAGCAGGCGCTCGGCAACTTCGGGGTGGCGGTGGAGCTCGTTCTCGACCACCTTGCGCACCTCGGCCACCAGTTCGGCGCGGATTTCGGGGTTGCCGAGTTTGTTCTTGGTCTGGCTTTCAAAGACGGGCTCTTGCAGGCGCACGGCGATGGCGGCAACGATGCCATCGCGGGCGATTTCGCCCTCGTAGCGCTTCTTGGAGAACTCTTGCACGCCCTTGAGGAAGCCCTCCTTGAAGGCGGTCAGGTGGGTGCCGCCATCGTTGGTGTACTGGCCGTTGACGAAGGAGTAGGTGTCTTCGCCCATGTGGTTGGTGTGGGTGAAGGCCACTTCAAACTGCACAAAGCTTAGCCCCTCGACCTTAACGCGCGCATGGATCGGCTCGTAGAGTTGCTCCATCGCCGCCTCGGCATTGATGAGGTCCAAGAGGCCATTCTCCGAGCAGAAGGCTTCGCCATTGAGCTCCAACGAGAGCCCGGCATTTAGATAGGCATACATCCGCAACCGCCGCTGGACGTGCTCCTCGCGGAAGGCGAACTTCGGGAAGATGGTGCTATCGGGCAGGAAGGAGATATAGGTGCCGTTGCGCTCCTTGCTCTCGCCCTCGCGCTGATCGACCAACTCACCGCGCACGAAGGTGGCCTCGAAGAACTTCCCCTCGCGTTGGGAACGGACAGTGAAGCGCTCGGAGAGCGCGTTGACGGCCTTGGTGCCCACGCCATTCATGCCCACCGAGCACTGAAAGACCGCATCGTTGTACTTGCCGCCGGTGTTGATCTGGCTGACGCAATCGATGACCTTGCCCAGCGGAATGCCGCGCCCGTAGTCGCGCACCGACACCTCCCCGCTAGCGTAGTTCAGCTTGATGACCACCCGCTTGCCAAAGCCCATCATAAACTCGTCGATGGAGTTGTCGATGACCTCTTTGAGCAGGACATAGATGCCGTCTTCATACTGGGAACCGTCGCCCTTACGTCCGATATACATGCCCGTGCGCCGGCGGATGTGCTCGAGCGCTTCGAGGTGTTGAATCTGTGATTCGTCGTAGGTTGCCAATCCCTTGGCCATGCGGTTCCTCCTTGGTTCAATGCGCGGCAGTATAGCACAATCTTTGCGCCCTCGCTGTGCTCGGGCGCGAGTCGACAGTCGACAGTCGACAGTCGACAGTCGACAGGGCGCGTTTCCGCGACGGAGAGACTTATGGAATAGAGAAACACATGTGAACGGCTCAGACGGGCCGTGCGACGTAAGCGCATCATTTGGCAGGAGGCGGAGCGCTGGT
>JBJEVY010000001.1:0-33031 GCA_051884775.1 Candidatus Spyradenecus sp. | reverse complement strand
TTCAGGGCCCTATGTCAATCCGTCGCGGTACGCGCGCTAACAGCTAGCGGCTAACCGCTAACGGCTAACCGCTAACGGCTAGCCCGCGTTTCCGCGACGGAGTTGCTGATGGAAGGGGAAAGAAATCCGCACGGCTCAGACGGGCCGTGCGACATAAGCGCATCATTTGGCAGGAGACGGAGCGCTGGTTTCAGGGCCCTATGTCAATCCGTCGCGGTACGCGCGCTAACAGCTAGCGGCTAACAGCTAACGGCTACTTAATCGCGTAGCGCGTGGCCTTGGTGAGGGCCTTCCAGAGGGCGGTGGGCGTTTCGGCGGCGAGGAGGGCCTTGCGGTTGGCCTCGCTGAGGAACGCGCGCATCAGGTTGGCGCTCAGGATGGTGTAGAAGGCGCTGACGGCGGTGGGGATGGTGATGAGGAAGACGATGTTCACCTGCGAGCCCTCGGCATCCCAGGTGAAGGGCTCGCGGCTCACGCCACAGGCAAGCGTCAAGGGGCCGCCCTCCACGCCGCGAATATGCGGGAAGGCCAGACCGTTCTCCATCGCCGTGCTGAAGATCGATTCGCGGTTCATCGCCGCGGTAATCAACTTATCGGCGTGCGAGACGAAGCCGCCGGTCTCCATGCGCGCGGCCAATACCTCGATGGCATCTTCGGCCGAGCCGGCCAAGAGATCCGGCACCATCAGCGATTCGGCCGAGAAGCGCGAAATGCCATTCTTGCGCGGCTCGGCACGCGAGGGGGTGGCCCCCACCCACTGCGGGGCATCGAGCTCCTCAAAGAGAATACGCGAGCAACCCGGGCAGGTCTGCAGGCTCTGGCACTGGCGCACAGCCTGAATGTGACTCACCGGCAGACGCATCCCGCACACCGCGCAGCAACTGTTGTGCACTGGTGACATAATCACGTGGTTGCGGTTGAAGAGCCGCTGATAGAACTCCTGGACCGGCCGCGGCAGCGTCTTGGTCATCTCGTCAATCGACTGATTGAGTTCAACCAGATTTTCGCCCGACTCGGTGGCCAGGTGCTCATCGCGCGCCAAAATCAAATCCTGAAGCTGACACAACTGATTGACAACGCTCTTCATAAACGCTTCTTTCGCTAGGTGAAATGGAGAAAAGGGAAAAGAAAAGGGCAGACGGCCGGGGGACCATCTGCCTTGCAAGCCTCGCAACGCTTAGAGCAGGCGCCCGAAGGGCAGCGAGTGGAGGGTGTTGCCAGTGGCCGGCGTGCCGTTGGGGGAGGCCGCGTGCTTCTGCAACACCAGGCAAACCGCCGCCGTCACAATAATCGAGGCCACCGCCGAGATAATCCCCACAATGGTGAAGATCTTCGCGCCGGTCGATTCGGCCACGGGAGCGGCCGGGAGCGGCGAGAGGGAGCCGAGGTCTTCGAGCGGTTCAAGCTGCTCGAGCTGCTCCATCGGCGCGGCCTCGTCAGCCTTGGCCGGCGTGCCGGCATTCTTCTTGAGCCCGAGGGTGGGCTTGGGCGCGCCGCCGGGGCGGGCCAGCTTGATGGTCTTGGCCTCCTGGGCATCGCCGGCATTACCGCCAGCGCCAGGGACCGCAGCCATCGGCGCGGAGGTCGTGGGCTTGGGCGCCGCCGTGCGCACCTGACGCTGCAACTTAATGGTCTTCTGCGTGGTGTTGGCGAGCGGCGTGTTCGACTGGATGTTGCCCAGCACCGAATCGAGCTCAATGCGTGCCGTCTTGGACTTCTTGGCCTGGACGGCTTCGGGCGTTTCGGCCTTCTCGGGGGTCGCCGTCTGGCTAATGGGCTTGAGCTTGATGGTAGCGGCCTCGGAATCGGCAGCCATCGGCTTCTCGGTCAATTCCGGCGGAAGCTCGATGCGCGAGGTCTGGCGCTTGGCCTGCTGCGAGGCGGCCGCCATCCCATCGGGCGTGGCTGCCGGGGCAGGGGCCGCCGGGGAGGGGCGCTTGAGGGTAATCTTGGGCGTAGCCGGAGCCGCCGCCGGAGCCTCAGGCGCGGGAGCCGGCGCTTCCGCTACAGGCGCCGGGGGCGGCGTGGGGGCGGCGGCTTCAGGGGCCGGAGGCGGCGGGGGGGTGGCCGGAGCGCTCGCTTCGACCGGGGCGGGGGCCGGGGCCGCCGGCGCGGGGGCCGGAGCAGGGGCCGGAGCCGGAGCTGCCGCCGGGGCGGGGCGTGCGCCGGCGGGACGCAACTTGATGGTAATCTTCTTGCGGGGTTCTTCTGCCATAGTGAGCGCTCTCCTAGAAAACGGGTGGGGAAGAGGGTGGGGCGGCCGTTAGACGGCCATCACCTCGGCCTCCTTGGCCTTGGTGTCGGCATCGACCTTGCCGACCTTGGCATCGGTCAGCTTCTGGATGTCATCGAGGCCCTTCTTAGCCTCGTCTTCGGAAATCTTGCCATCCTTCTGCAGGGCCTTGATGGCATCATTGGCATCGCGGCGGACATTGCGGATGGCCACGCGGCACTCTTCGGCCTGGGTCTTGGCCACCTTGACGATCTCCTTGCGGCGCTGCTCGGTGAGCTCGGGCATCGTGATGCGAATCATGCGCCCATCGTTGCGCGGGGTAACGCCGAGGTTGGCGGCGAGGATGGTCTTTTCGATGTCGGCCAAGACCGAGGGATCGAAGGGGGCGATGGTGATCTGGCGCGGCTCGGGGGTGGAGATGTTGGCCATATCGCGCAGGCGGGTGGGCACGCCATAGTAAGGCACCTGCAGGGAATCGACCAGCGAGGGAGAGGCTTTGCCAGTGCGCAGACCGGAGAAGCGCTCCTTCAAGGAAGCGAGGGCGCCATCCATGCGCGTGGTGGCATCTTTGATCACATCTTGGGCGTTCGTCATCGTCAACGTCTCTTTCTTTGGAATGATACGGGGTTAAAAGTCAGCGACCACGGTGCCGAGGCCCGGCTCGCCGCAGGCAACGCGGCGCAGGACATCGGGCGCGTGGAAATCAAACACAATAATTGGAATGGCATTGTCGCGGCAGAGCGCGAAGGCGGCCGCATCCATCACATTCAGCCGCTTGGCCAGCGCCTCTTCGCACGAGAGGCGCTCGTAGCGCGTGGCCGAGGGGTCCTTCTTCGGATCGGCGGTGTAGACGCCATCGACCTTGGTGGCCTTCAGGAGTGCGTCGGCCCCAATCTCTGCTGCGCGCAGGGCCGCACCCGAATCGGTGGAGAAGAAGGGATTGCCCGTCCCGCCGGCGAAGATGACCACCACGCCGCGCGAGAGGAGCTTGAGGGCCTTGCGAACATTGAAGGGCGTGGCAATCTGCGGCATCTGCTGGGCGGTCATCACCACCGCCGGCGTCCCCGCGCGCTCCAAGGCATTCTGAACGGCCAAAGCATTAATAATGGTGGCGAGCATGCCCATCGTGTCGCCAATCACCCGGTTGGTCCCGCTCTGCACCCCCGAGAGCCCACGGAAGATGTTTCCGCCCCCGAGCACAACCCCCACTTCAACGCCTAACTTCACCAGCCCCGTCAAACGCTCGGCCACATCGGCCAAAATCGCCTCGTCGTGGCAAGCAGTCGATTGCCCCTTGAGGACTTCCCCACTGAGCTTGAGCAAGATGCGTTTGTACTTCGGTTGCATACTGGTTCCCTATTTACAAGGTGCATTATAGGCCAAGTGCCGCAGAAACGCAAGCAAAATCCACGTGCAGACCGCAAGGCGCGTCCCGAGGCTCTCCGGCGTCTCCGCTTTCTCGGTTTCTCCGGCCGCTCCGCGCCCCATCGACTGCGGCCTTGCGCAACTTCCCTCACGCCGCGCCGAAACTTCTTCCCGGGGCGGATGAGATAATTAACCCTAAGGGATAATTGAATTAACCCTCAGGGATAATTGAATTAAGCCTCAGGGATAATTGAATTAACCCTGAGGCTTAATAATTCAGCTTCGGGCGGAACCGAGTTGCCCCGGGGAAAGGCTTAGGTAACAGTGAAGGGATGTTGGCGCGGGGTGCGCGGATGCGGCGGAGGGTGGGGGCAACTCCAGAGCCTTTGTCTCCCTGCGTACAGTTGTATGCACCCCTCAAGAAGGGCGTCAAAAAGGTATTGCCACGGGGGGGGGTAAAGTCGTATATTATCCCCGTCGGCAACGAGGATTGCTGGCGCTGTCGTTTATTGTGAGAGAGAGCTATGACACTCAAGACATACTTAGGGGCCCTCGCGGCACTGTGGACCGCTTGCGCCTTCGCCACACCACAGGAAATCATCGCCATCAACTTCGGCGCTGAACACTCGTCGCTCGACACCTCCTCTAGCGAGGCGATCGGTTTCCAGAGCGAGGATGGCACCAAGGGCGGCACCCTCGCCTTGAGTAGTTGGAACAATATCCGGGAGGCGAAGGGAACATGGACTGTAACGGGATCGTCCGGCAATCACTACACGCTTGAATGGTCAGCCCCCAACACCTATTGGTCCGTTTGGGTGAGCAATGACACCTCCTTGAACAAGCGCCTGACGTATGGCTACTTGGATGTCGCCACCTCGACCACGGTCTCCTTCTCAATCAAGGGGCTTCCGGCAAAGTATGATGTGGCCCTTATTGCCAGTGGTGACGGTGGTGAATCAAATCCCGGGGTCTTTTCCCCTTTCGAAATCAACTCGAAGAAATACACCTACAACAGCGGAACGGTTGAGGGAGACTCCACCTGGGGCAAGCGCGTTGCCTCGGATAATCTGACTGAAGGCGACAACGTCCTTTACATCAGCGACCAGACCTCTCCTACCTTGACGATTAGCAATGTTCAGGGAAATGGCCGTGGCTCCATCGCCGGCGTGATGGTCTTTGTGACCGATAACACGCGTACCACCTACAGCGCCACCTTGGGCGAGAACCAAGACGCTTCGGCCATCTCGTGGGACGGTTCCACCCCCTCGTTCAATGGCTCGGAAGCCATCTCCTTGACGACGGCGGACGCGGGGTCGACGGTCACGCTGAACCAAGCCTTCTCGGCAGACTGCCTGACCGTCGGCGGCAATGGGACCTTGACCTTTGGGGCCGGCGCTGGCGCGCTAACGGTGGATTCTTTGGTCCTCAATACCAACCTGACGCTCAACACCGATGCCGCCATTAAGGCCGCCCTCATTGGCGAGAACAAGGCGGTGACTATTGGCGAGGGGAAGACCCTCTCCGCAACCAAGGGCTTCTTGGCCTCTTGTCTGAGCAATGACGCGGTGACCACCTCCGCCATCCCCGTCTCCGGCGGCACCCTTGCGCTCGACCTCGGCGCGGGCAAGACCCTCAAGATGAGCGGTTCGGGCGAAAACGCCACCCTCGGCAACCTCACCGTCACTTCCGGCACGTTGGAGTTCAACACTTCAGTAGATAGTTGGGGTAAGGGCCCTGGCTATGGCCGCACGATTACGCTCAAGGGTGAGAACACCACGCTTAAACTCTCCGCCCAGGATGGTACTGGCTGGACGGTGAGCAACAACAAGATTGTCCTCGCCGACGGCGCAAAGATGCTCGTGGGTAAGCGCGACACCTTCGCTTCCACATTGGAACTCGCCGGCGGCACCCTTGAGTTGCAAGCCGGAGCAGAGAATGGTGGTCGTGGCTTTGACTGGCATTGCCAGACTGGCGAGTTGGTGGTGACGAAGGACTCGGCTATCACCTATGCTTCCGGCATTACCGATGATTCCAAGTATTTTGCCATTCGCGGGGATGCCGGTGGATTTTATGTCAATGTAAGCGCCGGCGCGACCTTACGCCTTGCCGTGCCGCTAAAGAAGATTGATAACCCGGCGTCTCTGAGTAAGCGCGGCGATGGTATGCTCCTTATCACGGAGGCGCACGACTCGAGTATGTCCATCCCGGTGAATGTTGAGACCGGCATCCTCGCGCTGGAAGGCGAGGGCTCGCTTGGCTCCGGGGCCGTCACGGTCAAGGCCGGGGCGACGCTCGACCTGGGCACGCAGCGCACGGTCAACCTCTCGACCCTCGAGAGCAGTGCCATCGTCAAGATTGCCCAGCAAGATACCGAGATGAGCGTTGTCACCCTCACCGGCACTGCGCTGACGGCGGTGGACGCGGCGAACTTCCAGGTCTTCTATGGCGAGAGCGAAGTGGCGATCACCGAGGCCACCGTGGCCGATGGCACCGTTACGCTCACGCTCTCCCAGGAGAATATCCCCACGTGGTCGGCCTCCGCTGGCGGGAATATCTCTGAAGCTGGGTGGACCCCCGAGGCCTCCAAGCCGGCCATCATCGATGTGGGAACCGGGTCTGATGCTGTGACCATCACGCTAGATGCCGCGCTCTCCACCACGCCCTCCTCGATCCTCATTACCGGCACCGCCCCCGTCACCTTCACTGGCTCCGTTCCCTTCTCCTGCAAGGTCATCATCGAGCAGGGTGCCCAGGTGACCGCCGCCGGCATGACCGCCCTCACCTCCGCCGATATCGAGAACAACGGCACCCTCACCCTCAACGGCAGTGGCAACAGCCTCTTTGGCTCCACTTACTCCGGCAATGGCGCGACCATCCTTGCTTCGGGCACGCAGCGCATCTCCAACGATGCCGTCCGCGCCTCCGCCTACACCGGCACCTGGACCCTCAACGGCGGTTATCTCCGTTGGGGCGAAGGGAACGCGCTTTCGGCTGGCTCCACCACCTCTCTCGGCTCGGCTATCACCATCAACAGCGGCGCTCAGCTCACTCTCTGGCCGTGGACGACACAAGTGCTCACCGAATCGCTAACCGACAAGGTGACCATCTCTACGCCCATTACCCTCAATGGCGGCACGATCTACACCGAAGACGGCTCCTATGTCCTCGACGCGCTGAACATCACGGCGGCTTCCACGCTCACGATGCAGTGGCGCAAGGGACTCGTTGTGCGCCGCTTCTGGGGCTCGGGCAACCTCTCGGTGGTCAACAATCCCAGCACGGATAGCAATAGCGACCCTGCGCAGGGTGCCCGCTTCACCTTCCTCTATCCTAACGAAGCGGGAAGCGCCGATGCGGCGGCCGCCTATACCGGCACGCTTACCGCCTCCATCTCTTTCGGCTCAGGGTATGAAGACAACCAGTATATGATCCTTAAGCCCGGGGCGGCCAACACCTTCTCGGCGGCGACAGTCAAGGTGGCCAGCAAGCATATCTCCCTGCCCCTTGGCGAGAATGGCACGACCCTCAACAGCGGCACGGTCATCTTCACCAACGCCGCAGTCAAGGGCGCCTCCTTCGGCGAGGAGACCACCTGGACCCTCAACGGCGGCACCCTCCAGTGGGGTGATGGCGACACAAACCCTCTCGCTGCGGGCGACTCCACCTCTCTCGGCGGCAGCGTGGAGGTTAATGATGGCGCGACTCTGAAGATTTGGCCGTGGACGGACTCCTCTAAGACGAAGAATCCCGTCTCGGTGTCGACTGCCATCACCCTTAACGGTGGCACCCTGTGGAGCGAAGACGGCGCTTACGACTTCTCCAAGATTGACGTGCAGGCCAATTCGATCGCGCAGTTCAAGTGGGATAAGACCATTAAGGTCTCGACCCTCCTGGGCGCAGGCGACTTGCGCGTCTACAACGAAGACACCACTTGGGGCGGCACGGACTTGACGGTGGTCAATACGCGCGAAGAGAATGGCGGCAACTACACAGGCAAGATGACGGTCGCCTCGCCGAAGAACACGGTGACCCTTGGCAGCGCTCAAGCCTTTGACTCGGCAACGCTTGCGATTGAGAAGGATGCTTCGACCACCCCCACGCTGAAACTGGCGCAGGATACGACGGTGGCGAACCTGAGTGGTTATGCCACGGTGGCGAGCGCGGATGGCACGACGGCCCGCTTGACGCTGACTGGGACGTTGGAAGGCGCGATGACCTTCACCGCGCCGGTGACGTTGGCGAACGGGGCGACGGTCCAGGTGGCCTCGGCGAGCGAGCGCCCGACCTTCGGCTCCCTCACGAACGCGGGGACGACGCATGTTACCTTCGCGGACGGGCTGAACCAGGCCGGGACCGTGGTCCTGACGAGCGCGGAGAAGCAGGACGGCCTCACCTTCTCCGGTGCGGGCGATGGGCTGACCTTCGTCAGCGCGCAGGAGGGTTCGACCTATCAGCTGCAGGTGGCCACGAAGCCGGCGCTCCCCGAGGGCGGCAGCGATGCGTTGGCCCAGAAGATCGCCCAGGCCGGGCAGGATGCCGGCAAGACGGTGACCTCGGTCACGGTCGAGGAGGGCTGCTCGCTCGACGGCCTGGAGCTCTTCGAGCAGGTCCTCGACATCGCCGATAACGGCACCGCCACGGTCACCTACGACTTCGGGATTGATTGGATGACGATTACCAGTGCGGGCGACCTCATCCTCTGCGCCAAGGTTCAGCAGAGCGACACGGTGGGTGCCGTCCTGCCCAGCACGACCGCCGTCACCGTCGAAGCCTCGACCGATGAGGGCGCGACCTGGACGGCGGTCGCCGCCACGGAGGTCACGGCTGACTCCCTCGGTCGCCCGGCGGCGGATGGTACGCGTTACCTCCAAGTGGCCAAGCCCACGCAGAGCACGCGCTACCGCATTAAAGCTTCAAACTAGATATAACCTTTCATCATTTCATTCCTCATCCGGGTCCGGGCAGCGTAATCGCTGCCCGGACCTTTTTGTCTCCCGCCGCACTTTCGTGCGTGCCGTGCATAGTTGCATAGGGGCTGGGAATGTGCTAGAGTGGTGCCATCTAACTCGAGCAAAGGAGTGTTTATGGCCTGGTTTACGAAGGCGCCTGAAGCGCCGTTGCGCGTGCCGACAGAGGCATTGTGGAATGTTTGCAAGAAGTGTGGTGCGTGGACGCCGAAAGACGAGTATGCGGCGAACTTAAAGGTCTGCCCGCACTGTGGGGCGCACGGTCGCCTCTCTGCCCGTGAACGCATTGACCTGCTGGCCGACAAGGGCAGCTTTGTGGAAATCGCCTCCGAGGTGATTGCGCACGACCCGTTGACCTTCCGCGACGCCACCGACGCGTATGCCGACAAGGTTGCCGCCACGCGCGAGAAGACCAAAATGGGCGAATCGATTGTGGTGGGCACGGCCCAGATCGAGAAGATCCCCGTGGTGCTCGGCGCGATGGACTTCCGCTTTATGGGTGGCTCGCTGGGCTCGGGCACCGGCGAACGCATTTTGCAGGCGGCCGAGAAGGCGCGTGCGCTCAAGTGTCCGCTGATTCTCTGCACGGCCTCGGGCGGTGCGCGTATGCAGGAGGGCATCGTCTCGCTGATGCAGATGGCCAAGACCTGCGCGGCCATTCAGCGTCTGCGCGATGAGGGGCTGCTCTACATCTCGGTGATGACCGACCCGACCACCGGCGGCGTCTCCGCCTCCTACGCGATGGTGGGCGACCTCAATATCGCCGAGCCCAAGACCCTCATCGGCTTCGCCGGCCGGCGCGTCATCGAGACCACCATCAAGCAGAAGCTGCCCCCGGAGTTCCAGACCTCCGAGTATCTCCTTGAGCATGGCTTCCTTGACAAGATCGTTGCGCGCAAGGACCTCAAGGCTTTCCTTGCCAAGACCATTCGCCTGCTCACCGCCGCGAAGTAAAAGGAGGCAACCGCTATGGCAACCAAGAAACCCGCCACCCCCGCTAAGAAGGCCCCCGCCAAGAAGCCCGCGGCCAAGAAGCCCGCCGCCAAGGCCGCTCCGGCCCCGGCGCCTGAGGCCGCCGCCCCCGCCCCTCTCACCAATCCCACCTGGGAGACCGTGCAGATTGCCCGCCACCCCGAGCGTCCGCTCTTTATGGACTACCTGAACGCCTGGGACCCGGCGGCCATCGAGCTGCATGGCGACCGTCTGGTGGCCGACGACCCGGCGATGTACGCGGGTCTGGCCACGATTGATGGCGTGCCGGTGGTCATCGTGGGTCACCGCAAGGGCCGCACCACCGAAGAGAAGATTGCCAGCCGCTTCGGCATGGCCAATCCCGATGGCTACCGCAAGGCGATGCGCATCATGCGCCTGGCCGAGAAGTTCCATCTGCCGATCGTCTCGCTGGTCGACACCTCGGGCGCCTTCCCGGGGCTGGACGCCGAAGCGCGCGGTCAGGCCGAGGCCATCGCCAAGAACTTGGCCGACATGTCCGTGCTCAAGACGCCGATCGTCGTGGTCGTCACCGGTGAAGGTGGCTCGGGCGGTGCCCTCGGCATCGCGGTGGGCGACAGCATCCTGATGCTCGAACACGCCATCTACTCGGTGATCAGCCCGGAAGGCTGCGCCTCGATCCTCTGGCGCGATGGCAAGATGGCCCCCGTGGCCGCCGAAGCCCTCAAGCTCACCTCCAGCTGGCTCAAGAAGCTCGGCATCGTTGACAAGGTCATCCCCGAGCCCAAGGGCGGCGCGCATACGGCCCCCGCGAAGGCCATCGAGGCGGTCAAGAAGGCCATCCTCGCCGAAATCAAGGCCCTGCAGAAGCTTCCCGTCGACGAACTCGTGGCCAAGCGCTACGCCAAGTTCGCCGCCATGGGCCGCTTCTAAGTGAACCATTAGCCCGCCGCCGCCCGAAGATGTGGGGCGGCGGGATTGTAATATGGCAAGCGGACAGCGGACAGCCGACAGCGGACAGCCGCTAACGCGACGGAGTTATTGCTTCTCCAGCGTGTGGATTTTCACGGCTCAGACGGGCTTCCCACATCGAGCGCCAGCGCTGTTAGCTGTCCGCTGTCGGCTGTCCGCTCAATCTCAAACGGCTCAGACGGGCTTCCCACATCGAGCGCCAGCGCTGTCAGCTGTCCGCTGTCTGCTGTCCGCTTAACGAGCGTAGCGAGTAAATCCATGAAGCGTGCAATTATTCTGACCGATGGTAAGCCTGGCCACGAGAACCAGTCCAAGGCCCTTGCCGCAGGGCTCGGCTTGGAAGCGGTCCTGCTCCCCTGCACCTATCCTTGCCGCGTGCGCAAGAGCCTCTCGCTCCTCTGCGATCGCCTCGGGGTGCGGCCCGACTTGACCGGCACAGAAGCCGCCGCGCGCGAACTCGCCGCGCAGGGTGCCGTCTGCCTCATCGGCGCAGGCTCCAACACCTTCTACACCCTCAAGCGGCTACGCCGGCGTCTGGGTCTGCCCGCCATCGCCATCCTCACCCCGCGCGGCTACGCCCTCTCCGGCTTTGATGCCATCCTCGCCCCAGCCTTCGATCGTCCGCCCCTGCGCGAGAATGTCATCCCCCTGCCCACCAACCTCACCCCCGCCCGGCCCGACTTCTACGAGGCGCAGACCGCCGCCTTCCTCGAGCGCTATGTCCCCGCCAAGCCGCGCGCCGTCGGCGTGATTATCGGCGGCAAGAATGCCATCGCCGATGTCCAGGCCCCCTGGCTCCGCGCGCAGCTAGAGGCCCTCTTCGCCGCCACCCCCGACTGCGAGCACTGGGTCACCACCTCCCGCCGCACCTCCCCTGAAGCCGAAGCCGTCGTCCGCGACTTCCCCTTCGATTACCGCCTCCTCTTCTCCGAGGATCACTTCAACCCCATCCCCGCCTTCGTCACCCGCTGCGAGCGCCTCTTCGTCACCGCCGAATCCACCGGCATGCTCAGCGAAGCGGTCGCTATCGGCCAAAGCGCCGTTGAAGTGCTCGATAACCTCGCCCCCAACGCCGGCAAGTTCCGCCGCTTCGTCGATGGCCTCTGCGCCGAAGGCTACGCCCATCGCTTCGACGGCTCCCTCGGCATCGCCGACCGCAAGGTCGACCTCTCCCCCCTCTTCGCCGACCTCCGCGCCCGCCTCGCCCTCAACTGATGTGTGGGGGCTCCTCGCCCCCACACCCCCCGGGAGCGCAGGGCGCTCCACCCCAGCTGAAGCGCCTTGCAGGCCCTTCAGCCTTTGTTTACCCCGCCATTGCAACGCCCCCTATTTGGGCCGCGAGACGCGGCCCTCAGGTCTCGCGCCGCCGAGGCCGGCGGTAAACAGAAGAGAAGCCCGGCAGCCTCAAAGGAAAACCTGCCGCTCCAAAAGGCCCCCTAAAACGGGTGGAGGAGGAGCCCGCCCTCAGGGCGTGGGTGGCGCGTGCTGCTGGCGAGTCAACGCCGTGCCATTAGCGGAGGTGCCTAGCGGGTGCCTCCGCCGGGGTGGAGCGCCCTGCGCTCCCGGGGTGCAGGGCGAGCAGCCCTGCCGAGGGGTGTGGGGGCGAGCAGCTCCTGCGGCAGTGCGATTGGCCCTTGCGGCAATGCGGGGAAGTGCAGCGGGGCGGGCGGGGTTCTGCTATAATGGGGGGCGTAAGCAGTTCAGAGAAGGACCGTTTGTCTATGAAGTTCAAGATTTCCGTGCCGGCGACGAGTGCGAATGTGGGCCCTGGGTTCGATGTGATGGGGTTGGCGTTTGATATGTACAACCGCTTTACCTTTGATACCAACTGTCATGAGCGGTTGCAGATTGAGGGGTGTCTGCCGGAGTTTGCCTCTCCTGAGAATAATCTGCTTTACTCGACGCTGACGCAGGTGTTGGCGCAGCATGGGCGCTTGGCGCCGAATCTGCGCATTACCTTTGATACGGATTTGCCGGTTTGTTCGGGCTTGGGGTCGTCTTCCACCTGTATTGTGGCGGGTGTGATGGCCGCCAATGTGCTCGGGAATCTGGCGATGGATACCGAGCAGATTTTGCGGACTGCGACCTTGATTGAAGGGCACCCGGACAATGTGGCGCCGGCGATTCTGGGTGGCTTTGTGGCGGCGATTGTCGAGGATGGGTTGGTCTACTGGCACCGTTATCCGATTAGCGACCGGATTTCCTTCTACGCGATGATGCCCGAGGTGCGCGTTCCCACCGAGATGGCCCGCGCGGCGCTGCCTAAGACCTATTCGCTGACCGACTGCATCTACAATCTCTCGCGCGTGCCCATCCTGGTTGAGGGGCTTGAGCGTGCCGATCCGCGGCTGATCCGCGCTGGGTGCAAGGACCGCATTCACCAGGAGTACCGTCTGCAGCTCATCCCGCAGGGGGCGGAGGTGATGCGCTTTGCCGTGGAGCAGACTGACGCGGTGGCGGTCTACATCTCCGGCGCGGGTCCGACGGTTGTGGCCGTGGTGATTGATGACGATGACGCCTTTGGCAAGCAGATGAGCCAATTTGTGGCTGGGCTCGACCTGGAGTGGCATGTGCGCAAGATGCACGTCCACCGTCAGGGGGCCAAGTTGGCGGTGTTGGACGCCTAAGCGCAGGCAATGGCAACGGCAGAGGAGCAGCTGGAATCCGTGGCCGGGAAGGGCGAACCGCCTGCCCCGCGCGTGCTCTATCTCTATGCCCAGGTGCTGCGCGCGCAGAGTTTGCACGCCCGGCGGACCTTTCAGGTGTTGGCGCTGATGAAGCGCGCGGGGCTGGAGGTGGAGTTGCTGACGCTGCCGGGGGGCGACCCTTGGCCGGCGGGGCTCGTTGGGCGGGTCTACCGCGCGGGTTACCTGCCGTTTGCGCGCCATCTGCCGCTCTATGGGCACGGGCCGCTGCGGGTGTGGGCGACGGTGCTGATGACGCTTTCGGCCGTGCGGCTCTACCTGACGCGCTCCTACGCGGCGATCCATTGCGCGGATCGTACTATTCGGGTGGGGGCCTTTGTGGCGTGGCTCTTTCGGTCGCGCTTCGTTTTTGAGTGGCGGACGGAATCGGGCTTTTCGCTGGAGCAGTGGGCGAAGCGGCGCTCGGCGCGCTTTCTCAAGTCGGTTTGCCTGGTGTTGAGCGATGTGCCGGTGGGGGTGGCGCAATTGCGGCGTTCGCGCTTGTGCGGGCGCGTGGCCTATCTGCCGACCTTGCCGGCTCCGTGGACGCGGCCTTTGCCGTTGCCGGCGGTTCGGTTGGGGGGCGTGGCACAGGTCTTTACCTTGGTCACCTTCTCGGCGCATAGACAGCTCGAGGACCTCTCGCCCCTGATTGAGGCGTTGCCGGAGGCGTGCCGCCAGGCTGAGGCGCTGCGTGTGCAGATTTATGGCGGCACAACGCGCGCTCGGGAGCGACTGGGGGCGGCCTTAAGCGCGGCATTGCCGCGCACGGCCAATATTCAGGTGTTGCCGTTGCCGGCACCCGGCGCAGCGATGGAGCAAGCGCTGGCGGCGGCGGATGCGCTCTTTTGTCCGGCGCAGAGCGGACCGGAGCCCTTGCCGTGGGTGCTGGATGCGATGGCCTCGCGGCGGGCGGTGATGGCGATTCGTTGCCCGGCGATGGAGGCGCTTGCGGGGGCCAAGGTGCTCTTGGTGGCAGGGAAGAGCCGGGCGATTGCCGAGGCGATTGACCAGGTGATGCGATCGCCCTTCTGGTGTGTGGAGCGGGCGTGGGCGGCGGAAGAGTGGGTGCGGCAGGAGCGTTCGAGCGAGACCTTTGCCGAGACGCTCCGCGGCTGTTATGCCTTTGCCTTGAGGCGCGCCGGCAAGGCTTGAGCGCCTTGGCGCAAGGCGGCGGCTGAGGTGACCTGGAAGGAGGTCAGGCCGAACTCGGGCATGATGGCCAGGAAGTGATCGAAGAGGTCGCTCTGGATGCGCTCGTAGTTGGCCCAGGCGGTGTCGCTGCTAAAGCAATAGATTTCGAGGGGCAGGCCGTGGTCGGAGGGGTCGAGCTGGCGGACCAGGAGGGTCATGCGCTGGTGAATGTCGGGGTTGGCGCGCAAGTAGGCCAGGCAGTAGGCGCGGAAGGTGCCGATATTGGTGAGCTTGCGAGCGTTGGCGATGGAGGTGGCCGAAGAGGGATGTTCGGCGTTGTAAGCGCGCACCTCGCGAATCTTCTGGGCCAAGTAGTCGCGGATGAGGTCAATTTCCTTCCAGCGCTCGAGTTCGTCTTCGTCGGCGAAATGGATGGAATCGAGGTCGATGAGGATGGCGCGCTTGATGCGCCGGCCGCCGCTCTCACTCATGCCGCGCCAGTTTTTGAAGGGCTTGGCGATGAGGTCGTAGGCAGGGACGGTGGTGATGGTGTTGTCCCAGTTCTGCACGCGCACGGTGGTGAGGGCAATGTCGATGACTTCGCCATCGGCGTCCGTGCCGGGCACCTCAATCCAGTCGCCAATGCGCACCATGCCGTTGCTGGCGAGGGTGACCCCGGCCGTGAGGCCGAGGATGGAATCCTTGAAGACGAGCATCAGCACGGCCGAGAGGGCGGTCATGCCGGAGAGGACGTAGGTGGGGTCGCGCCCCGAGAGGGTGGCCACGATGCCGACTGCGGCAAAGAGGTAGCCCAAGAGCGAGAGGACCTGGAAGATGCCCTTCTGCGGCGAAGCGCTAACCCCGCGCCGCCAGTTGTGCAGCCGGTAGGCCAAGTTCATCGCGGCGGCGAAGACATTTGCGCAGATGAAGACGAAGTAGACGCGCGTGAGCGTGAGGATGAGCGCGCGGATCCACTCGGTGGAGACTGCGCGCGTGGCCAGAATGCCCGCCACCACCAGCGGCACCACCTGCAGCGTGCGCGGAATGGCGTGCGAGTTTAGCAGAATGGCCAGCAGGCTCTCGGGCCGGGCCTTGACCAGCCGCCGTTGAATGGCGCGGTAGAGCAGATGGCAGAGCCAGTAGGAGCCATAGGAGACCCCCACCACCACCGCCAACTGCAGCAGCACGCGCAGGAGCACATTGTTCACCGAGCCCCAGGCCATCTGAAGTTGCTCAAGCAACGCAAGCATGTCCTGCCACATCCGGCACCTCCCGCGCGTTAGCGGCCGTCGATGAGGACGCGGCGGCCTTCGATGGTCAGGCGCCCGGCGGCGAGCAAGCGCAACGCCTCGGGATAGGCCAAGTGCTCCTGCACCTGAATGCGCGCGTGGAGCGTCTCGGGCGTGTCGCCGGGTTCAACCGGCACGCAGCGCTGGACGATGATGGGCCCGCTATCGGTGCCCGCATCGACAAAGTGGACCGTGCAACCGGCCACGCGGCAGCCGTAATCCAACGCCTGCTTCCAGGAGTGCAGCCCCGGGAAGGCCGGCAAGAGGGCCGGGTGGATGTTGAGCACGCGGTTGGGGAAGGCCGCCAGCAGCCCGGGCTTGACGATGCGCATGAAGCCGGCGAGCACCACGGTGTCGGCACCCGCCTCCTGCATCACGCGGATGTAGTTTGCCTCGGCCTCGCCCTCGAGTTTGGTCTTGAAGGGCGCGCAGGAGAGATACTGCGCCGGGATGTTGTGGCGCGCGGCCCGCTCGAGAATCTTTGCATCCGGCACATCAGCCAGCACGCAGACAATCTCGGCATCGAGCGTGCCGGCCTCAATCGCGTCGACAATCGACTGCATATTGCTGCCCGCGCCCGAGCCCAGAACGGCAAGTTTCAGCTTCATTTCGTCTCCTCCGTGGCCGGTTTCCAATCTTCGGGCAGGGCGGCGATGACCGCGTCGATCACCTGCTCAAGCGTGAGGTAGGTCGAATCAATGGCGATGACACCATCGGCCTTGCGCAACGGGGCACAGGCGCGGGAGGAATCAATCTTGTCGCGCGCCAGGAGCGAGGCCTTGACCTCCTCGACAGACTGGTTGGCTACGCCCTTTTGCACCTCCTCCAGCTGCCGGCGTTGGGCGCGAACGGCGGGATCGGCTTCCAGGTAGAAGCGCGCGGGGGTGTCGGGAAAGACGGCGGTGGTGATGTCGCGCCCCTCAATGATGAGGTTGCCGAAGCGGGTGAGGGCGCGCAACTCGGCGGTGATCTTGGCGCGCACCTCGGGCACGGTGGCCACGGGCGAGGCGTGGGCGTTGATGCGCGGCTCGCGCAGCTCCTTATCGGGGCGAATGCCGCCAACAGTGTAGACGATGTGACCAGCCTCGGCGGAGAAGTCGATTTGCAGCCCGGCGGCGAGTTTGGCCACGGCGGCCGGGTCGGAGGTGTCCACGCCCTGCTCCAAGCACTGCCAGGTGACGATGCGGTAGAGCGCGCCGCTATCAACGTGGAGGAAGCCCAGGCGCTCGCCCACCGCCCGCGAGACGGAGCTCTTCCCGGCCCCGCTCGGGCCATCAATCGCAATCACCTTGGCCGGCAATGTCAGTGTATCCATCGCTGTATTCTCCTGCTGCTGTTTTGCTTTCGGCGCCGGCCGCTTGCCGGTGCGCACAAGTTCCTCCACATCGCGTCCGTCGGCCGTCTCCACCTCCAAGAGGTAATCGACCAAGAGCTCCAGGCGCTCGCGATGCTTTTCAATCAACTGCTCGCCGCGGGCATACGCCTCGCGCAACAGGGCGGTCACCTCTTCGTCAATCAGCTGGGCGGTGGCCTCGGAGTGGTCCTGCTTACGCCCCAGTTCGCGGCCCAGGTAGACCTGCTCCTCGTTATCGCCAAAGCACTGGAAGCCGAAGCGCGCGCTCATGCCATAGGTGCAGACCATCCGGCGGGCGAGGCTGGTGGCCATCTTGATATCCTGCGAGGCCCCGGTGGAAAGGTCGCCGGTAAAGCACTTCTCGGCGATGCGCCCGGCGGTGGCCATCACCAGGATGTCCTTCATCTCGGCCTCGGTGCGGTTGAGAACATCGCGTTCGGGGAGGGTCATCGTCGCTCCCAGGGCCCGCCCGCGCGGGATAATGGTGACCTTATGGAGCGGCTCGGTGTGCTCCAGAAGCACCTGGGCAAGCGCGTGCCCGCCCTCGTGCCAAGCGGTAATCCGGCGGTCGCGATCGGCCATCGCGTGCGACCGGCGCTCGCGGCCCCAGAGGATCTTATCGCGCGCCTCCTCCAAGTCGGCATGGGTGACGGCCGGACGGTTGCCGCGGGCGGCAAGGAGCGCGGCTTCGTTGAGCAGGTTCGCCAGGTCTGCGCCCGAGAAGCCGGGCGTGCCGCGCGCCACGCGCTCAAGATCCACATCCGCGCCCAACTTCACCTTGCTCGCGTGCACCTTGAGAATCGCCAGGCGCCCCTCCACGGTCGGCAGGTCCACGACAATCTGCCGGTCGAAACGGCCGGGACGGGTCAGTGCGGGGTCCAAGACATCCACGCGGTTGGTGGCGGCCATCACGATAACCCCGGAGTTGCCCTCAAAGCCATCCATCTCCACAAGCATCGCATTCAGGGTCTGCTCGCGCTCGTCGTGTCCGCCGCCGATGCCGGTAAAGCGGGTGCGGCCGATGGCGTCAATCTCGTCGATAAAGAGAATGCAGGGGGCGTTCTTCTTGGCCTGGGCGAACATATCGCGCACGCGGCTGGCGCCCACGCCCACGAACATCTCCACGAAGTCCGAGCCGCTGATGCTGAAGAAGGGCACCGCCGCCTCGCCGGCTATCGCCTTGGCCAGCAAGGTCTTGCCCGTGCCGGGCGGCCCCATCAGCAACACGCCCTTGGGCACCTTGCCGCCCAGGTCCTCAAAGCGCTTGGGGTGCTTGAGGAACTCGACAATCTCGGCCACCTCTTCCTTCGCCTCGTCCACGCCGGCCACATCCTTAAAGCGGGTCTTGGCCTCCTCCTTGTTCATCAGGCGTGCGCGCGACTTCCCGAAGGCGAAGGGCCCGCCCTCGCCCCCGGCGCGCATCTGCCGCAGCACAAAGAAGTAGAAGAGCAGGAAGAGCAGCGCCAACGGCAAAATCGAAATCAGCAGCGATCCGAACCAGTTAGTCCGCGTCTGCTGCGTGGTCCGCACGCCCAGCTCGCCCAACTTCTCTTCCAGCCCCTCCACGCCCAAGACATTCACGCGCACCTTGCGCTGCTTGGTCGTCACGCGCGGCTGCGTCTCACCCTCGGCCGGCGGCAACTGGACCGCTTCATTCAGCGTGCCCTCGATGTACGTTTCGCCCCCATTCTCGCGAATGAGCTTGGCCTCCGAGAGCACCTTGTTGCCAATCACCTGCCCCTGCGCATCAACCGTCCGCCCGGCTTCCACCAGCTTCCAGAAGTCGAACTGCGAGAGCGCCTTGGTTTCGCCCCCAAAGACCGCCGCGAGCGGACTCTCCGCCGCCTCGCCCCCCGCGTCACTCCCGCCACGGAAAACACCCACCAGCGACATCACAAAGACCGCCAGTAGCACCCACACAATAAAGGGGCGCTTCCAATTGGGCTTGCCGGGTTGCTGCGGCGGGGGGCTCGGCTTGTTGCCGGAGGGTTGTTCGGCCCCGGTGGGGGGCGTGGGAGCATCTGCCATAAATCGTTTCCTTAAGGCCTTACTGCTGCTGCACTTCGCGACCCTTTTCCTGGGAGGCGAGAATCTCAAAGAGTTGGTCCGAATGCTTCTTGCACGCGCCGAGGATGAGCCCCACGCTATAGGAGAGGAGCCCGGCCATGGCCAGGAAGCCGGCGAAGGTCACCGTTGGGTGGCGCGGCACCTGGGCCGTGCGGAAGAACTCCACCAACACCGGCACAAAGAGTCCGCCCGCCGCCAAAAGCAACACCGAGCCAATCACGCCAAAGAACATCTCCGGCCGATAGAAGCGGAAGAGGTTGAAGATCGTCTTGAGCACGCGAATGCCATCCTGCACCGTATTGAGCTTGGAGAAGGAGCCCGCCGGGCGGTCGCGATACTGAATCGGCACCTCCACCAGGCTCATCCGCTTATCGAGCGTATGCAGCGTCATCTCCGTCTCGATCTCAAAGCCCTGCGCCAACACCGGGCAGCTCTTCACAAAGAGCCGCGAGAAGGCGCGATAGCCGGTCATCACATCGTGCACCCGCTCGCCCCACAACACCCGAATCAACGTGCAGACCAGCGTGTTGCCAAAGTTGTGCCCCGGGCGCTTGTTCTCGGTCATATAGGTCGAAGAGAGACGGTCGCCATTGACCATATCCGCTTCGCCGGCGGCAATCGGCGCGATGAGCTTGTGCACCTCGTCGGCGGGGTACGTGTCGTCGCTATCGACCATCACGTAGATATCCGCCTCCACCTCCTGGAACATTCGCCGAACCACGTGCCCCTTCCCCTGCTGGCGCACCCGCCGCAACTTCGCCCCCGCCGCCAGCGCCAACTCCGCCGACCCATCCGAGCTATTGTTGTCGTAGACCCAAATGTCCGCCTCCGGCAACTCTTTGCGGAAGTCCCGAACCACCTTTTCAATTGTCAAGGCTTCGTTGTAGCACGGCAACAAAACGGCAATCTTCGGCATAGCGCCTCCTTTCAATTGCCCCCCAGTATAGCACAAACCGCGCCCACCCGTGAACGCTCACATCGCGGCCCCCTCTAGTATATAAGGTATACGCGCGCGCACGCGCAAGGTAGACACGGGAAACACCCGCCTAGAACGCTTGCAGTCCCCTAAGCAAGGGAGGGAAGATCTTCGTAGGCAATGGATTGGAGCTCGCGTTTGCCCTTGTGGAAGGAGAGGCCGACGATGACGAGCGGGCGGCCGTCGTGGAGATAAGGCGTGGCGTAGCCCTTGTCCTTAATCTGCTGGAGGGCCTCCTGGGCGGTGGTGCCATCGGTTTTGAACTCAAAGAGGTAAATGAAATCCGGCATCTTGACCACCATATCCGCGCGCTTGCCGGAGGATTGCCCCGCCTCGACAATCGGCTCGAAGCCGCGCGCGAGGAAAAAGGCCTGCAAGAGCCGCTGGTAGTTGTACTCCTGAATCCGCTCCTCGGTGGCGCCGTAGTGGCACTTGGCGTAGAAGTCTGGCAAGTCGGCGCGCAGAAAGGCATCACGGTGTGCATAGCGCAGATGAGCATAGAACCGCGAGCGCTGCGCGTCATCGGGGATAGCCAGTTCGCAGAGGAAAGCGTTCAAGTCGCGGCGGATCTCCTCATCGGGGATCCCCAGGATATAACTGTCGTAGGTCGCGTCATAGCCCTTGATGGTCAGATAGCCGGTCTGATAGAGCACGACAATCGGCGAAAGCGCGGCGAGTTGCGAAGGCGTCTCCAACTCGGCGGGGGAAGCCATCAACGGCTGATCAAAGTCCATCTCGAGCAGCTCATTTCGCCGGAGGAAGGTCGTCAACGTCGAGGGGCGGCCTGTGGTGGACCACTGCGCCTGAAAGAACTCCTCGTGCGAAGTCAGCGTCCGCGCAATGGCCACCGGATTATAGACCGAGACCGGGGCCTGACGCGCGAAGCGGTAACCATTAAACCAACGGGCGAGCCCAGCCATAAAGTCGGCCTTGGAGAGATGCATCTCCTGCGCGCGGCGGTCGAGGTGCTCACCAAAGTTCGCCTCCAGTTCCTCCTGGGTGTAGCCGAGCATTGTGGCGTAATCGGGGTCGTAGGTGAGGTCAACGATATTATTCAGCCCCGAGAAGACCGCCAGGGAGGCAAACTTGGAGATGCCGGTAATCATCGCAAAGCGGATAGCGCTCTGGTTTCCTTTGAGGACGGAATAGAAGTTTGCCAACTCGCCGCGAATGGTCTCGCAGAGCTCGGGGCGGTTCAAGGTGTGGCAGATAGGCGCATCATATTCATCAATCAGGACCACTGCCTGCTTGCCCTGCGCTTGCAATTGCCGCAAGGCGCGGGCAAAGTTAACCTCCGGCGGTGCCTCCAACTGGATCCCCTCAAACCTCGCAAGCTCTGCAGCGACATGGTCCTGGAAACGAAACCGGAAGCGCTCAATCGTCTCCCCCGTTGTTTGCGACAGGTCAAAGTGAAACACCGGCCAAGACTGCCAATCGTAGTCCTCCTTGGCAATGGCCAGCCCCTCGAAGAGTTCGCGCTTGCCCTGGAAGATGGCCTTCAAAGTGGAGATCATCAGCGACTTGCCAAAGCGCCTCGGCCGCGCCAGGAAGAAGATATTCGAGGCCGCATCCCCTGCCCGGATAATCCGATAAAAGTAATCGGTCTTATCCACATAGATTACCCGCTTCTCGCGAATCATCGGGAACTCAGAACTCTGCACGTTGATATTGCTTCCCATTGGCGCTCCTTTCGCCGCATATCATACCACAAGCCCCAGACCCAAGGCGAACCCGGGCCGGCTCGCTGCGCTCGCAGCGGTTAGCCGTTAGCCGACAGCTGACAGCACGCGTACCGCGACGGAGAAACTGGCAATCCCTTGGCCAGGCTTTCCACCTCCGGCAAAGGCCTTCTTGCCTATCGCCCCCGCCTATCGAAAAAGTCCCCCGCCCCGGGCTCAAAACGAACCAGGGCCTACCTCGAGGTCAACCCGGGCCTACCTCGAGGTCAACCAGGGGCGGATAAAAATGTAAAGCGCCCGGGTCCAAAATCAACCCGGCCCAAGGTGAACTATTAAGTCCACCACTTATGTATTCCCCCAGCCCCGAGTCCGAGACGAACCCGGGGCGAATGAAAGGAACGACCGAAGAGGGGTTCGGCCTGGGAGCGGTTGGAGGGAAGCCTTGCCAACCCTTAGCAACCCATCGTGGACGCGAGAAACAATATAATGCCAATCGTACCAAGATAATAAAGTAGAAGGCCAACACAACTTCTCGCGTCGTCGAGTTTCTCGGAAAAGGAGGACCGGGGCGGCGAAGACGGAAGCTCGGGATCGGGCGGCGGAGTTTCGGGCTTGGGGGTTGGAACGGGTATAGGAGGAGTAACGGGCGGAGGCGGTGGCGCGGGCGGGACGACACGGGACCTTTTGGTCTCTGCGGCGGTGAGGATGTAGCCGCAAGCTGGGCAGGACTTTCCGCCAGGAGCACCGAAGGCGTTGCTCGCGAAAGGGGTGCCACACTCGGGGCAAGTAATGGTTGAGCCCGGCTTCATCCGTATTCTCCTTCGTTAGCCTCAAACCAAACCCTGCTGCCTCCGGGACGGGACCAGTGCAGTCGGCAGGAATGCGAGGCACGATATGTCGTGCAGCGAAGTGACTTGTAACTCCTCAACCGCAGAACATACGCCCTATAGACGCAATCGTGAGCATAAATAAGGCCCAGCCTATATAGATTAGAACACCGACAAGACATCCGTTCGGTTCCTTTTGCTTCCTAACGAAGGAGGGCTGGGGCGGAAAAGGCGGAACCTTTGGTTCGGCGTGGGGACGCGAGGATGGCACCTTAAGTGTGATTGACTCGAATTCATCCCGGAGTAGCACGGACGGGGCGGCACGGTAGCGTTTGGCTTCTGCGGCGGTGAGGATGTAGCCGCAGGCGGGGCAGGCTTTTCCGTCGGAAGCACTGGAGGTGGTGCCGCATTCGGGGCAGATGATGGTTGCGTTCGGCGTCATTCGCGCTTCCTTTCGCTAGTGTCGAGCCAGGCTTTGGGCATCTCCGGGAGAGGGCAAAGGTAGGGCTGGGGCGTGCGGTTGCCGAGGTAGCGCAGGTAGACTGGCTGGCCGCCGCGATCGGGCTCTCGGAAGGAGCAAATGCACTGGCAGGTGAGCCTCGGTGCGGCCGCCTTTTCCCCAAAGTATTTGCGGAAGGGAAGATAGCCCGCGCCCTCACGATACTCGTGTTGATGGGCGCAGACGAGATGGCGAATCGTCCAACCATAGCGCTCGGTCAGCGTTTTTGCCCACGTAGCTGCGTTTCGGTAACCCTCTTCCGCGCCGCGGTGGGAGCGGTTGGGCAGTTTGGCGGGAGCGTCCTTCATCCGCGCCCAGACGCAGTCTTCAAGCATCGTGAGCGTCATCGCGGCCAGGGAGATGAACGCGCTGCAGAGGTCTTCGTTGGGGACGCCGCCGTGCGAGACCCAGTGGTCGCCCAAGATTAACGCCATAGGCAGGGCGGCGATTTGCTCAATCAGCGCGCGGGCCTCGGCGTTTGCCTGCGGATTGGCGTTCAACCAAGCGCAGAACTCGGCGGGGTCGACGTCGGAGGTGAAGCGCGCTTGGGCTGCATCGTAGTGCAGTGCCTGGTCGTGGTTGCCCATCAGCCAGAGCACCTGCCCCGGGAAGCGGCGCGCCAAATAGAAGAGAAGCCTCGCACACGCCAAATGTTCGCGGCCGCGATCGAAGAGGTCGCCCAAGAAGACAAGCCGGGCGGCGGAATCTTCTCGGAAGACACGCTCGGCGATGGCGCGTAGGGACTCAGCGTCACCATGCAGATCGCCCACGAAGTAGAGCCGCCCGGCCAGCGCTTTGGCCTGTGCGGGCTCGACCACCACCACGCGCCCCTGCCGGTTTTCGGCAAAGGCCCATGGCGTCGGCTCGGTCGTAATCGGCGGCAACTCCTGCGGAATGGCGAAGGTGGCTTCGCCCGTAATCAGCGGCGGGTAGTCGAAACGTTGCGCGCTGTCCTTAATGTGCAGGATGCAGAGGAGCGACTCCCCTGGCTCGACCTCGCACGGCACCCGCCAGCGAACATCTGCCCCCAACACCTGACTCGTCGCCTCCGCCGTCGGGACCGGGGCTGCACACGACGGCACGGCGGGTGACGCAACGGTCGCTACGGTCGGCGGCCGCGCGGACGCAGGTGGCAACTTGGGCGGCCCCACACGCGCCCTCCGCCGCGTCTGCAACCACGCGCAGAGCTGACGGCAAACATACCAGGCCCAATATAGACCTGCTACCGCCATCAGCGACAACAAGACCCAATCGGGAGGACACCAACTCATCGCTGAGCCCTTACTTATGGTCGCCAATTGGCTGGAAGCCACCGCCTGCCGCGCCCCACAGGTCCTGCCCAAAGAGCGCCCGTTGGTAGGGCTCTTCGCCGGAGGATTGCTGCGTGCTCACCGAGATAGTCTTGCCTAGTTGGTTAAAGAGCTCGACCATATCCACCTGCGTCATCCCCAGATCGTTCTCCTCCACCGGGATGATGTCGGCCCGATCGCAGAGGGAGAGCTGCTCGACCACGCCCCCCTCGCGCACCGGCATAACCGCGAGAAAGGTGATATGGCGGGCGCGAATCTTCTCCATAATCGCCTCAACCTTCCCCTTGGCCCGCCCAAAGGCCTCCGTTTCGTTGGTCTCGAAGGGCTCGTCCGAGACGAGGATGACCACGCGTTGCGTCTCGTTGGCCGGACCGAACGGGAAGTCGATTGCCGTATCGAGGGCGCAGAGCATATCCTCATCCCCGCAGACTTCCAATTCACCCAGTGCGCGGCGAAAGGCCTCCACGTCCTGCGTGAAGAAGTGTTCGGCCGCATTGCCGCTGTGATACAGCAGCCGCGTGGTCCCGCCCGCGACCGAGACCATCCGGTAGATGTGCCGCCCGGGCATACAATGCGCCACGAAGTCCAGCCGCCACGCGAAGTGGGCCTGCTGCAGTTGCGTCAGCAACCTGCCAATGTTCGCACGAACCGCGTCGATACACGGCTTCATACTCTCGCTCATATCCAAGCAGAATACAATATCAACCTTACGTGATGGCATCTTAATCTCCTCTCATTGATGAGTTAATGTAACCGAAATAGTGGCGGCCGTACGCCCGCTCTCCCGCCGTGAGGCAAGGCAGATGGTGTCGCCTTCGCGCAGCGTTGCCCCCTCCGCCGGGAGTGCTTGGCCGTTGAGTAGGGTCGCATTCGGCGTGCCCGCGGCCGCATAGAGCCGCCAAGCCGTCTCCTCGCGCCGAATCTCGAACTGCACCGAGGCCGCGTACACGGCCTCTTCCCCCACCAACTGCGCCAGGTTTCGGGCCCCAAAGCGAAGCGATGTGCGCAGTACAAAGGCCCCCGTTCCGCCCGCAAGGCGCACAAAGCCCTGGCGTACAAACCCGCACCCCGGGCACATCCCGGCCCCCGCCTCAATCTCTGCCAGCCCGCAGTTTGGGCATGTCCACATCACTTCTCCTCCAAGTGCACCACCATCGGTGCGATGTTCCGCTTGCTCGGATCCTTCCGGCTCCCCAGCGCAATGATGTCCCCCGCCGCGAGACGATGGCTCTCCAGCAGCTCCTGACCATTGTAGAGCACCCGGTTTTTCGGCGGCTGCGGTGCGGGGCCAATGAACCACGCCTCGCCCTCGCGCCGCAACACGAACTGACAGCCCGAGCAGTAGAGCCGAAAGGGCTTGACCGCCGTTACCATTGAGTGCGACCCAAAGGCGGAACTCGCGGCGAACCAGTCAATTTCCTCCGCTCCCTGCATTGAGAGCCCTAATCGCCCCGCCCGTGACTGCGTATGAGCAGGCCCGGCAGCGCTCCCCGCTGTCGGTGCCGGGGCTGGTCGCGGCGCGGGCGTAGCAGGCCGTGGCGAACCCTCAGTAAACCCGGTGCGGCACTTAAGCAGTGCCGTGTGCAGCGCCTCAACCGTCGGCCGCTTGGTCAGGTCCGGCGAGAGCGCCTGCTGCAACAGCCGTCCAAAGGCCTCGATGGCTCCATCGGGTGAGACGATGAAGTCCGGCTCTGGCACCTTACCCGCCAGCACGGCCTCCTTGTAGGCCTGTTCATCCTCCGGAAAGGGATGACCGCCGCGCGTAAGCAACTCGTAGCAGATGATGGCCGCCGTAAAGACATCCGACTTTGCCCGCGGCAGCTCAGCCCGCAGATGTTCGGGCGAGAGGTAGCGCGGCGTCCCGCAATAGTTCTGCCCATCTTTGGCCAGCTTGACGTCCCAAGGCGCCTGACGCTCGTCCAGCACCGTGAAGTCGAAGTCAATCAATTTGAGATTGTAGCCCATCCGCGCCTCGGGCTTGGGCATTAGGTAGACATTCTCCGGCTTGAGGTCCGTATGAACAATCCCCGCCGCATGGAAGAGGCGCAGCGTAAAGAGGAGCAACGAAGCGAAGGTGTACCGCTGCCCGGGCGACATCTCCCCCTCGGCCAAATAAGCCTTGAGGTCCTTGCCCCCCTCAATGAACCCATAGACCTGGATGAAGGCGCGCTTGTGCTCGAACATCTCCACAAAGTCACATGTCCGCTCCTGCAACTGTCCATTGCTCCGAATACGACGCATCAGTTCACGCTGGTGCACTTGATAGGCCGCGTACCACGAGACCATCGGCGAGGGCGACTTATACTGTTTGAGAAAGACACGCCTGCCCCCCTCCGCCTGCGCCGCATACGACACCGCAAAGTTGCCCGTATTCAGCACGCGCTCGATGGTGTACTGCCCGGCGCGCGCCTTGGGCGCATAACGAACTGCCATCCCTTGCCCCTCCGTTTACAGTTCCGGCGGTGCCACCGTGGCGCTCAGCGTCTTGGCCAACTGCGAGACAAACTGCTCAAAGAGCTCCATATGCGCGCCAATCTCGCTGAACGGAAAGGCCACCCCGGCCTCTGTCCGTAGCGGGCAATACTCCGCCTTATCCGCCGATGCCAACGCCTCGTAAGCCTGCTCGAAGGTCTCCTGCGACACCGACTTATCGGCGGGTGAGACTGGCGTAATCACCTCAAGAATAATCCGCTGCTCACCCAACTTACGCGCCACATCCTGGTACCCGCACCCGGCGTACTTCTCCACCGTCGCCTCCGGGTGATAAGTGGCATCCGTAAAGACCACCACCACGCGTGCAGCCATCCCCCGTGCACGCCACTTCGCCGGATCGTCCCGATCCTGCAGGCCCATCTCCCCCATATCGGCCACGGTCAACAACGCATCCAACAGCGATTCGGGCTCATCACCCCCACCCTTCGCAACCAACGCATCCAACTGCGCGTGAATCTCCTCGCTCGTGCGCACAAAGGGCTGTTCCACCAACCACTGCTCTGCATCAAACGCGGCATCCCGGTAGCCGACCACCTTCGCGCGCCAGTCACGGATGGCGCAGGCATTCGCCGACTCGTCCGTCAGATGCGCGAAGAACTGCTTGATACTTGCCTTGAGCCCTTCAATGCACGGGCTCATACTCCCGGTCACATCCACCAAGAACACTAAATCAACCACACGCTTTACCGCCATAAAACCGTCCTCCAAAGTCTTTACTCGTGGCGCACCATACGCAACAAGCGGGCTCGCCAAAACATAGCACCGCCCAAACATCTACAGATATATTACCACCCCCCCCATAAAGTCAACGGGGAAATTACGCTACTGTCCCGAGTCAAAAACAAACCCGCCCCGAGTCCGAGGCGAACCCGGGGCGGGCGAAATAATTAAGGCGCAGACTTACTTGAATTATCCCCGCGGGGATAATTATCGGCCTCGCTCCAGGCTCAAAACGAACCAGGGCCTACCTCGAGGCGAACTAGGGCCTACCTCGAGGTCAACCAGGGGCGGATAAAAATGTAAAGCGCCCGGGTCCAAAATCAACCCGGCCCAAGGCGAACTATTAAGTCCACCACTTATTGCCGATAAGTCCCCCTCTTATCGGCAATAAGTCCCCCACTTAATTCCAATAAGTCCCGGACTTAATAATTCCCCTCGCCCAGAGTCCAAGATGAACCCGGGGCGGATGCGAAGTTAACCCGGGGCTGATCGAAGGTGACCCCGGGGCAGATGCGGCTCACGCCTCTCGCACGCGAGAACGAAACGACACACAGCGTGGCCCACGAGAAGGCGTATCAACCGAGCGACGAAAAGGCTTGCGTTCTAGGCGGGGTTGGCGTATACTGGGGGCACATAGTTTGAGTTGGGCGAAGTCTCACGACCTCTCGCCGCCTCAGACGCTACTGTTGCGTCACGCAACCACATTCGTTCAGCGGAAACGACCAATTTCTACGAGAGAACGAACGGGCTGCGGAGGCGCGCTGGGGTTATATCCCCTGGCGTGTTTCCCCGTACTGTTTTCTCTCAAGGCTTTGGTCGGCCTCCGCTGAAGACACACGGCAGGAGACACGCCTTTATTGTCTCTCCTGCGGTGACCACGAGGCCGGGGTGTCCGGCAACCTGCAAGGGAGTTTTCTGCGGCCCTTGTTGGAGCGCCTTGCAGGACGGAGGAGAGTTGATGGCTGTACGAGCGGAGGCATTGGTTTCGGCCTTTCGTGCGCGGGGGGTGTCGCTCTTTACGGGGGTGCCGGATTCGCTATTGAAGTCCTTTTGTGGGTATCTGACGGATCGGTGCGCAGCCGAGCACGTCATTACGGCGAATGAGGGGGGCGCAGTGGGGCTGGCGGCGGGTCACTACTTGGCGACGGGCCGTGCGGCGGTGGTCTACCTGCAAAACTCTGGACAAGGAAACGCGGTCAATCCGCTACTCTCGTTGGCCGATCCAGAGGTCTATGGGGTGCCGATGGTGCTCTTGGTGGGATGGCGTGGGCGGCCGGGGGAGCACGATGAGCCGCAGCACATCAAGCAGGGGCGGGTGATGATGCGGCTCTTTGAGGCGATGGAGATTCCTGCGCAGGTGTTGCCAGAGGAGGAAGGCGCGGCCATAGCGATGGCACGGGCGACGGTGGAGCAGGCTCTGGTCGAGGCGCGCCCCGTGGCGTTGGCGGTCCGGCGCGGCACCTTTGCGCCCTACACCTTGGCGCGGCGAGAGGCGGACTTGGGGGCGCTGCGGCGGGAGGAGGCGATTGAGGCGATTGTGGCGCACTTTGGCGCACGGCCTGGGGCGGTTTTTATTTCCACTACGGGGATGGCTTCGCGCGAGCTTTATGAGATTCGCGCGCGGCTGGGTCAAGGGCATGGGCACGACTTTCTAACGGTGGGATCGATGGGGCAGGCGGCCATGATAGCCTTGGGGATTGCGCGTGCCCAGCCGGCACGACAGGTGGTTTGCCTGGATGGCGATGGGGCCACGCTGATGCAGATGGGAAACTTGGCGATTACGGGTTGCTCGAAGGCGGCAAACTTGGTGCATGTGGTGCTTAACAATGGCGCGCACGATTCGGTGGGCGGTCAGCCGACCGTTGGAGGAGCGGTGGCGTTGACGGCGATTGCGCGGGCGTGTGGCTATGCGGCGGTAGAGCCCTTTCGGGGCGCGACGGCTGAGGCGCTGACGACGTATTTGGCAGCGAGTGAGGGGGTGGAGCGTACGCGGAGTCGCTTTTTGGAGGTGCGCGTGGCGAAGGGTGCGCGCGCGGACTTGGGGCGGCCCAAGGCGTCGCCGCGAGAGAATAAGGCGGCGTTGATGGCGGAGCTTGGCGTATGAAGTGCGTGGAGCGGGCTATTTTGATGGCTGCGGGACTGGGGACGCGGATGCGGCCCTTGACTGAGCGCGTTCCCAAGCCGTTGGTGACGGTGCGTGGCCGACCGTTGATTGAGACGGTACTTGCGGCGCTGTGGGCGCGCGGGGTGGCGGAGGTGGCGATTGTGACCGGGTACCTGGGCGAGCAGTTCCGGCCCCTGGCCGCGCGGGAGCCGCGCGTGCGGCTGATTGAAAATCCGGACTACGCGCGCAAGAACAATCTCTCTTCACTGGCCGTGGCGGCAGAGTTTTTGGCGCAAGGCGACTGTTTTATCTGCGAGGCTGACCTCTTTGTGGCGAACGAACGGCTGCTCTGCCAAGCGTTCCCGCGCTCGGGCTACCTGGGCAAGTTCGTGGCCGGGTGGTCGGAGGATTGGCTCTTCGAAACGGATGGAGCCGGGCACATCCTGCGGATCGGCAAGGGCGGGCGAGACTGCTTCAATATGGCCGGCATTTCTTTCTTTCATCAGGCCGATGGCGTGCGTTTGGCACAGGCTATCACTCGGGCGGCCGCCGAGTCCGTGAACGATGGGCTCTTTTGGGATGAGGTGGCCGACGCGTTGGTACAGCGCGGGGCGTTGGACTTGGCGGTCTATCCAGTAGAGGCAAAGGCCATTATCGAGTGCGACACCGTGGCGGATTTAAGGAGCATAGAAGGTGATGATTAAGCGAAACATTCTGCTGAACCCCGGGCCGGCGACAACGACTGACTCGGTGAAGATGGCCCAGGTGGTGCCGGATATCTGCCCGCGCGAACAGGACTTCGCCCGGTTGATGAAGGGGTTGCGCCGGGACCTAGTGCGTGTGGTGCACGGTGATGAGCGTTACACATCGGTGCTCTTCTGCGGATCGGGAACCATCAATATTGATGTCTGCCTCAACTCGTTGCTCCCCGCGGGCAAGCAGGTGCTTGTGGCCGATAATGGGGCTTACTCCTCGCGCGCCGTGGAGGTCTGCCGCGCCTACGGTCTGCCGCATGTCGACCTGCAACTCCCCATCGAGCGGCCCATTGACCCCCGGGCCGTTGAGGCCGCATTGCAGGCGAATCCGGAGGTGGCCCTACTTTACACCACGCACCATGAGACTGGCTCGGGCGTGCTCAACCCCATTCGCGAACTCGGTGCCCTGGCCCATCGCTATGGCGCCACCTTCATTGTGGATACCACCTCCACTTACGCGATGCGGCCGATTGACATCGTTGCCGACAATGTGGACTTCCTCTTCGCCTCGGCTCAGAAGGGCTTGCAGTCGATGACCGGCCTCTCCTTCATCGTCGGCCGCGAGGATCTCATCCGAGCCTCGGCGGCCTATCCTGTGCGCAGTTACTATTGCAACCTCTTCCTGCAATATGACTGCTTTGAGAAGACGGGCGAGATGCATTTCACTCCGCCCGTGCAGACCATTTACGCCACGCTACAGGCGCTCAAGGAGTATTGGGCCGAGGGTGAAGCGGCGAAGTGGGCGCGCCATACGCGCGTCTTCGAGGCGCTTCACGCCGGACTTGAGCGCCTCGGTTTCCGCAACCTCATTCGGCGCGAGGACCAGGCTGGGCTCGTCATCTCGGTGCTCTATCCAGACGATCCCAGTTGGTCCTTTGAGGCCGTGCACGATGGCTGCTACGCACGCGGCTTTACCATCTATCCCGGCAAGGTCGGCTCGGCCCGCACCTTCCGTCTCTGCGCCCTGGGCGCGCTGGATGTGCCGGACATCGAGGCTTTCTTTGCGGCTCTGACAGAGGTCCTTGCCGAGAACAATATCAATGTGCACTACCATGCCTAAACGCGTCTATACCTGTTTCTGCACGGCCACCATCCACAAGGGCCACCTGAACATCGTCGCCCGCGCGGCCGAACTGGGCGAGGTGACCGTCGGCGTGCTCTCGGATGCCGCCGCCATTCGCTATAACCGTTTCCCCGTGGCTAGCGAAGCCGAGCGTCTGGCCGCTGCCAAGGCCCTGCCAGGTGTGGCGCATGTGGTTCTGCAGCGCGATATGCTCTACGATGACATCCTCGAGACATTGCGCCCGGATATCGTTGTTCATGGAGACAATTGGAGCCGGAGTGACGCGCCCGAGTTCGCTATCCGCCGCCACCTGCTCGAGCGCCTGATCGCCTACGGCGGAGAGCTCGTGGAGCTACCCTACACCCACGATCCCGCCGTAGAAAAGATCGACGCGCTGGATCGCGAGCGCTTGGCAATGCCCGAGTTCCGCCGAAAGCGTTTGCGCCAGCTCCTCAAACTCTGCCCTATCGTCAAGACCCTAGAAGCACACTCTGGTCTGACAGGCTTGATTACCGAGAAGACGATTGTCACGCAGGCTGACGGTCGCTTGGACCAGTTTGATGCCATGTGGGTCTCTTCGCTCTGCGATTCGACTGCCAAAGGCAAGCCCGACATTGAACTGGTTGATATGTCTTCGCGTCTGCGTACCATTGACGACATTATGGAGGTGACCACCAAGCCCATCATCCTCGACGGGGACACGGGTGGGCTTACCGAGCACTTTGTCTATAATGTCCGCACCCTTGAGCGCGTTGGCGTTTCGGCGGTCATTATTGAGGACAAAACCGGTCTCAAGAAGAACTCTCTTTTTGGGACCGAAGTGGTGCAGGTACAAGAGAGCATCGAGCGCTTCTGTGAGAAGATTGCGGCCGGCAAGCAGGCTCAGCGCACCGATGACTTTATGATTATTGCCCGCTGCGAGTCGCTCATCCTTGAGCGCGGGATGGAAGACGCCCTCACCCGTTGCCGTGCCTATGTTCAGGCCGGTGCAGATGGCATTATGATTCATTCACGCAAAAAGGACCCCGCCGAGATTCTCACCTTCTGTGACCGCTTCCGCGCCGAGGATTCTACCACCCCCATTGTCGTCGTCCCCACCGCCTTCAATGCCATCACCGAAGCCGAACTCGCCGCACACGGCGTGAACATCTGCATCTACGCTAACCAACTCACCCGCGCCGCCGTTCCGGCCATGCAGTCCGTCGCCACCGACCTCCTCAAGCACCACCGCGCCCTCGAAGTCGATGCGCGCCTGATGCCCTTCAAGCAAATCATTACCCTCATTGACGCCTAATTGTACGGACTCTTTGGAACATATCTATGTCACCTGCATCCTTTTCTTTTTCTCAGTATCAATCCGCCATCAAGGCGCTTCTTTTTCGTATTGATGGCTGTTTTGCCAAACATCATATCCCGTACACGCTCGCTTACGGCACCTTGCTAGGTGCTAAACGTCATTGCGACATCATCCCGTGGGATGATGACATAGACATCGCTATTGAACGCCGCTATTATCGCGATGCTATGCGCGCCATTCAGGAGTCCGCTCCCGACCTTTATGCTTGGGATTGGACCATTGACCCAGCCTG